>JAICWH010000198.1 GCA_025934895.1 Nocardioidaceae bacterium | reverse complement strand
GAGCGCCTCCAGCTCCCGGTAGGCACGCGCCACAGTGTTGACGGCCAGACCCAGGTCTGCTGCCAGCCGCCGCACGGTCGGCAGCCTGGTGCCGGCGGAGAGCTCGCCGGACGCCACCTGGGCAGCGACCTGGCTGCGCAGTTGCTCGAACGGCGGACGGCGGAGGTCTGGTCGATGCTGATGGCGATGGGGCTCACCCTGGGTCCGACGCCCGGTGCAGCTCCGGGTCCCGACCGGCC
Source organism: Nocardioidaceae bacterium (assembly GCA_025934895.1). Taxonomy (GTDB): domain Bacteria; phylum Actinomycetota; class Actinomycetes; order Propionibacteriales; family Nocardioidaceae; genus Nocardioides_B. Next base: position 5,005 of record JAICWH010000198.1, on the reverse strand, counting down.
GCGCCGGGGTCCTGGGAGGATGGCCCCGTGCGACTGCGACTCGACGTTGCCTACGACGGCAGCGACTTCCACGGCTGGGCGAGCCAGCCGGGGCTGCGCACCGTGCAGGGGGCGCTGGAGTCGGCGCTGGTCCAGGTCCTGCCGGTCGCCTCAGCACCGGTGACCTGTGCCGGCCGCACCGACACCGGGGTGCATGCCCGCGGTCAGGTGGTGCATCTCGACGTCCCGACCGAGGCGCTGGCCTCCTCGGCCGGCCGGAGCACTGCGCCGCCCGCGACGGCGCTCCTGCGCCGGCTCAACGGGGTGCTCGCGGACGACGTGCGGGTGCGGGCCGCACGCGAGGTGTCCGAGGACTTCGACGCGCGGTTCTCGGCGCTGTGGCGGCGCTACGCCTACCGGATCGCCGACGCCCCCGAGCTCGCCGACCCGTTGGTACGACGGACGGTGCTCGCCTTCCCGCGTCCCCTGGACCTCGACACGATGAACCAGGCGAGCTCCGGGTTGCTCGGCGAGCACGACTTCGCGGCCTTCTGCCGGAAGCGGCAGGGTGCCACGACGGTGCGGGCCCTGCGCGAGCTGACCTGGACCCGGGACGCCGCGGGCCTGGCCGTGGCCACGGTGCGGGCCGACGCCTTCTGCCACCACATGGTGCGCGCCCTGGTCGGTTGCCTGGTCCTCGTGGGGGACGGGCGACGGCCGACCGGGTGGCCCGGCGAGGTGCTCCGCGGCCGCGTGCGTCACACCGGCGTGACCGTCGTACGGCCGCACGGGCTGACGCTCGAGGAGGTCTGCTACCCGCCGGACGCCGAGCTGGCGTCGCGAGCCCGGACGACGCGGCGGGTCCGATGCAGCGATGGGTGAGCACTACTTCACGGCAGACCCTGCGGTCGCGTTCCGGCGGTCGCCGGTCCGTGCCCAGGTCTGGGGACACGAGCTGTCGCTGGTCACCGGGTCGGGGGTCTTCGCGCAGGGCCGCGTCGATGTCGGGACCGGGGTGCTGTTCCGGGAGACCGAGCCGCCGACCGCACGCCGCTACCTCGACCTGGGCTGCGGCTACGGGGTGATCGGGCTGGCGATCGCGGTGGCCGTCCCCGACGCCGTGGTCCGCGCCGTGGACGTCAACGAGCGGGCGGTTCTGCTGGCCGGCGAGAACGCCCGGTCGCTCGACGTCGCCGACCGGTTCACCGCGAGCGGCCCGGACGGTGTGCCGCCCGACGAGTGCTACGACGAGCTGTGGTCGAACCCGCCGATCCGGATCGGCAAGCCGGCCCTACACGAGCTGCTGATGCGCTGGCTGCCGCGCCTGGCACCGGAGGGGCGGGCGGTCCTGGTGGTCGGGAGGAACCTGGGCGCCGACTCCCTGCAGCGCTGGCTGGGGGAGCAGGGGTATCCGACCGAGCGGCGGGCGAGCGCCAAGGGCTTCCGGGTGCTGGAGGCCCGTGCCGGATAGCCGCTCGGACAGGCACTCGAGGCGACCTTCTTCCATCTCCGGGCGTGGCCGGGCCCCCGATAGTCCTCGAGTGCCTGTCCCACGGGTCGCCCTACCGTCAGTCGACACCGGCGCCGCGCCGACCGTCGGTCTGACGCGAACCGGCCGGATGGTTCGATGGACCCATGAGCGACTACCAGCCTGCCGAGGACCGATACGAGTCGATGCACTACCGCTTCTGCGGCCGGAGCGGCCTCAAGCTGCCCGCGCTGTCGCTCGGGCTGTGGCAGAACTTCGGCACCGACCGCCCGGAGGAGACCCAGCGGGCGATCCTCCGGCGGGCCTTCGACCGCGGCGTGACCCACTTCGACCTCGCCAACAACTACGGACCGCCCTACGGACGAGCCGAGGAGAACCTCGGGCGGTACCTGCGCACGGACTTCGCCGGGCTGCGGGACGAGCTGGTGATCTCGACGAAGGCGGGCTACGACATGTGGCCCGGGCCCTACGGCCAGGGTGGCGGGTCGCGCAAGTACGTCTTGTCGTCCCTCGACCAGTCGCTGTCCCGGATGGGCCTGGACTACGTCGACATCTTCTACAGCCACCGTTTCGACCCCGAGACCCCTCTCGAGGAGACCATGATGGCGCTGGATCGGGCGGTGCGGGCCGGCAAGGCGCTGTACGTCGGCATCTCCTCCTACTCCGCCAAGCGGACCCGCGAGGCCGCCACGATCGCCAGGGAGCTGGGCACGCCGTTGCTGATCCACCAGCCGTCGTACTCCATGCTGAACCGGTGGATCGAGACCGACCTGCTCGACGAGCTCCAGCACCAAGGCATGGGCTGCATCGCGTTCTCACCGCTGGCCCAGGGCCTGCTCACCGACCGCTACCTCGACGGTGTGCCGCCGGACTCGCGGGCGGCCCGCGGTGACAGCACGATCCCGAGTGAGCACCTCAGCGACGCGACGCTGGGGCACGTCCGGCGGCTGAACGAGATCGCGCAGGCACGAGGACAGAAGCTCGCGCAGCTCGCTCTGCAATGGGCCCTGCGCGACCCGCGGATGACCTCGCTAGTGATCGGCGCCTCGTCGGTCCAGCAGCTGGACGCCAACCTCGACGCGCTCGAGGGTCCGGCGATCAGCGCCGAGGAGATCGCGGCCATCGACCAGGACGCGACCGACGCCGGCATCAACCTGTGGGCGGGTTCGAGCGCGGACTGAGTGACGCTGACCGGCGGCGGTCAGCGGCGATGTCGGACGCGCCTGTTCGGCCGGAAAGGTCCTACCCTGGAAGTGCGGCGAGACCATGGTGCGTCTCGCCGTGGAGAGGCAGGCAGATGGACCGCAGGCAGCTGGACACCGCGTTCCCGATGGTCTACGGCCTCGTCGTGGTGATCTGCGCCCTGTGGGTGCATGGCGCCCTGATCCCGGTCGCGGTCATCGGGGCCATCCTGCTGGGGATCTACTACGCCGTCTTCCGCAGCCGGATGGTCGTCGGGGAGGGCGGCCGGCGGCGGAACCGCATCAGGAACCGCTGACCACCCGAAACGGCTCGCGTCGGGGCCTCAGCGTGCGCGACACTGTGCCGCGTGGGACATGTCGAGGTCGCAGGAGTCCGCTTCGAGCTCCCGGACGGACGGGTCCTGCTGGACGACGTGTCGTTCCGGGTGGGCGACGGCGCGAAGGTCGCGCTCGTCGGCGCCAACGGCGCCGGCAAGACGACGCTCCTGCGGATCGTCACCGGCGACCTGGCGCCGCATGCCGGCGCTGTCACCCGCAGCGGCGGGTTGGGCGTGATGCGCCAGATGGTCGGCCAGAACATCGCCCCGAACGTCGAGAGCGCCACCGTGCGTGACCTGCTGCTCTCCGTGTCTCCACCCCGGGTCCGCGCCGCCGCGGCCGCTGTCGACGCGGCCGAGCTGGTGATGATGGATGTCGACGACGAGCGGACCCAGATGCGCTACGCCGAGGCGCTCGCGGAGTGGGCCGACGCCGGCGGCTACGAGATCGAGGTGCTCTGGGACGTGTGCACGGTCGCCGCGCTCGGCGTGCCGTTCGAGAGGGCCCAGCACCGTGAGCTGACCACCTTGTCGGGAGGCGAGCAGAAGCGACTGGTTCTCGAGTTCCTGCTCCGCGGCCCGGACGACGTGCTCCTGCTCGACGAGCCCGACAACTTCCTCGACGTACCAGGAAAGACCTGGCTGGAGCAGCGGATCAACGACTCGCCCAAGACGATCCTCTACATCAGCCACGACCGGGCGCTGCTGGACAACACCGCCACCCGCGTCGTCACGGTGGAGCTCGGGGCCGCGGGCAACACGGTGTGGACGCATCCCGCTGGCTTCTCCTCCTACCACCAGGCGCGGCGGGACCGGTTCCTGCGGTTCGAGGAGATGCGCCGGCGCTGGGACGAGGAGCACGCGAAGCTCAAGGCGCTGGTGCTGCGGTACCGCATCAAGGCGGAGTACAACTCCGCGATGGCCGCGCAGTACCAGGCCGCCCAGACCCGGCTGCGGAGGTTCACCGACGCCGGCCCTCCACAGGCGATCCCGCGTGAGCAGCAAGTGAGGATGCGCCTGAAGGGCGGCCGCACCGGCAAGCGGGCAGTGGTCTGCGAGCAGCTCGAGCTCACCGGCCTGATGCGGCCCTTCGACCTCGAGGTCTGGTACGGCGAGCGGGTGGCCGTCCTCGGGTCCAACGGGTCGGGCAAGTCACACTTCCTGCGGCTGCTCGCCGCGGGCGGGAGCGACCCGGACGTCGAGCACCGGCCGGTCGGCGAGGTCCCGGTCACACCGGTCGAGCACACCGGCCGGGCCCGGCTCGGCGCACGGGTGCGGCCCGGCTGGTTCGTGCAGACCCACGAGCATCCAGAGCTGATGGGCCGCACCCTGCTGGAGATCCTGCACCGCGGGGACGCCCATCGCGACGGGATGCCCCGCGAGCCGGCCGCCCGGGCGCTGGACCGCTACGAGCTGGCCTACGCGGCGGAGCAGCGGTTCGAGTCCCTCTCGGGCGGCCAGCAGGCGCGGTTCCAGATCCTGCTGCTGGAGCTGTCCGGCGCCACCCTCCTGCTCCTCGACGAGCCCACCGACAACCTCGACGTCGAGTCCGCGGAAGCGCTCGAGGAGGGGCTCGACGCGTTCGAGGGCACGGTCCTGGCGGTCACGCACGACCGGTGGTTCGCGCGCGGGTTCGACCGGTTCCTGGTCTACGGCGCGGACGGCACCGTCTTCGAGTCCGGCGGCCCGGTCTGGGACGAGGGCCGGGTGCAGCGGGCTCGCTGACCCGGCGTGACCGCCCGCCTCAACGGCGACCCGGTGCCTGCGGCCCGGTACCGGCTGGTGCGCGCGGCCGGCCGCGGGCCCGGGCCCGTCCCGTCAGAGCTCCCGGGCGCCGCTCCCGGACACCCGGCCCGGCCTCACGAGGGGCGGTGCTGCCGGCGAGTCCGCGGTGGCTTCCATCAGCCGGACGGCCCGGAGCCGGCGTTGCCGTCGGTCGACCTGCCGCTGCCGCGAGACCGTGACCTGGACCCAGGTGGCCACGTGCGGAGTCATGCCACGCAGGAGCCCTGGTCAGG
>JAICWH010000043.1 GCA_025934895.1 Nocardioidaceae bacterium | reverse complement strand
GTGGACCGGCTCTGTGGTCCGCGACCCCGCCGGGGGATGGCGGATGTTCTACACCGGCCTCTCGACCCACGACGACGGCGCGGTGCAGCGGGTCGTCGAGGCGTTCTCCGACGACCTGCACACCTGGCGGCGAGGTGAGCTGCGGCTCGAGGCTGAGCCGCGGTGGTACGAGCCCCAGGACTGGCGCGACCCCTGGGTGCTGTGGGACCCCGAGGCGCACGTGTGGCGGATGTACGTGTGCGCGACCGCTGCGGCCCGAGCGCATGCCGGGCCCGCCGACGGGCGGGGCGTCATCGGCCAGCTCACCTCGAGCGACCTGCGCGCCTGGACCGTCGGGCCTCCGGTCGCGGAGCCGTGGGAGTTCCGGCAGATGGAGGTGCCGCAGGTGGTGCCGAGCGGCCGCCGGCACGCACTGCTGTTCTGCGCCAACGACACCGACCACAGCGCTGCGCGGCTGGCCCGGGGCGCCGCACCCGAGTACGGCACCCACGTGCTCTACTCCGACTCGCTCGCCGGCCCGTTCGAGCTCGAGACAGAAGCGTTCCTGTCCGGCGACAACGGGCCGTCCATGTACGCCGGACGGGCGATCGAGCACGCCGGTCGCTGGTGGTTCCTGGGCTGGGACCGCCTCGACGACCACGGACAGTTCGTCGGCGGCCTCAGCGACCCCCACCCGCTCGAGGTCCTCGACGGCTGCCTCGTGGTCGACTTCGGGGCTCGTCCGCCGCACCGCATCCCGTGAGCACCCGGGGGGCGCCCGTGCCCGGTCAGGCAGAGACGATCGAGCAGGGCCGGGCGCCCCGCGCGCCGCGCTCGAGACGCAGCCGGACGGCGCTGGTGCTGGCGGTGGCCGGCTTGGTGCTGGTCGCCGTCGTCGCGGACCACCAGGAGCGGCGGCGGGAGAGCGAGCGACTCGACGGCTGCGTGCGCGACGCGAGCTCGTCGGTGCGGTTCGCCTCGGCGAGGGTCGACGGGATCGCCAACTACGTCCGTCCGGCGCTCGACTCCCGCGTCCCGGCGTTCCTGCGGCGACGGCTCGACCACCTGGTCAGTGTCTCGGTCGCCCCCACGGTCCCCGGTGTCCGACGGGCACGGGACCGCTGCCGAGCCGTCCGCGTGCTGGTGTTCCACGGCGGGCTGCAGGCGACCCGCGCGGACTGCCTGGCTCTGCTGGAGCGCGACCTCGGCTACCTCGGGGGCATCCTGCGCGACGGGTCGCGGGCATTCGCCTCGCGCTCGCTTCCCGCCGGACGGTGCACCGCCCCCTGAGCTCGCCGACCCGGCGTGTGTGGCGACCGGAACGCGCCGACCCGGCGCGTGTGGCGACCGGAACGCGCCGACCCGGCGCGTGTGGCGGGGTCGGCGGCCCTTAAGGGTGGGTCATGCTCGCGACGTCGAGGGCGGCGTCGAGCTCTTCGGCCGTCAGGTCACCCTGGTCGACGAAGCCCATCTCGAGCACCACGTCCTTGATGGTCCGCTGCTCGGCCAGCGCCTTCTTGGCCACCTTGGCGGCGTTCTCGTAGCCGATGTAGCGGTTGAGCGGGGTGACCACGGACGGCGAGGACTCGGCGTAGGTGCGCATCCGCTCGAGGTTCGCAGTGATCCCGTCGACGCACCGGTCGGCGAGCAGCCGGCTGCTGGTGGACAGCAGCCGGATCGACTCGAGCAGGTTGCGGGCCAGCACCGGCATCATCACGTTGAGCTCGAAGTTGCCCGACGCTCCCGACACGGTCACGGCGGTGTCGTTGCCGATCACCTGCGCGCAGACCATCAAGGTGGCCTCGGGCAGCACCGGGTTCACCTTGCCAGGCATGATGCTGGAGCCCGGCTGGAGGTCGGGCAGGTTGATCTCGGCGAGGCCGGTGCGCGGCCCCGAGGACATCCACCGCAGGTCGTTGCAGAGCTTGGTCAGACCGACCGCGATTGTTTTCAGCTGCCCGGACAGCTCGACCAGCGAGTCCCGCGCGCCCTGGGCCTCGAAGTGGTTGCGGGCCTCGGTGAACGGCACCCCCGTCGCCTCGGCGAGCTCCGCGATCACCTTCTCCGCGAAACCCGCGGGGGTGTTGATCCCGGTGCCGACCGCCGTGCCTCCCAGCGGCAGCTCGGTGACCCGCGGGAGCACCGTCTCCAGCCGCTCGATCCCGTAGCGCATCGCCGCGGCGTAGCCGCCGAGCTCCTGGCCGAGCATCACCGGGGTGGCGTCCATGAGGTGGGTGCGTCCCGACTTCACGGCCCCGGCGAACTCCTCCGCCTTGGCCTCCAGCGACGAGGCCAGGTGGTCCAGGGCAGGGACCAGCTGCTGGACGGTGGCGGTCGCGGCGGCCACGTGGATCGAGGTGGGGAACGTGTCGTTGCTGGACTGGCTGGCGTTCACATGGTCGTTGGGGTGGACGTCGACTCCGGCCCGCTGCACCAGCGAGGCGAGCACCTCGTTCATGTTCATGTTCGAGGAGGTCCCGGAGCCGGTCTGGAAGACGTCGATGGGGAACTGGTCGAGGTGGCGACCCTCGACGATCTCGGCGGCGGCCGCCCGGATCGCGTCGGCCTGCCGCGAGCTGATCACTCCCAGCTCGGCGTTGACCTTGGCGGCCGCGGCCTTCACCGCGGCCATCGCCCTGATGTGCTCACCCTCCAGAGGGCTACCGCTGATCGGGAAGTTCTCGACCGCCCGCTGGGTCTGGGCCCGCCACAGGGCGTCCTCGGGGACCTGGATCTCACCCATGCTGTCGTGCTCGATGCGATGACCGTCCATGCCTCCGAGGCTACCCACCGGACCGGGACCGGTCCTCACCGGAGGCGGGCGAGGTACACCCAGTAGACCTCCGCTCGACCCTGCAGCCGCACCTCCATCGGGATCGGCATCACAGCCCCGAACACCGCTGCGAGGTCGTCGGCGAGCTCGCCCGACTCGGCAGCGGACCACAAGGCAAGCACCCCACCCGGCCGCAGCACGTCCGCGACCGCACCCAGGAAGGCCGGGCTGTAGACCGCGGCGTTGTCCTCGTGGACCAGGTGTCCCGGTCCGTTGTCCACGTCGAGCAGCACCAGGTCGTACGACGCACGCGCCGCCTCGGCCACTGCCTGGCGGATGTCCGCGATGACCACGCTGAGCCGCTCGTCGGCGAGGAAGGAAGGCCCGTGCGGCACCGTGCCGTCGCGCATCCACCTCACCAGGGACTCCTCGACCTCGACCACCTCGACGCGCTCCACGCGCCGGTCGGCGAGCACCGCCTGGGCCGTGAAGCCGAGACCGAGACCGCCGACGAGGACCGAACGCGGCGCCGCGACCTCGGCGAGGGCGACGGAGGCGAGCTGCTGCTCGGTGCCGGTCTCCCGACTGTCCATCACGAACACCCCGTTGACGCGCAGCTCGATGACGGCTGCTGCGCCACTGCCCTCGTGCCGCGCGCGAAGCACGACCTCGCCCCGCTGCGAGGACGCGCGGGCGATCTCGACGTACCGCGTCGTCATCGGTGCAGGACGCGGAAGGAGCCGGCGCGCATGGCTGCAGCGTAGGCCCCGGGCCACCGGCACCTCAGGCGTCAGCCGCACTAGGCTTGTCCTCATGGTGGGACAGCCAGCGGACCGCGGCGGGGACCCGAGGCCGGTCCGCCGGCCCGACGCCAGTGGGCTGAGGATCTCCGACGAGGACCGGCACAAGGTCGCCGAGGTGCTGCGGCAGGCCGCGGGCGAGGGGCGGATCGACCTGGAGGAGCTCGACGAACGGCTGGAGGCCACCTATCGGGCCAAGACCTACGGAGAGCTGGTGCCTATCACCGTCGACCTGCCGGTCGCCGGCAGCGAGGGCCACCCGATGCCGGTCCCGCCACGGCCGGTGCCGCCGGTGGTCGGACCGGTGCCTCGCTACTCGACGTCGTGGGCGGTGATGTCGGAGAGCAAGCGGCTCGGGACCTGGCTCGTCGCCGAGCAGCAGACGGCGTTCGCACTGATGGGCAGCGTCGTGCTGGACATGCGGGAGGCCCACTTCGAGAGCCGCGAGGTGACGGTCATCGCCAACGCGGTGATGGGCGAGGTCAAGGTGATCGTGAACGCCGGCACCACGGTGGTCGTCGAGGGGGTGGGCGTGATGGGCGAGTTCAGCGAGCAGCGGCCCAGGGTCGCGCTCGACGTCGAGCGGGGTGGTCCCGTCGTTCGCCTGCGGGGGATGGCGCTGATGGGAAGCGTGCACGTGCAGCGGAAGGGACCTCGGGGTGAGTCCCTCCGCGACCGGCTGGGCTGGTCGGGGTCCTGAGCCTGTTCCTCGCCTCCAGGGCACCGGGATTTCCCGTGTCGCCTCCGCGATGCGACCTCGGGTTGGGCTAGGTTTCCCCCTGGGCACTGCAGTGTGCGGAGCCACGGCCACCGTCCTGGTCGCAGGTCGGTGCTGTTCGTCCCGGTGTTCTTCGTGGAGGTGCCGTCGTGACCGTCAGAACCGTGAGTGTCTCTCTCGTCGCAGCCGTGAGCGTCTTCGCGCTCGCCGCGTGTGCCCCGCCCAGCAAGTCGAGCAGCTCAAGCGGCTCAGGCGGCTCGGCGGCCAAGGCCACGTCGGCCAGCGCCGCCGGCGGCATGTCCGCCCTCGTCAAGGCGGCCAAGAAGGAAGGCACGCTGAACACCATCGCGCTGCCCCCGGACTGGGCCAACTACGGTGCCATCATCAAGGCGTTCAGCGCCAAGTACGGCATCAAGGTCAACTCCGAGCAGCCGGACGCCACCAGCCAGGACGAGATCGACGCCGCCAAGCGGACCAAGGGCACGAGTCGCGCACCCGACGTCTTCGACCTCGGGCAGGCCGTGGCGCTCGCCAACACGAGCATGTTCGCCAAGTACAAGGTGTCCACCTGGAACGACATCGGCTCGGCGTTCAAGGACCCGGACGGCACCTGGGTCAACGACTACGGCGGCTACATGTCGATCGGCTACGACTCGTCCAAGGTGCCGGCGCCGAAGTCCATCGACGACCTGCTGGGCCCGAAGTACAAGGGAAAGGTCGCCCTCAACGGCGACCCGACGACCTCGGGTGCGGGGTTCAGCGGGGTGCTGATGGCAGCAGTGGCCAAGGGTGGCTCGGCGGACAACATCGCACCGGGGGTCACGTTCTTCTCGCAGCTGAAGAAGGCCGGCAACCTGGTCCCGCTGGACCCGACGCCGGCCACCATCAAGAGCGGCCAGACGCCGGTCGTCATCGACTGGGACTACACGAACGCCGCCGTGGCGGACCCGCCGACCTGGAAGGTGGAGGTGCTGCCCCACATCGCGGTCGGCGGCTTCTACTACCAGGCGGTCAACGCCGACGCGCCGCACCCCGCGGCCGCCCGTCTCTGGGAGGAGTTCGTGTTCTCCGACCAGGGCCAGAACCTGTGGCTGGCGGGTGGCGCTCGTCCCGTGCGTGCCGACGCGATGCTGAAGGCCGGCACGATCGACAAGGCGAAGTACGCCGCGCTGCCCAAGGTCACCGGGACGCCGATCATCCCGACGACCGCGCAGACCGCCAAGGCGGGCGCCTACCTCGCGAAGAACTGGTCCGCGGCGGTCAAGTGACCGCACGCACGGCAGAGGGTGCGGCGTGAGCAGGGCGGCCCGGCTCACGCCGGCCCTCGCCCTGCTCCCGTTCCTTGCCTACCTCACGGTCTTCCTCCTCGTCCCGACGGTGACCGTGGTCGTCGGCGCCTTCGCCGAGGGAGGGCGCCCGACCCTGTCCAACGTCTCGGCGCTCGGCGACCCGGTGGCGCTCCAGACCCTGCGCACGAGCGTCGTCCTGTCGGCGGTCAGCGCTGTGATCGGCGCGGTGCTCGGCAGCCTGCTCGCCTACCTCATCGTGATGGGTTCGGCCCGCTCGCTGCTGCGGCGCTTCGTCACCTCGGTGTCGGGCGTGCTCGCGCAGTGTGGCGGGGTGATGCTGGCCTTCGCGTTCATCGCGACCATCGGCTTCTCCGGCACGCTCACCGTCTGGCTGCGCGACCACCTGCACATCGACGTCTACGGCTCCGGGTGGCTGTTCGCCCTACCCGGCCTGATCCTCGTCTACGCCTACTTCCAGATTCCGCTGATGGTGATCGTCTTCCTCCCCGCCCTCGACGGCATCCGGCCGCAGTGGCGGGAGGCGTCGGTGACCCTGGGCGCGTCGGGGTGGCAGTACTGGACGAAGGTCGCGTTCCCCCTGCTCCGCCCGGCGTTCCTGGGTGCCACCCTGCTGCTGTTCGCCAACGCGTTCGCGGCCTATGCCACCGCGGCGGCACTGGTCAGCCAGGGCAACCCCATCGTGCCGCTGCTGATCAGGGCCGGCCTCAGCAGCGAGGTGCTGCTCGGCCACCAGCACCTCGCCTACGCGTTGGCGTTCGAGATGATCGTCGTGGTCGCGATCGTGATGGCGCTCTACGGGCTGCTCCTGCGCCGTACCGCACGGTGGCTGCAGTGACGACCTCCGTGCGCTTCCGGGTGCTGCGTGTGATGCTGCTCGCCGCGTTCGCGGTCTTCTTCTTCGGCCCGCTGCTGGCGATGCTCGACTTCAGCACCCGGGGCGCCGGCGGCGGCCGGTCGTGGGACGCCTGGGCCAACCTGGTCCAGGACCCCGAGCTCAGGTCGGCGATCGTGACCTCGCTGCTGCTGGCCGTCTTCACCGTCGTGCTGTCGCTCGTGCTGCTGGTGCCGACGATGATCTGGGTGCGGCTGCGGGTGCCCTGGGCGGGGCGACTGCTGGAGTCCCTGTGCCTGCTGCCGTTGACGATCCCGGCCCTGGTGATCGTCGTCGGCATCACCAACGTCTACCAGTGGGTCACCTACCTCCTGGGTGACAGCGCGCTCAACCTGACGTTCGTCTACGTCGTCCTCGTGCTGCCCTACGCCTACCGGTCGCTGGACTCGGCGCTGTCCTCGATCGACGCCGCGACGCTCTCCGAGGCCGCCCGCTCGCTCGGCGCAGGATGGTTCACCGTGATCGGCCGGATCATCGTCCCCAACATCTGGACGGGGGTGCTGTCGGCGGCCTTCATCTCCGTGGCCCTGGTGCTGGGTGAGTTCACCGTCGCCTCGCTGCTGAACTACAACAACATGCAGGTCGTCATCAACCTTCTCGGCAAGAGCGACGCCAACACCTCGGTCGCCGCGTCGCTGGCGGCGCTGGTCTTCGCCTTCGTCCTGCTGATGCTGCTGTCGTTCGTGGGGCGTTCGCGCCGGGACGCGGAAGGAGCCTGAGTCGTGTCCACCGTTGTGCGTACGACGACCGAGGGCGCGGTCGCCTTCCGCGGCCTGCACCGGCACTACGGGGAGGTCCGCGCCCTGGACGGGCTCGACCTCGATCTCGCGCCGGGGGAGATGGTCGTCCTGCTGGGGCCGTCCGGGTGCGGCAAGACCACGGCCCTGCGGATCCTCGCCGGCCTCGACGTCGCCGACTCCGGCTCGGTGCTGGTCAACGGCAAGGACATCACGCACGTGCCGGCCAACAAGCGCGGCATGGGCATGGTGTTCCAGGCCTACAGCCTGTTCCCGCACCTCACGGTCGCCGAGAACGTGGCGTTCGGGCTGAAGCTGCGCGGCGACGACCGGCGCAAGCGGGCGGCGCGGGCCGGTGAGATGCTCGAGCTGGTGGGGCTCTCCGAGCACGGCAACCGCTATGCGAGCCAGCTGTCCGGCGGGCAGCAGCAGCGGGTGGCGCTGGCTCGGGCGCTCGCCATCGAGCCGGCCGTGCTGCTGCTCGACGAGCCGCTCTCCGCGCTCGACGCCAAGGTCCGCGTGCAGCTGCGTGACGAGATCCGCCGCGTGCAGCTCGAGGTCGGCACCACCACCTTGTTCGTGACCCACGACCAGGAGGAGGCACTAGCGGTGGCCGACCGGGTCGGCGTCATGAACAACGGCCGCCTCGACCAGGTCGCGCCACCCACCGAGCTCTACGCGCGTCCGGCCACCCGGTTCGTCGCCGAGTTCGTCGGGCTGAGCAACCGGCTCCGGGCCGAGGTGGACGGGGCCGGTGCGACGGTCCTGGGCGGCAGGATCCCGCTCCTCGAGGGGTCGCTGGACCATGGCACCGGGATGGCGCTCGTGCGCCCCGAGGCCGTGTCGATCACCCCGTCGGGCGAGGCCAACGCACGGGTCGTCGCGGTGGCGTTCCTCGGCCCGTTCTCCCGGGTGCAGTGCCGGCTCGAGGACGGCCAGATCATCCTCGCCCAGGTGCCCAGCTCCGCCGCGATGCACCTGGCCCAGGACCAGCCGGTGCAGGTCGACGTGCAGGCGGACGCCGTACTCGTCGTGGAGGACTGAACCCCTGCGGCAGGTCGTCAGATGGCGACGTGTACTGATCGCGCACCGGACCCGCTAGTGTGAGCGCGACCACACCTTTACAACGGATCGTCCGGCACGTTCCTGCCGGTGAAGGGATCGATGAACGATGGCAACAGTCACCTATGACCATGCGGAGAGGTTGTACCCGGGGGCCGAGCGGCCCGCCGTGGACGACTTCAACCTCGAGATCGCCGACGGCGAGTTCCTCGTCCTCGTCGGCCCCTCGGGATGCGGCAAGTCCACCAGCCTGCGGATGCTGGCGGGTCTGGAGGAGGTGACGTCGGGAAGCATCCGCATCGGAGACCGCGACGTCACGAACCTGCCGCCCAAGGAGCGGGACATCGCGATGGTGTTCCAGAACTACGCGCTGTACCCGCACATGACGGTCGGTGACAACATGGCGTTCTCGCTGAAGATGGCGAAGGTGCCGAAGGAGCAGCGGATGGAGCGGGTCAAGGAGGCTGCCAAGCTCCTCGACCTGGAGCAGTACCTCGAGCGCAAGCCGAAGGCCCTCTCCGGTGGCCAGCGTCAGCGCGTGGCGATGGGCCGCGCCATCGTCCGTCAGCCGCAGGTGTTCTGCATGGATGAGCCGCTGTCGAACCTCGACGCCAAGCTGCGCGTGTCCACCCGCACCCAGATCGCCGCGCTGCAACAGCGCCTCGGGGTCACCACGGTCTACGTCACCCACGACCAGGTCGAGGCGATGACCATGGGTGACCGGGTCGCCGTGCTCAAGGACGGCGTGCTCCAGCAGGCGGACACTCCCTTGAACCTCTACGACAAGCCGGCCAACCTGTTCGTCGCGGGTTTCATCGGCTCGCCAGCGATGAACCTGCTCGCCGCGCACAACGTGGACGGGCACGCCAAGATCGGCGACGTCGAGGTGCCGGTTGACCGGTCCGCGGCCAGCAAGGCCAAGGGCGACATCACGGTCGGGGTCCGTCCCGAGGCGTGGCGGATCGTCGGCGAGGGCGAGGGCATCCCGATCAAGGTGAACGTCGTCGAGGAACTCGGCGCCGACGGCTTCGTCTACGGCTCCAGCGGTGCCGAGGGCACACCGGACCAGGTGACCATCCGCATCGACGGGCGTCGTACGCACCACAAGGGTGACACCATCTACGTCACCACGGACCCGTCCAACGTGCACGTGTTCGACACCGAGACCGGCGTCCGGCTCAGCTAGCCACCCCACCTGGAGGCGGTCCCGTCACCGACATGCGCCAGCTATCAGCCCTCGACTCCCAGTTCCTCAACGTCGAGTCACCGACCACGGTGGGTCATGTCGGCAGTCTCGTCCTGCTCGACCCCTCGACCGCTCTCGGCGGTCGCTGGGACCTCGAGCACGTCCGGGCGGTGTTCGAGCCCCGGCTGCACCTCGCGGCGCCGCTTCGGCAGCGTCTGGTCGAGGTGCCGCTGGGGCTCGGCCGTCCCTACTGGGTCGACGACCCGCACTTCGACATCGAGTTCCACCTGCGCGAGCTCGCGCTGCCGGATCCGGGCACGCGCGAGCAGCTCGGCGAGCAGGTGGCCCGCATCCACGCCCGGCAGCTCGACCGGAGCAGGCCACTGTGGGAGGCCTACGTGATCACCGGGCTCGAGGGTGGCCGGGGTGCCTTCTACAGCAAGATCCACCATGCCGCCATCGACGGGATCTCGGGGGCGGAGATCCTCGAGACCATCATGGACCTCAGCGCGGAGCCTCGCGAGGTGCCCCCCGAGGACGCTCCGTTCGTCCCGCGGCCGATGCCCTCGGTGCTCAACCTGATCAGCCGCGGCGTGAGCGAGCTGGCGCTGAACCCTCTCGACGTGCTCGCCACCGTGCCGCGCTCCTTGCCCTACGTGGACCGGCTCCCGGGCGCGGCCAACATCCCCGGAACCCGGCTTCTCTCGGAGTCGGCGGCCCTGCTGGGGATGGCGTTCGGGGGACCCGCCCGGCGGGTGCCCCGCACGCGGGAGCTCAGGGCACCGCGCACCCCGCTCAACGGCACCATCACGGCGCACCGGCGGTTCGCCTTCGGGTCGCTGCCGCTGAGCGACGTGAAGATCGTCAAGAACCACTTCGGGATGACCGTCAACGACGTGGTGATGGCGCTGACGGCCACGGCACTGCGGCGCTGGCTGCTCGACCACGACGCCCTGCCGAGCAGCCCGCTGGTCGGGGCCGTTCCCGTCTCGATCCGCACCGCGGACCGGTCCGGCCCAGCGGGCAACCAGATCTCGGTGATGCTCGCCGAGCTGCCGACGCATCTGCGTGACCCCCGGGAGCGGCTGGAGTTCACCCGCGAATCGATGCTGGAGGCCAAACGTTCCTTCGAGGCGGTCCCCGCCTCGCTGCTGCAGGACCTCTCGGCGCTGGTCCCGACGGCCCTGTCCGGCCTTGCCGCTCGAGCGCTGTTCAAGCTCGCCACCGTCCCGGGCGTGCCGTTCAACCTGTTCGTCAGCAACATCCCTGGGCCTCAGCTGCCCCTCTACATCGCCGGCTCCCGGGTGGAGGGCGTGCACCCCGTCTCGGCCGTCACGGACATGACCGGCGGCCTGAACATCACGCTGTTCTCCTATGACGGCGCCCTGGACTTCGGGCTGATCGCCTGTCGGGAGATGGTCCCCGACGTGTGGAACCTGATCGGCTACCTGCGAGACGCGATGGCCGAGATGGTTGCGCTGGTGCCGGCCGCGGCGCCCGGGACGGCTGCCGGCGCTGCGACAACCGCCCGAGCAGAGGCAGGGGCGACCACGAGGACCGCCGGGGCACGCAGGTCGCGGGTCCGCAGGGCCGCCGCCTCGACGGACGAGCAGCCACCGCGGGCAGCCGGGAGACCGGCGGCGCCGAGGTCGGCCACTCCCGGCTCGGGGCGCATGAAGCCCTCCGGTGCGCAGGCTGAGGGCTCGGGGTCTGCTGCGAAGACAGCGAGGTCGGCGGCCAAGGCTCCGACGACCAAGACACGAGCCGGCAAGGGATCCGGGTCGGCGGCCAAGGCCCCGGCGTTGAAGAGGACCCGGGCCACCCCCACGCGTGCCCCACGCGCACCGACGAAGACCGTTCCCCCAGGTCCCGCGTCGACCACGGCTGCACGGCCGCAGGACGGGCCGGGCTCCGAGCAGTCGTCTGTGAGCGAGCGGTCCCGAGGCCCACGGTCCTGACCCGCGGCCTTCCTTCCCATGGAGTTCTGGCGCTTCCCATGGGTCACCGCCCGTAGGAACCGCCAGTCCTCCTGCATCCCCTGGTAATCGGGTCCCCTCGGGCGGCCTGGCTCGACCGAGGGACCCAAGGGTCAGGGTGCCGCCGGCTAGCGGAGGCGGCGCGCCTGGCCGCTGACCCGACCGGCCCGCGACGCCACCCGCCGGATCGCCTCCACGAAGGTCCCATACAGGTCGGACGGGAGGTCGTGGCCCATTCCGGGGACCAGCATCAGCTCCGCACCCGGGATGGCGCGGGCGGTCGCGCGGCCGCCGGAGGCGTGCACCATCTTGTCGCTGAGGCCGTGGATGACGAGCGTCGGCATGGTCAGCTCGCCCAGCCGCCGGGACCGGTCCGGCTGTCCCATGATCGCCAGCAGCTGGCGGGCCGTGCCCGCAGCGCTCACGCCTCGGTCCCAGGTCTCGGTGGCCCGGGTCTGCACCTCCGAGCGCGTCTCCGGGTAGGCCGGGGACCCGATCAGCTTCCACAGCCGCGACGAGCTGTCGACGTACGCCTCACGGGTCTGCACCCTGCGGGCCAGCAGCAGGGGCAGCAGGCGCGGGTCCTGCCAGCCGACGGTGCGGCGGCCGGTGCTGGACATGATCGAGGTCAACGACCGCACCCGGTCCGGCCGCAGCAGCGCCATCGTCTGCACGATCATGCCGCCCATCGAGATGCCGACGATGTGGGCGGAGCCGATGCCGAGGTGGTCGAGGAGCCCGAAGGCGTCGCCGGCCATGTCGTCGAGGGTGTACGGCGGTCGATCCCCACGTCCTAGAGCGGCGCGCACCAGCATCCGGCGGCTCACCGGCGCGGAGATCCGGGTCGAGCGACCGGTGTCCCGGTTGTCGTAGCGGATCACGAAGAACCCGGCGTCGGCGAGCATCGAGCAGAATGCCGGGTTCCACCAGATCATCGGGCCGCCCAGGCCCATGACAAGCAGCAGCGGCTCTCCCGTGGCGTCGCCGAACGTCTGGTAGCACAGCGTGACACCACCGGGAAGCGCTGCCAGGTGCTCCGGAGACGCGCCGGCCGGGGGAGGGGGCGATGCGTCGGGGCGGGACATCTCGGGGCTCCTGAAGGCGTCGACCGGGTACGTTACCGACGAGGGTAGCGAACCTCGCAAACCTCCCAGCGTCCCCGATCCGGTGTGGGCGCGTCCCGGGCAGGTGCGCTGCCCGGACCCGCGGGCCAGGACGGTCGAGGTCACCACCCGTCGTCCCGGATGGCTTCGGCCCCTGTGGCTCGCCGGCTGCGGCCACGGGGCTCGGTTCGCCGGCCCTCATCGCCCCAACTTGTTGGCTCAGCCCGCCGGCCAGGCAGGCGGCAGCTCCCGCCGCGTCGGCGGGTTCGCACCCCGGCGAGAGCAGGTGAGCGCCGCGGCCGTCGCGGCGCCGCGTACCAGCAGCTCGACACGTGCGTCGTCCAGCGCCCGCAGAGCGCCTTCACCACTGAGGACGACGTCCCAGTCGCACAGCATCGCCAGCATCGCCGCCATGAACGAGTCACCGGCGCCCACCGTGTCCACGACGTCGGTCCGGGGCGCGGGCACCGCGATGGTGGCGTCCTCGGTGAAGGCCGTCGCGCCCTGTCCTCCCCGGGTCAGCACGACGAGCTCGGTGTGCCGGCCGGTGAGCAGCTCACGGCACACGCCGTCCTCGGGCTCGTCCGGCCGCAGCAGCCTCAGGTCTTCGTCGGACAGCTTGACCAGCCGCGCCCCGGCGCCGAGTGCGAGGACGTCGCGCCAGGCGGCCTCGGCGTCGACGAGGAAGAACGGCCGGATGTTGGGGTCGTAGCTGACGAACACGTCCGCCTCCACCGCACGGCGCACCAGGTCGGTCACCGCGTGCCGGCCCGGCTCGAGGGTCGCCCCCAACGAGCCCACGTGCACCCCGAGCGCGTCCGCCGGCAGCTCGGGAGGGGGCAGGTCCCAGTCGAGCTCGAAGTCGTAGGTCGCGGCGTGCTGCTCGTCGAGGTACGCCGTTGCCGTGCTTGTCGCCGCGCCTGGGACCACGGAGCCCTGTCCCAGCCTCACGTCACTGGCCTCGGTGTGCTTCACGACCAGCCGGCCGAGCTCGTCGTCACCCACGCGGGTCACCAGGGTGGTCGCCACGTCGAGGCGGGCCAGGCCGACCGCCACGTTGAGGCACGAGCCACCTACCGCGTTGTGCGCCGGGGCGCCGTCGGCGGGCACCACGATGTCCACGAGCGACTCACCCACCACGATGAAGGAGCTGGGCACGACCGTCAGTTCCCGAAGTCCACGGCCGCATAGGCCTTGAGCTTCTGCAGCTTGTGCTCGGAGATGATGGAGCGGATGGTGCCGCTGCGTGAGCGCATCACCAGCGAGTGCGTGCTCGCCCCACCCGCGCGGTAGCGGACACCCTGCATCAGCTCACCGTCGGTGATGCCGGTGGACACGAAGAACACGTCGTCACCGGTCACCAGGTCGTCGGTGCGCAGGATGTGGTCCGGGTCGAGGTCGTGCCCGGCGTCGAGGGCGCGCTGTCGCTCGGCGTCGTCGACGGGCGACAGCCGGCCCTGGATGACGCCGTCCAGGCACTTCATCGCGCACGCAGTGATGATGCCCTCGGGCGTACCGCCGATCCCTAGCAGCAGGTCGATGCCGGTGCCCTCCCGGGCCGCCATGATCGCTCCCGCCACGTCACCGTCGGTGATGAACTTGATCCGGGCTCCGGCCGCGCGGATCTCGTCGACGAGACCCTGGTGTCGGGGCCGGTCGAGCACCACGACGGTGACGTCATCGTGCGCACTTCCCTTGGCCTTGGCCACCCGGTGGATGTTCTCCGCGACCGGGAGCCGGATGTCCACCACGTCGGCGGCCTCCGGGCCGGTGACGAGCTTCTCCATGTAGAAGACCGCGGACGGGTCGTACATGGACCCACGGGGTGCCACCGCCATCACGGCGATGGCGTTGGCCATCCCCTTCGCCGCCAACGTGGTGCCGTCGATCGGGTCCACGGCCACGTCGCACTCGGGTCCGGTGCCGTCGCCGACCTGCTCCCCGTTGAACAGCATCGGCGCGTTGTCCTTCTCGCCCTCTCCGATGACCACCACGCCACTCATGCCGACGGTGGAGATCAGGGTGCGCATGGCGTTGACCGCGACGCCGTCGGCGCCGTTCTTGTCACCGCGTCCGACCCAGCGGCCGGCGGCCATCGCGGCGGCCTCGGTGACGCGCACGAGCTCGAGGGCGAGGTTGCGGTCGGGCGCCTCGCGGGATGGAGCCAGGTCGGGAGGGCGGGGGCTGGCGTCTGACATAGCCGGATCCTAGGGCATCCCCCACCCCGCAGCCGTCGTCCGACCGACCTGCGGGTACGACGCCCTCGGTCGCGTCGAGTGGCTGACCGCTGGCCGATCTGCGCGGTCGAGCCCGGACCCGCTAGCGGATCTGCCCGGCGGCCTTCAGCTTCGGAAGCGCATCGCGGGTCACCCGGCGCGACTCGCGCAGAGCGGCAGCGATCCGTCGGGACTCCTCACGGGCCCGGCGCACGGCTGCTCGGTCGTCCTCGAGCTCCCGGCGGGCCTCGTCACCTGTCGTCGCCATCTGAGACTTCCTCTCCCGGGTCAGGGGCCTGCTGCCCACGTCCACGAGACGTCTCCATGGTAGCAAGCGACGCCTCGCGGACCGCCAGAGAGCGCCCCAGCCGTTCGGTGAGGTCGTCGATGGTGGCCTTGGCCTCCACGAGCTGGTGCTGGAGGCCCTCCCGGTCGTCGGCGAGCGCCTGGGCCGGTGACGCGTCGGTGTCGACCGAGCCGGCGCTGCGTACCCATTGGCCCTTCTGCACCCGCACACCGATGGACAGCAGGAGGTAGACGACCGCCACGAGGGCCAGAAGCCGGGCTCCCGAGACCAGCCATCGGGCGTCGAACACGGCGTTCAGCGCTGAGGTGTGCCGGATCCGCGGGTCGTCGGTGCCTGCGTAGACGACGGCGCCCAGGACGACCAGGCCGACCAACCAGCCGACGAGTGGTCCGTTCTTCCGGAGCTGGTCACGGGCAGCCACGTCCGGATCGTATAGCGCGCGAGTCCGGACGGCGGGAGCGCTTGGGCGATCCCGAGCCGGGTACCCCCGCGTCCGGGCGAGGATCCTCCACACCCGATCACCCATCGACGACCCGCGCCCTGGTCACCCGACGACCATCCAGACGACCATCCGACGACTATCCCGACGACTATCAGGAGCGACATGTCCGGCGCAGGCGGCCCTTCCAGGTATGGCTACACCTTGATGACCGAGCAGTCCGGCCCGCGCGAGATCGTGCGCTACGCAGCGGCCGCCGAGCGGGCCGGCTTCGACTTCGAGGTGATGAGCGACCACTACTCGCCCTGGCTGGTCGAGCAGGGGCACGCGGCGTACGCCTGGAGCATGCTGGGGGCGGTCACCCAGGTGACCGACCGTGTCGAGCTGATGACCTACGTGACCTGCCCCTTGCTGCGCTACCACCCGGCGGTGGTGGCGCAGAAGGCGGCGACGGTCGGGCTGCTCAGCCAGGATCGCTTCATCCTGGGCCTCGGCGCCGGGGAGAACCTCAACGAGCATGTGGTGGGGCAGGGCTGGCCGCCCGTCAACGTCCGGCACGAGATGTTCACCGAGGCCGTCGAGATCATCTCGGGGCTCTTCGACGGCGGGTACGTCAGCTATGCCGGGTCGCACTACCGGGTCGACTCCGCCAAGGTGTGGGACCTGCCGGAGACGCGCGTCCCGATCGCCGTGGCGGTCTCCGGCGACCAGTCGATCGAGAAGTTCGCGCCGCTGGCCCAGCATCTCGTCGCGGTGGAGCCGGAGCCCGATCTGATCGAGAAGTGGGACGCCGCCGGAGGTGGCCGCGAGAGCCGCAAGATCGGCCAGCTTCCGATCAGCTGGGACACGGACAAGGACCGCGCCGTGGAGCGGGCGCATCAGCAGTTCCGCTGGTTCGGTGGCGGCTGGAAGGTGAACGCCGAGCTGCCCGGCCCCTCGGGCTTCGCCGGCGCGACCCAGTTCGTCCGACCCGAGGACGTCGCCGAGTCGATCCCGTGCGGACCGGACGTGCAGGCCATCGTCGACGCCGTGGCGGCGTACACCAGGGCCGGCTTCACCGACGTGGCCGTCGTCCAGATCGGTGACGAGACGCAGGACGAGTTCATGACGTTCGCGGAGAGGGAGCTGTTGCCGGCGCTGCACGGAGCCTGACCCGACGGCTACCCCCGGACCAGCGGCGCCCAGGCCCACAGCACGACGACACCGAGCACCACCGCGGGCAGGGTCACCATCGCGGAGACCGCGTGGAAGTCACCCGCCGAGGCGCGACCTCCCCGGCCCACCAGCGTGCGGCGCCACAGCAGGTTCGCCAGGGACCCGGTGTAGGTGAGGTTGGACCCGACCCCGAGCCCGACGAGCGCAGCGAGCACCGCGGTCACGCCGAGCGGTGCCACGAGCGGCACGAGCATCAGGGTCGCGGGCAGGTTGTTCACCAGGTTGGCGAGAACAGTCGCCACCAGCGCGACCACCACCAGCGAGCCGAGCTCCGTGGTGTCGGGCACGGTGGACCGGACCAGGGCGCCCAGAAAGGTGTCGGTGAGGGCCGCGACGACGACGCCCAGGCAGAGCACGAACACCGCGAAGCTCAGCTGCGTCGCGTGCAGCACGGTCGCCGCGTCGACCAGGCGCCGACGGCCCGCATGGACGCTGAGCACGACGGCGGCGACGCCGGCCACCCAGGCCGGCTGCACGCCGAGTGGGGACAGGGCGGCGAACCCGACCAGCATCGCTCCCATGACGACGAGGGGTACGCCGGGCAGATGCACGTCCGGTGGGCGCGTACCGTGCACGGGGACGGCGGACAGGTCCCGCGCGAAGTACACCCGGTGCCCGGCGTACTCCACACCGATCACCACCAGCCACACCGGCGCCATCAGGACGGCGAAGCCGACGAAGGACACCGTCGGAAGTGCCGGCAGGGCCAGCAGGTTCGTCAGGTTCGAGACCGGCAGCAGCAGTGACGCACTGTTGGCCAACCGGGCGCACGCGAGCACTACCGCACGAGGGCTGGTCCGGGTGCTCCCCGCTGCCGCGGCGGCGACCGGGGTGAGCAGCACGACGGTGGCGTCCAGGCTGAGGACCGCAGTGGTCAGGGCTGCCGCGACGAACGTCAGCCCGAGCATCCGTCCCGGGTGCTGGCGGCTGGCGCGCGCCACCATCGCGCCGACCGCGGAGAACACCCCTTCGACCGCGCAGATCTCGGAGACCACGAGGATCCCGGCGAGGAACAGCACTACCGGGGCCAGCAGCCGCACCTGCTGCACGGCACCGGCCCAGCGGACGGCCCCGCTGGCGAGGACGGCCGACGCCGCCAGCACACCCGCCAGCACCTCGGCCCACGCCCGTGGGTGCACGAACGCCACCGCGAGCAGGACCACGAGCGCGGCCACGGCGACGACCTCGACCAGGATGTGGGGCACCGCGGAAGCCTAGGTCAGCGTGGCCGCGCGTCCGGCCGCTTCGAAGTTGGCCGCGGTTGCGAGGATGGCCTGGTGAGCCAGCAGACAACCCGCCCGCAGAGCCCGGTCGCCGGCATGGTGGGCGCGATGGCGGTGCTGGTCGTGCTGGTGCTCGGGTACGCCGGGGTGCAGTCGCTGCGGACCCGAACGGAGGCCCGGGTCAGCACGGTGGACTACGCCCGTGTCGTTCCCGACGCCCGCAGGGCGGCCGACTTCGACCTGCTGGCCCCGGCACACCTCCCCGCGGGCTGGCGCGCGACCACAGTCAGCTTCAGCGGCGCACCGGACTCGCACTGGCACCTCGGGGTGCTCACCGCCCAGGACCGCTACGTCGGCCTGGAGCAGGGCAGAGGATCCGTGGCCTCGATGGTTACGACCTACGTCGACGAGGCGGCGACCCGTGGCCGACCTGTCCTGGTGGCGGGCCGGTCGTGGACGTCGTACACGGATCCGAAAGGCGACCTGGCCCTCGCGCACCGGGTCGGCCGCACCACGACGCTCGTCGTGGGGCATGAGGTGCTGCGTCCCGACCTCATCGGCTACGCCGCCAGCCTCCGGTAGCAGTCACGGCTGGGTGTGCCCCCCTGCCCCGACGTCGCCGGCCTGACCGTCGTCTCGGGGATCGTCCGTCGAGGCGATCGCTGCGTCGAGGCGCTGTCTGGCGCCGTCCAGCCATGCCTGGCAGATCTGCGCGAGCCGCTCGCCGCGCTCCCACAACGCCAGCGACTCCTCGAGGTCGGTGCCACCGGACTCCAGGCGGCGCACCACGTCGACGAGCTCCTCGCGGGCCTCCTCATAGCTGGGCCGGTCCTCAGTCATCGGTCGTCCTCCCGGCTGCAGCGGTGTGGGCGTCGTCGCCCTGCTCGACAGCGGTGACCACGACGTCGAGGCGACCCTCTGCCACCCGGACGTTCAGGGACTCGCCTGGCGACGCCTGGTCCGAACGGGTCACGACCCGGCCGTGCGAGTCCAGCACCACCGCGTAGCCGCGCCGCAGCGTAGCCAGCGGTGACATCCCTCGGACCCGCGCCAGCTGGTGGGTCAGGTCGTTGCCGGCCCGGTCGAGCTGGTAGTGCACCGTGCGCCGGGCCCGCTCACGGAGCGCCACGACGTCATGCCGCCTGCGGGCCAGGTCGCTGCCCGGATCGGCCAGCGACGGGCGCGCCCTGACGGTATGGAGGCTGTGCTGCTCACGGGCCAGCCAGGCAGCGAGAACCTGGCGACCGCGGTGCCGCAGGTGCTCGACCCGGGCCAGCTCCTCGGAGACGTCCGGCACCACGAGCTTGGCGGCGTCGGTCGGGGTGGAGGCCCGGACGTCCGCGACGAGGTCGAGGAGCGGACCGTCCTGTTCGTGCCCGATGGCGGAGACCACCGGAGTGTGTGCAGCGAAGACGGCCCGCAGCAGGCCCTCGTCGGAGAACGGCAGCAGGTCCTCCACCGACCCGCCGCCGCGGGCGATCACGATGACCTCGACCTGCGGGTCGCGATCCAGACGACCGACGGCCTCGATCACCTCGGCGGCCGAGCCGGTGCCCTGCATCGCCGCGTGCCTGACGGTGAACCGGACGGCGGGCCAGCGTCGACGGGTGTTCTCGAGGACGTCGCGCTCGGCTGCGGAGCCAGGGGCGGTGACCAGGCCCACCACGGCGGGCAGGAACGGCAGCCGGCGCTTGCGCTCAGCCGCGAAGAGACCCTCCACAGCGAGCAGTCGCCGCCGCCGCTCGATGCGGGCCAGCAGCTCCCCGAGCCCGACCATCCGAATGTCACGCGCATACAGCGAGAGCGTGCCGCGGTTCGCGTAGAACGACGGCTTGGCGTGCACCACCACCGAAGCGCCCTCGACCATCGGCGGGTTGAGCGAGTCGAAGACCGTCCGCGAACAGGTGACGGCGATCGAGATGTCCGCCACCGTGTCTCGCAGGGTCATGAAGACGGTGTTCATGCCTTGCCGCCGGTTGAACTGGGCGACCTGTCCTTCGACCCACACCGCGCCGAGCCGGTCCACCCATCCGGAGATCGCGTTGGCGATCTGCCGGACCGGCGCCGGGTGCTCGAGCGAGGTGTTCAAGGCCACGCCAGCACCCTAGGGGAGAGCACCTACGATGGGGACATGACCACTTCGGACCTGGGGATCCCCTCTGTCCTCGATCCGCAGCAGGCCGACCGCGCGGCTCGCGCCGTGCTGCTCGCCGCTCCGCGTGGCTACTGCGCGGGGGTGGACCGAGCGGTGATCACCGTGGACAAGGCGCTCGACCTGTACGGCGCGCCGGTCTACGTCCGCAAGCAGATCGTGCACAACAAGCATGTCGTCCGCGACCTCGAGTCCCGCGGTGCGGTGTTCGTGGAGGAGCTTTCCGAGGTGCCCGAGGGGGCCACCGTGGTGTTCTCCGCCCACGGGGTCTCCCCCGAGGTGCACCGGCAGGCCGCGGAGCGCACCCTGAAGACCATTGACGCGACCTGCCCCCTCGTGACCAAGGTGCACCACGAGGCGCGCCGGTTCGCCGCCGAGGACTACGACATCCTGCTGATCGGCCACGCCGGTCATGAGGAGGTCGAGGGCACCGCAGGCGAGGCTCCCGCTCACGTCCAGCTCGTCCAGACGCCGGAGGACGTCGCGGGTGTCGTGGTCCGCGACCCCGACAAGGTCTCGTGGCTCTCGCAGACCACCTTGTCGGTCGATGAGACGATGACCATCGTGGACGCCATCCGGGAGCGTTTCCCCCGCCTGGTGGACCCACCCTCGGACGACATCTGCTACGCGACCCAGAACCGTCAGATGGCGGTGAAGGAGATCTCGGCCGGGGCGGATCTGGTGCTGGTGGTCGGGTCGGGCAACTCCTCCAACTCCGTGCGGCTCGTCGAGGTGGCGCTCGAGGCGGGCGCTCGGGCGTCCTACCGGGTCGACGACGCGAGCGAGATCGACGAGTCGTGGTTGGAGGGCGTCGAGACGGTCAGCGTCACCTCGGGGGCCTCGGTGCCCGAGGACCTCGTGGCCGGGGTGCTGTCCTTCCTCGCGGATCGCGGCTATCCCGACGCGAAAGCGGTGCACAGCGCCGAGGAGTCGCTGATCTTCGCGCTCCCACCGGAGCTGCGCCGCGACCTCAAGGCCGCCGAGCGCGGCAGCGCCTGACGCGGCGCCGTTCACCAGGACCCGACTGGCGCAGACCGACGGATGACTGCTCGACCGGGCGAGGCCTGCCCGCGGGCCGCAGCCGGATGTCGGGTCAGTGCGAGCTGCGCGCCCTGAAGCGCTCTCCGGTGGTGCTGTCACCGGCTTGATCCGGGACCCGCCCCTTGCTCGCGTCCGGGATGTGCCCCGAGCCCTGGTCCGGGATGTGCCCGGTGGCGGGGTCCGGGACGTGCCCGGTAGCGCGGGCCGGGACGTGCCCGGTAGCGCGGGCCGGGCGGCCCACCGCTCGCGACCGTGAGCGGCCGAGCGCCCTGATCGTGCCGGCGTTGCGGAGGGCGACCTGACGCAGCGCCAGCACCGCGAGGGTCAGTGCGTAGCCGGTGACCAGGGCGCCGGCGTGATGAGCGAGTCCGGAGACCACGGTCTGCAGCAGACCGTCCCCCGGGTCCGAGATGGCGTTGCCGGACATGACGGCGAGCACCCCGATCGTGGCGGCCATCAGCAGCGGAGGCAAGACCCCGACCATGAAGAAGTCCCGCGGGCGGACCGCGAGCGAGGCGGCCGTGCACACCAGCACGAAGGCGCTGTCGAAGAGCAGGGTGAGGGTGTCGAACAGGCGCAGGTCCAGGAGGACCACGAGCAGGACGATGAGCCCGGCGAGGACAGCAACCAAGCGACCGGGTCTCCGACCCTCTTCCCAGAGGGTCCTGCGGTGAGGCGTACCTGTGCTCACCCTGTGCACACTAAGCCGACCGAGGCCCGGGTCAGGGCGCGACGCGCCGTACGGACGGCTGGTGATCGGTGACCGGTGGGTCGAGGCAGGTCAGCTCCGGGCGCTGCTCGGCCACGGTCTCGAGGAGCTCGGCGGTCGTCAACGGGCGCGCGGACTCCGCGATTGGGCCAGGCGTCTCCAGCACGTCGGCGCTGACACCGAGGTCGGTGAAGCGCCGAGCCGATACCAGGACACGGTTCTCCAGCGAGCCGACCGCTCGGTTGTAGGCGCTCACCGCACTGGTCAGGGACCGGCCCAGCCGGTCGAGGTGCCCGCCCATCGTGCTCAACCGCTCGTGCAGGTCGCGGCCCAGCTCGTGGATCTCCCGGGTCTTGTCCGCAAGCGTCTGCTGCGTCCAGGCATAGGCCACGGTGCGAAGCAGCGCAATCAGGGTCGTGGGCGTGGCAAGAACGACGAGCTGCTCCGCGGCGTACTCCAACAGCGCCGGGTCGGCCTCGAGGGCCGCCGAGAGGAACGACTCGGCGGGCACGAACAGGACGACGAACTCGGGAGTGGCCGGCAGCGCGCGCCAGTAGGCCTTCCCCGCCAGCACGTCCACGTGCTGCCGCAGCTGGCGGGCGTGCCGGCGGAGGTGCACCGCACGCTCGTCGTCGCCGTCGGCACCGGTCGCGTCCAGAAAGGCGTCGAGCGGGACCTTGGCGTCGACCACCACCTGCTTGCCTCCGGCGAGGTGGACCACGAGGTCGGGTCGCTGTGCGCCTCGGGACCCGACTGGGTCGGGCGGGCCGACGCGAGTGGTCAGCTGCTCCGTGAAGTCACACCTGTCCACGAGGCCGGCAAGCTCGACCACGCGCCGCAGGTGCAGCTCACCCCAGCGTCCGCGCACCTGCGGTCGTCGCAGAGCAGTGGACAAGGTGGCCGTCTCACGGCGAAGCGTCTCGGTGGACGTCCGGACGTCGTCCACCTGCTGCTTGAGCTGGCTCTGCCACGACACGCCGTGCTGCGCCATGTCGCGCAGCTGGTCGTGCAGCCGGTCCAGGCTGTCCCTTACGACGGCCGCCTCGCCGGCGCGGTCCTGGCTCTGCTGCAGCTCCCTCTGCTCGTCGGCCGAACGACCGGCCGCCTGCAGAGCGGCCTCCACCGCCGACCGTTGGGCACCGGGTCGGGAGCGGGCCCACAGCACACCCCCTGCGACGCCGATGATCAACCCCACCAGGAGAGTGATGAGCAGCGAGAACGTCGTGCTGGGATCGATGCCTGAGTCCATGCCCGAGAGCATGCCGGGTCGCACCGACAGTGCTGCGGACCCCTGGTCGGCTCCCGGCGACGAGGCCCCTCAGGTCAGCGCGCCGATCCTTCCCAGGAACAGGAGGAGGACGGACAGGACCAGCAGCACCACCAGCCCGACGATCAGCCAGGGAGTCACCGTCCTCCGGCCCGACCCGGCTGTCTTGGGGCCGGTAGCCACACTTCCTGAATCCGGGGGTGTCTCGCCGGGCGGGACGCCGCCGCCCGGTTCCAGCCCGGTGCTCTCGGCCGGATCGGGGTCAGGGTTGGCGGTGGGATCGCCGCGCTCGGTGCGCTCGCGGGGGTCGGTCATGTCGAGGCTGCTACGAAAGCGGCTGTGTCGTAGTAGGTGGAGCCGATCTCGGAGAACTGCTTGCGGTAGCTGCTCCAGAACTGGTCGGGGTCGCTCGTCGGGGACTGCGAGCCCTGCAGCTCGGACCGCTTCAGCTCGGCGTCGGCACTGAACTGCCCCAGCAGCTCGTCCGCGTCACCCGTCTGCTCCATCTGCTGAAGAGCTGTGCTGCACTTCTCTGCGCGTGCGGTGTCTGCCATGGCGGGCCAGTGCCCGTGCAGTCCGCGCACAAACCGGGTGCGCCGGCGTGGGTGCCGCACACCCGCTACGGGACCCGCTCACCCCGTGAGCTCCACTATCACTGGAGCGTGGTCGCTGGCCCCGGCGCCGGCGCGTTCCGCACGGTCGATACGAGCACCGGTCACACGAGCCGCGAACGACGGAGACCCGAGGACGAAGTCGAGGCGCATCCCGCGGTTGCGCTCGAACCTCTGCCGGTAGTAGTCCCAGTAGGTGTAGACATCCGGTCCCGGCTCGTGCGGACGTACGACGTCCGCATAACCGGCGTCGAGCACGGCTGCGAACGCTGCGCGCTCCGGCGGGGTCACGTGCGTGCTCTTCGCAAACGCTGCGATGTCGAACACGTCATCGTCCTGCGGGGCGATGTTCCAGTCGCCGGTCAGGGCGACCTGGCGGCGCGGGTCGTCGGCGAGCCACCCCGCCGCGCTCTCGCGCAGGGCACGCAGCCAGTCCAGCTTGTAGTCCAGGTGCGGGTCGCCGAGCTTGCGGCCGTTGGGCACGTAGACCGACCAGACGCGGATCTCGTTGCACGTGGCGCCCATCGCCCTCGCCTCGAGGATCGGGGGATCGCCGTACGCCGGCATGCCGTCGAAGCCGTGCTCCACGTCCTCGATCCCTACGCGCGAGACGATCGCCACGCCGTTCCACTGGCTGTTGCCGAAGCTGGCGACGTCGTAGCCCATCGCCTGCAGACCCATCACCGGCCACTGGTCGTCGCGCGCCTTGGTCTCCTGGAGGGCGAGTACATCGATGTCCTGGCGTTCGAGGAACGCCTCGACGCGGCCGATTCGCGATCGGACGGAATTCACGTTCCAGGTCGCGATGCGCATGCGCGCCAGCCTAGAGCGGCCACGGCAACATGCAACTCCCCGGCGGTGCGCGCCTGGTCGCCCCTCCGACGGAGGAGTGCTGCATGTCCGGGTGGCCGCTCGGACCGTTCGACGATTCGTCCGCATGGAACCTGCGCCCGTAGACTCGCCGCCCGTGGCGCTCACCATCGGAATCGTCGGTCTCCCCAACGCGGGCAAGTCGACGCTGTTCAACGCCCTGACCAAGAACAACGTCCTCGCCGCGAACTACCCGTTCGCGACGATCGAGCCCAACGTCGGCGTGGTCGGTGTCCCCGAGCCGCGGCTCGCCAAGCTGGCTGAGCTGTTCCGGTCCGCGAAGGTGATCCCGGCGACGGTGGAGTTCGTCGACATCGCCGGCATCGTCCGCGGAGCCTCCGAGGGAGAGGGCCTCGGCAACAAGTTCCTCTCCCACATCCGCGAGTCCGCCGCGATCTGTCAGGTGACGCGGGTCTTCCGTGACGACGATGTCACTCATGTCGAGGGAGAGGTCAACCCGGCGAACGACATCTCGACGATCGCGACCGAGATGATCCTCGCCGACCTGCAGACCGTCGACAAGGCGCTGCCTCGACTGGAGAAGGAAGCCCGGGTCAAGAAGGACAACATCGCCACGCTCGCCGCCGTGCGGGAGGCGAAGAACGCCCTCGAGCGCGGCACTCCGGTGATCGCTGCGGACGTCGATCGTTCGCTCTTGCGCGAGCTGATGCTACTCACCTCGAAGCCCTACATCTACGTCTTCAACTGCGACGGTGACGAGCTGGCCGACGAGGACCTCAAGCAGCGGATGCGTGATCTGGTCGCGCCCTCCGAAGCGATCTTCCTCGACGCCAAGTTCGAGTCGGAGCTGGTCGAACTGGACGACGACGACGAGGCACGCGCGATGCTCGAGGAGATGGGGATCGACGAGCCCGGGCTCGACGTGCTCGCCCGGGTCGGCTTCGAGACCCTCGGTCTGCAGACCTATCTCACCGCGGGCCCGAAGGAGTCTCGTGCGTGGACGATCCCCAAGGGGGCCACCGCTCCTGAGGCCGCGGGCGTCATCCACACCGACTTCCAACGAGGCTTCATCAAGGCCGAGATAGTGTCGTACGACGACCTGGTCGCGACCGGCTCGATGGCAGCAGCGAAGGCTGCCGGCAAGGTCCGGATCGAGGGCAAGGAATACGTCATGCAGGACGGTGACGTGGTGGAGTTCCGCTTTGGATCAACGTCTACGTCGAAGTCCAAAGGGTAGGCCAAAACCGGTCGAACGCCGCTTCCGTCGACTCATGAGTGTTAGCGTGGGGCAGTACTGAAGGACCACCCCGGCGCGGCTAGCTCGACCGTGCTAGGCCGGGGTGACCCTCATCGAACAGGTGAGGGTGAGCAGCGATCCAGACGCCGACGAGCACCCCCGGCGCACCGCGTGACTGAGCCGATTCGAGCGGGCCAGCGTTCACGGGAGCCAGCGCTTTCCACCTGTCGCTGGAGGCTGCCATGCCCCGTGAAGACCATCCGCAAGACATCACCCGTGCCGATGCTGCTGCCCTGCTCTCCTGCTCGACGCAGACCGTCGACCGCTATGTGCGCGCCGGACTGCTGACCGCGCACAAGCTAGGTCCCCGACTCGTGCGGCTGGACCGCAGCGAAGTCGAGATGCTCTTGACGCCTGCCCCAGAGGAATGGGTGCGCCGGAGTGTCGATGACGCGCCCCCGCTGTCGCCTGCACGACGGGCGCGGCTGGCAGCCATCCTGGCAACGGACGAGACCTCCAGTGCGGCCGGAGGTGCCCATGCCACCCCCTGAGCATGACGAAGGCCGCCCCCTGGCAGGAGCGGCCACCAACGTCAACATCACCGACCT
This sequence comes from Nocardioidaceae bacterium, assembly GCA_025934895.1. Lineage (GTDB taxonomy): Bacteria > Actinomycetota > Actinomycetes > Propionibacteriales > Nocardioidaceae > Nocardioides_B. Next base: position 1,283 of record JAICWH010000043.1, on the reverse strand, counting down.
CCACAGCATAGAAGACGCGGAGCCCACCTTCCAGCCGATGCCCGAGCTGGCGCCGGAGGAGTATGAGGCGCTCAAGGCGGACATCACCGCCAACGGGATCATCGTGCCGGTCGTGGTCGACCAGCACGGCCGGGTCCTCGACGGTCACAACCGCAAGGCGATCGCCGTGGAGCTGGGCATCGAGTGTCCGGTGGCGGTCCGGGAGGTCACCGACGACGACGACGCGATCGACCTGGCCGTGACCCTCAACTGTGCCCGCCGGCACCTGAGTCGTGAGCAGGTGCGGGAGGTGATTGCCAACGAGATCGAGCGTCGACCCGACGACTCCGATCGGGCTATCGCTCGCCGGGTCGGATGCTCGCCTTCGACGGTGGCAATGGTCCGAGCACTGGCAGCAGGCCGGGCTCAGGTGTCCAACTTGGACAGTGGCCCGGCAGCGGGCCGCCCGGTGGCCGCGGAGCCCGTGAAGCAGCGGCGCCGGCCTCTGCCGGATGCCTACCGGGACAACGCCTACAGGTTGGAGAAGGTCGTTACCAGCCTGTCGAACTTGCACGAGGACGACCGGTTCACCCGGAACCGCGACAGCATCCAGCACTTCGGTGCCTACTACGTGGCCAGGGCAGCGAACGAGCTGCTGAAGATGCTGGACGAGCTGGGTATCGACCGTCACCAGTACGACGGTGACTCCGAGTGACCGGCATCGGCGCTTCCCGCGAGGTGATCGAGCACCATGCGCGAATGCACGACCGGGCGTGTCCCGGCAGCGAGCCCATCGTGCTGGTCTGCGAGCACAGCACCACGGTCGTCTTCGTGTGCGACCAGTGCCAGGAGACGGTGTTCGGAGTCTTCGCACCCGGCGTCCCGTGCATACACGCCGCCGAGGTTCGCGACGGACGTGACCCGTCCGGACCGTGGCGCGAGGTGGCCGCATGACTCGCGCCGAGGAGTTCGTGCAACACCTGTGCGACCTCGATGTGTCGGTGTTCTCCTGCAGGCCCGGCGTGAAGGACGAGTTCACCAGCCGGCCGCTGGGATGGTCGGGTCTGACGCCCGAGGGCAACGCGGCTCGGATCGCGGCGGCACAGCCCGGTGATGCTCTCAATGGGTTGATGGGTGGCCGGGTCGCCGTGGTCGATGTCGACATCCGCAACGGTGGCGATGTCGAGAGGGTGCGAGCCTTGCTCGATGGGCTGGGCGTCACCATCTTCGGCGACGTGCTCACCCCCGGAGGTGGCCGGCACTTCTACATCGCCGGTCACCCCGACCTCGCCACCGTGCACGCG
>JAICWH010000235.1 GCA_025934895.1 Nocardioidaceae bacterium | reverse complement strand
GGGTAGGCGTTGGCGTGCGGGATGTGCACCCCGGCGTTGCCGAACCCCATCCCCGCGAACGTCGCGGCGAGCGCCATCTGCTCGCGCGCGGCCTCGTCGTCGCCGTGGTGCACGGCGGTGCGGAAGGAGCCGGCGAGCAGGCTCATCGCCTTCTCCGACCACATGTCGCCGACGGGGTTGGCCCCGCAGTAGGGCACCCGCTGCTCGGGTCGCTTGCGGTCGTAGGAGTCGAACGGTCGCGCGGTCCAGCTCTCCAGGGCGTGGCACAGGATGTCCATGCCGCAGGCCGCGGTGACCCCGGCCGGCTGGCTCAGCGTCAGCCGCGGGTCCACCACCGCCAGCGTGGGCCGCAGCCGCGGATGGCTGATCCCCGACTTGACGTGCTGCTCGAGGACGTCGAGCACGCAGACGGTGGTGCTCTCGCTGCCGGTGCCGGTGGTGGTGGGCACCGCGACCAGCGGCGAGAGGGCGTTCTCGGGCGCGCGGCCCCTCCCCACCGGCGCGTTGACGTAGTCCATGAGGTCGCCGGGGTTGGTGCTGAGCAGGTTGACGGCCTTCGCGGTGTCGATCGCGGAGCCGCCGCCGACGGCGACGAACGCGTCCCACGGGCCGTTGTCACGGGCGAACTCCACCGCGGCGGCCATGCTGGCATCGGTCGGCTCGACGTGGGCCCGGTCGAACAGCCGCGCGTCGATGCCCGCGCCGGCGATCTGCTCGACGACGCGCTGGGGGTGACCGGTCGCGGCGACGCCCGGGTCGGTGATGACGAGCGCCCTGCGCACGCCGTACGTCGTGAGGTCGTAGCCGATCTCGTCGGAGGCTCCGGCGCCGAACTTCAGCTGCGGCGCGCCGTAGGTGAAGACGGTCTCCGGGCCAGACGGAGCTCCGGCGGGCGACATGCGGGCAGTCTAGACAGACCCGCGCTGCGCGGCCAGACTCCGACGGACCACCAGGTCGAGCGCCTGCCGGGCAGCGCCGAGCAGGTCCAGGGCGAGTGCGTCGGAGATGGACACCCAGGCCGCGACGTCGGTGGAGCTGTCCACCTCCTCCACGTGTGGCTCGACGCCCTCCGAGCCGGGCAGCAGCCGCGCGTCGAAGATCACGTGGATGCCGTGGTAGTCCTCGACCAGCCCGTCGGGTCGCTCGCCGGTGAAGTGCACCGAGTGCACGTCGAGCACCTGCCCCGGCTCCACGACCAGCCCGGTCTCCTCGAAGACCTCCCGGCGGACGGCGTCCCGAGGGTCCTCGCCGTGGTCCAGGCCGCCCCCGGGCAGCGTCCAGCGGCCCTCGATGCGGGTGCGTGAGGACATCCGGGTCATCAGCACCTGCGGGTCGTCGGCCGGTCCGCGCAGCACCACGGCGTACGCCGCGACCCGCTGGCGCCGGGGGGCAGGGCGCTCCGCAGGCGTCGTACCGAAGCTGGACATGGGGGCGAGTCTAGGTCGGTGGCGGGGCGCCGGGCCGTCGGTCTCCTGAGCGCGCCGGGGTGCCGGTTTCCCTGGGGCCCCGGTTAAACGTGCACACCCCCTGCGTTGCAACGCAGGGGGTGTGCACGTTTCGCTGGGGGCCCAGGGAATCTGCGGGCCGGCCCCGGCCTCAGCTCTGGTACGAGCCGAAGTCGAAGTCGTCGAGCGCCACGGCCTGACCTCCGTTGCTGCCGAAGTCGTAGTCGTAGTCGCCGTAGCCGGTGACGGAGTACGCGTTGGCGCGCGCCTCCTCGGTCGGCTCCACCCGGATGTTGCGGTACCTCTCCAGACCGGTGCCGGCCGGGATCAGCTTCCCGATGATCACGTTCTCCTTCAGGCCGCGCAGCGAGTCGGACTTGCCGTGGATCGCCGCGTCGGTGAGCACGCGCGTGGTCTCCTGGAACGACGCCGCCGACAGCCACGACTCGGTGGCCAGGCTCGCCTTGGTGATGCCCATCAGCTGTGGACGGCCGGCCGCGGGCTTGCCGCCCTCGGAGACCACCCGGCGGTTCTCCTCCTCGAACTTGACCCTGTCGACCAGGTCGGAGGGGAGCAGGTTGGTGTCGCCCTGCTCCAGCACCAGGACCCGGCGCAGCATCTGCCGCACGATGATCTCGATGTGCTTGTCGTGGATGGCCACGCCCTGGCTGCGGTACACCGCCTGGACCTCGTCCACCAGGTGCTCCTGAGCCCGACGCACGCCGAGGATGCGCAGCACCTCCTGCGGGTCCGGGGTGCCCTGGGTGAGCTGCTGGCCGACCTCGACGTGGTCGCCCTCGCCGACGGTCAGCCGGGACCGCTTGCTCACCGGGTACTCCTGGACCTCGGACCCGTCGTCCGGCGTGACGAGGATCTTCTTGGCCTTCTCGTTCTCCTCGATCGTCACCCGGCCGGCGGCCTCGGTGATCGGCGAGCGGCCCTTGGGCTGGCGGGCCTCGAAGAGCTCGACCACCCGGGGCAGGCCCTGGGTGATGTCGTCCGCGGAGGCCACACCACCGGTGTGGAAGGTACGCATGGTCAGCTGCGTGCCGGGCTCACCGATCGACTGGGCCGCGATGATGCCGACGGCCTCCCCGATGTCGACGAGCTTGCCGGTGGCCAGGGAGCGGCCGTAGCACTTCGCGCAGGTGCCGGTCTTGGCGTCACAGGTGAGCACCGAGCGGACCTTGACCTCCTCGATGCCGGCGGCGACCAGCTCGTTGATCTTGACGTCACCGAGGTCGCCACCGGCCTCGACGAGCACCGCGCCCGTGTCGGGGTGGGTCACCTCGACCGCGGCCGACCGGGCGTACGCCGCGGTCTCGGCGTTCTCGTCCTTGACCACCCTGG
>JAICWH010000005.1 GCA_025934895.1 Nocardioidaceae bacterium | reverse complement strand
GCCGCGCGGGCGCGGTCTGATACGGGTCGGTCGGCTCGGTAGTCAGGGATGTGGGATCCGGTGGCGAGGTGGGTTTTGCAGCGCAGGCACGGGATCGGACGCCCTTCGTCGTCCTCACCGAGCCACTTCGGGCAGGTGGCGGGATCGTGGTCGTCGAGGTCGACGGGTTCGCCGGTGCGGTCGTAGCTCACGACGTGGCCCGTCGTTCGGCGAGTGCGGCGCGGACGGCGTCCATGCCGCGGCGTGCGCGGTCGGCTTCGTCGGGGTCGTGCGAGCAGACGCGGCCGTCGGGCCGGTAGCCGTCGCGGTCGGCGCAGCCGAGGGGGCAGGCGGCGATGGCTTGGGCTCGGGTGTCTGCGGCGGTGCGCGCGGCCTCGGATTGGCGCAGGGCTTCGGCGTGGCGCCGGTCCTCGTGCCATTGGGTGGCGGCTTCGCGTTTGCGGTGGCATTCGCGGCAGGCGTCGAGGGTGCCGCCCGGGTGGCGGTCGCAGTACGGCGATGGTTCGGTGTCGCTCAGGGCGAGTGCGAGGTGCCGTTCGTAGCGGCGTGCGGTGCGCTCGCATTCGACGCAGTCGGGCTCGTAGGCGGCTGGGTGTTGGGGATGGAATTTCGGTGGGGGGTCGATGCTGTCGGCGGCGTTCACGTAGTGACGTTCCCCTGTTAGGTGACCCCCAATGGAGCTGGAGCTAGGAGCTGGAGCAGGAGCTGGTAGGGAGCCGACCCCCTGCGGGATCCCCTGGTCGAACCCTTCGGTTTGGGGGTAATCGAAGGGCTGATCAACCCCCTGATCTAGGGGGTAACCGACCCCTTTCGGAACCCCCTGCGGGAAGGGGTAACCTACCCCTTTCGCAAGGGGTTCGGCGACCTGCTGACCGACCTCTTGCGGCGAGGGGTAGCCGAAGGGGTACGACGCCGGATCGATGGCCTTGCGGTCGAGCAGACTGGCGACCTTCGGCCATCCCTTCAGATCCGGCTCGGTGTCGTGGAGCCGCTTCAGTTCGTGCACGATCACCCCACGCAGCGTCGGCGAAGCGGTGTCCGCGAACGCCAGCGCCATCGACACGGCGACGTTGGGGTTCTTCATCAGCCCGTCGTTCCGAATGAAGCTGCGCAGCAGCACCTCCTCGGAGTCCTCGTCGATCACGACGTACAGGCCACGCACGAGCGGTTCGGCGGCCGAGCGCACCGCGCCGGCCGTCCAACCCGCGGCGTTCGCGGCGATCCGGCCCGGCCGCCAGTCCGCGACTCCCGCGTAGCTCAGGCTCGGGGAGGTGACCAGCACGAAATACAGGTGCTGCGCGTCGGGCGGCAACGCCCGGAAATCGTCGTCGGACCAGATCGATAGCCAGATCCGGGCATGGTCACGTGCCACGCGGCACCTCCTCGTTCTGTAGCTCGCGCGCCGGGTACTCGTTCCACTCGCGGCCATCGAGCTCGCGGCCTGCGTGCTTTTTGCCGACGTGCCACTGCACCTCGCGAGCGAGACTGGAAGGCCCGTGCAGGGCGTCCAGGTCGCGGAATGTGTCCTCGGGCATCTGGTCGACCGTGACGTAGTCGCCCCACTGCTTGAAGAAGAACGGCACCCCGGCGGCCGTGCACTGGTCGCGCATCGTCCGCGCCCAGGCCGGATCCATCGGGCGGCCGCCGGGCCCGGTCTCACCGCCGACGACCACCCAATCGAGGCGCGGCCGCACGTCGAGCGTTCCGTCGGCGGCCCAGCCGGGGCGACCTGTGAGCCAGTAGGTCAGCTTCGGGCGGTGTTGGCCCGTGGCGTCGAGCGGGCCGTCGAGATCGATCGGCCCGAGCAATGGCTCGGCCGAGATCCACCGCACCGCGGCCGGGGTGGCGAGCAGTTGCGGAATGCGGATGTCGGCCCACTTCTGCGACTCCACCGAGGTGCCGACCCAGACGTTCGGCAGCGGCCAATGCGCGTCATATAGAGCGCTGGCTGTCTCCTCGTCCGTCGTCTCCTCAAGGAGGGCTTGTCCGCCGTCTGCGAGTAGCGCACGCATCCGTTGCGGCCGCTTCGTGAGGATCTGGAAGGTGTGCCGATCGGCGAGCGCCATGGTCGCGAACACTCGCGCGATGTACTCGCCCGGCACTTTGTCGTGGAACAGGTCCGACATCGAGTTCACGAACACACGCCGCGGCTTGCGCCAGCCGAATGGCTGCGTGAGCCGTTCGGGGTGGAACAGCACGCCCGTCGTCGCCCCGATGTGCGACCCGTCGAATCGCCTGTGCGCCATGCGCATCGGCGGCGTGCGCTCGATGTAACAGTGGTGGCAGCCCTCGGAGATTCGGGTGCAGCCGGTAACCGGATTCCAGGTCTCCTCGGTCCACTCGATCCGGCTCACTGATGCCTCCCGCACTGCGTGGCCGCGTGCTTCTCCTCGAGCGTCACGGCGATCTCGCGCAGCACCTTCGCGGCGTGCGCCCAGCACGGGCCGCCGGGCGTGATCTCAACTTCGGCGCGCACGGCGGCTGGGTTGTCGGGGTCGTAGGCGAGGATGATCGACAGGTGCCCGTAGGTGGCGAGGTCCGCCGCGGTGGCGCGCATGCGCTGCGCCTCCGGGGCGGTCTCGGCGACGCGAACGTCGATGCGGTCCATCACTACGCGCCCGTTCCCGCTGCCGCGCCGACGATCTCGGGCAGTCGCGCGGTCCATCCGTCGGCCCATTCCCGCGACCGCACAAGGCTTTCGTCGGTGAGCCGAGTCGGCATCATCAGCCCGAGGAACGACTCGCCGCAGCGGATGAGGATGGACACCGACCGGTGCGTCGCCAGCGACCGCGTCTCCAGGCTCAGCGGCTCCTTGTAGGTGCTGGCAGCAACCTTGAACCGGCCGAGGTGATCGCCGCTCACGGTCATGTTCTCGATGTCGTCGAGCAGCACCATTTCGCCGGAGTGGGCCCGCTGGATCAGATCCGGGACCGAGTCCAGGGCGCTCTCGGTGACGAGCCTGGGCATCCGGAAGCGGCGGCCGTCGATCATGCCGGAGCAGTCGGTGACGGTGACATGCTCGGCGTCGACGTCCAAGCGCAGCAGATACTGCGGGCTGTCGTCGCCGGACTCCTTGCCCGACTTGAAGATCGCGAGGATCTTCGCGGCGTCATCGGGCAGCAGCTCGACAATCTCGCCGGGTTCGCCGTCATGGTCCCACGTGGACACGATGGCGAGGCCGGCGGTGAATCGGTCGGTCGCGGTGACGGTGAGGTTCTCGGTACCGATGGTGAACCGGATGCGCGTCAGCTCCGGGATTTCGGGGTCGGTGCAGGCGTGCGGACGCACCGCGGTGAGCGCCTGGCGCAGATCGGCGGTACCGACGATCAGAGTGGTCATTCGTCGGCCGCCTTCGTGATCTCGCCGGTGAGGGTGTCCCAGATGCGGGCGCACCATTTCGCGTCCCCCATGGCCGTGTGCCGTTCGTCCTCACTGGGCGGTTCGACGCCGATCGCGTGGGACAGGGCTTCGGAGTCGTACGGCGGCGTGAGCATCGCCGTGCGGCGGTCCAGCACACTGGTTCCGCGCACGTTGCGCACCTCGTCAGTGGTGTTAAAGAGGAAGATCTCCTCGTCGTGACGCTCTCGCGCGATATAGCCGAGGATCATGTTCTCGACGTCGATCAGGTGGTAATGCCATGCGGGCGTGAGCTGTTGGGCGCGCAGCAGGTTGGCGAGGACCTCGGTGTCGAAATTCGGGACCATGCCGACGATGTGCGCGCCGTGAGTCCAGCGGGCGACCGCGAGGGCAGCGCGATATTCGGGGTAGTAGTCCACTTCGCTGTCCCATTGATGCTCGTCCAGCTCGGCGAGGACGCGCCCCATCGGATGCCGGTCGTAGAACCGACCGACTTTGAGGCCGAATGGGTCGGCGGTGGACAGGTCGATCTCGACGAAGAACGAGGTCTCGCGCTCGCCGTCCTCGTCGCGGCGGATCATCGCCACTTCCCAGACTTTTCGGCCCGGGTGGACGCCGTCAGTTTCGGTGTCCAGGAACACGATCGGGGTGGTGGTCACGCTTTCTTCTCCTTGGGCAGGTCGAGCAGCTGGCGCACCGTCTCGCGTGCCTTGACGTAGTCGGCGTCGGAACGGATAGCACCGGTCTCGAATGCGGCGATGACGTTCGCGAGCTTCTGCTGCTCGACGAGCTCGCCGACGCGATCCACGAGGGCGAGCAGTGCATAAGCGGTCGCCTCGCTGGCGCAAGACGTCTCGGCCGCGGGGTCGTCGCAGGCCGGGATGAGGTTCAGCGCGTCGATGGCCTTGAGCCGGTGTTCGTTGGCCATCAGTTGCGCCTGCCCATCTCTTCGTCGAGCCGGTCGAGCTCGTGCTGATGCTCGCGGCAATCCGGGCATTCGCAATCGTCGGGATTGCCGCCGTAGGCGATCTGGCAGATTGGTTCGCTCACTGTGTGCCGCCGTTCTCGCCGTCCATCGGCAGCTGCTCGCCGTCGACGAGCTGCTCGCCGTCGGGCGCCGCGGCGTTGTCGTCCTCGTCGGCCTTGCGCTTGGACTCGACGAGATGCTCGGTGAGCGCAGTGCACTCCCATTCGCTGAGCTGCGCCGGATCGGTGATCTCACGCTTGAACTGCTCGGTGAGGTAATCGAGCTGCTGCTTGCGGGTGCGCTTGTTCCAGAGCTTCAGTGCGGTGCCGAGTGCCTTGATCTGATCGGCGCTCGCGCGAGGCTCCTCGCCGGCCGCCGGGGTGGCTTCCTCTACCTGTACGTTGTCCGGTTTTGCGACTGGATCCGAGGCGTCCTCGACGATGTCCGCGGCCCGGCCGCCGCTCATGAGCTCGGCCGCGGAAACGCGCTCGGATCGCGCCCGGGTCGGTTGCGCCGCCGCGCCGTCGGGGTCGATGATCTGCGCGGCGTCCTCGAGCTGTACGGCGGAGAAGTCGTCCGGGTATGCGCGCCGCCACCCCTGTGCCTCCGCACATTTCGCGAGCTGGTTCGCGGGCATCTTCTTCCACATGCTGTTCGGCGCATCGCTACCCGGGGCGGTCTGCACGAACTCGCGATACATGGCGATGCCGGTGTGCGGTTCGCCGTCGCGGAAGATCGTGAACTTCGCTGCGGCGGGCGGCTTGTCGGAGAGCCAGACGTCTTGCCATCCCTTGCCGTCGTCGCCCTGCCAGTACGGTCCGTCGACGCGGATTGCGTTGCCTTCACGCTTCGCCGCGGCGTGGCCGTTGCGGCGGAATCCGTCGATGCCGGTCTGGATGGTCCACTTCATCACCCAGTCTTCGACCTGCTTGCGCTGCCGGTCATCCCAGTATTTGACCTTGGTTTTCCGGCCGATCATGTAGATCTGTTTCCGGAACGGGTCCAGGCCGGTGCTCTGGCACACGTGCCGGAACACCAGCAGGTCACCCTCGGATGCATCCTCGATGCCGAGCTGCCGCAACGCGGCGAGCTGCTGCGGCGTCCAGTCGGTCTGATCGGGCGCGAGCGTGAGAGCGCCTCGCGTGGTGCCGCGAGTGGTCTCGCGGGTCGCGATCTCGGTGCTGGTCACTGTGCGTATTCCTCCTGCAGGTATGCCCCTCGGGGCAGATCGATGTGATGAATGTCGGTGCCGAACGCGGGCCACACGTCGTCCTTGAGGCAGGCCGCGTAGATGTCGACGGCGCGCCGAGCGATGCGCTCGCCGAGGTCGACCGCTTCGGGGCTGAGCTCGACGATGTAGGACACGTGCGGGGGTGCCTCGCACACGACGACGAACACGAACGCCGTGGTGATGCCGTGCTCGGCGAAAGCGCCCTGATACCAAGCCTGTTGGACGTGGTAGCGGTAATTGCGAACCGAGCGCCGAAACTCTTCCGGGCCCGGTTCGGACGAGGTTTTCAGGTCGACGATCAGCGCGCTGTCACGACCGAGCCAGTGCACCCAGTCCGCACGGGTGCGCAGCATGACGCCGGTGACCGGATCTCGGTGCCACAGCGACAGTTCGGGTTCACCCGAGGCGAGCCAGTCGGCGACGGTCGGATTCGCGCGAACAGCGTCGGCCATCTCGCGCGCCTGCCGATAGTGCTTGCTGCGCAACGGCGTTCCGCCCTCGGCGCGGATGCGCTTCACCTCGGTCTTGACCTCGTCCTTGCGGATCTCGTCGACGCCGAGGTCGACCAGCTGCGGGCCCGTGCCCAACACGAGGGTGTGTACGGCGGTGCCGAGGTCGAAATGGTCCGCGGACTTGGGTTTCGGGTTGTCCCGCTCCCACTTCCATTGCCGCGGTGAGACATCCAGCAGCCGCCGCGCGGCCGTCGACGACAGGCTGTTGCGGTCGCCGTGGTAGACCGATTCCGGGATGCCCGGATAAAGGCCCGGCTCGCTCGGCGCGGCGGGTTCCGGTTCGGGCTGCGGGTTGCAGTGCGGGCAGATCTCGCGGTCGAGATCCGTTGTTCCGCAAATGTCGTTGCTCACGCGACCTTCACCGCCGATGCGGTCGGCGCGATGGCGAAGATCTTCGCTTCGGTCTCGCGCAGCACGTACGGCCGCTTGGGATCCACGATCGTCTGCACGCTGTTCTCGCGCATCCCCAGCAGCTCGCCGAGTTCGCGCCATTTGAGCCCGAGCGCACGCAGTTCGTGTAGGCGTTTCTTCGACGGCCCAGCGTCCACGAGCCCCTGCTTGCAGGGCCCGCACCGAGTAGCTTCGGACTGCTTGGTGACGAACGCCTTGCCGCACTGCGAGCATGTCGCGGTGCGTCGCGCGGACTGCCGCGCCGGGGATGCGCCGACGCGACCGAGCCACTCGCACAACGCATCCCATTCGTCCTGAAATTCGGTGTGGAATCCGGCGATGATCCCGCCGCGGACGCTCTCGGCGAACGCTTCGTCAGCGCAGTCCAGGCGCACCGGGCACCGACCGCATACGGCCTTGGCGTACTGGGCGCGGGTGTTGTTGGGTGCGCTGGCGAACCAGCAGTCGAGATCCGGATCGTTGCGGCACGAGGCCTTGTGACGCCAGTCGGATGTGGCGTGTTCGGTCATCGCATCGCCCCCGTCTGCATGTTCGATGCGGCGATCTCGGCGATGCGGGTAGCGGATTCGGTGAACATCCTGTCGAGCGGCACGCACACGATCGCAGCGAGGCACTCGGCCTCGTCGAGGTTGACCTCGCGCCGACCGGCCTCGAAGTTGGTGACGCTGCGCGTATTCCAGCCACCGTGCAGGCGGTAGCGCATCCGTTCGGCTGCGTGCTGCTGGGTGAGGCCGATCGCGTGGCGGGCCGCGGCGAAGTTGGTGACGAACTTCGTGTGCGCCTTCACCCTTGCGCCTCGATCCGTTCGTCGCGCTCACGGTCGGCGGTGAAGTCCTCGGGGCCGTCGATGGCGGGCTCGTCATCGGCCGGGCATTCGCGCTCGAGGTGCGCCCGGATTCTGGCGAGACGTTCATCTGACATGACGGTCACCCCGTCGATCGGCTGCTCGGCCGCGTCGGCGACGTATTCGGTCTTGGTGTACGTGATGTCGATGCCGTTCTCGTGCGGTCGCACGATGGCGTCGCCCGGAATATCGGCCGCGGCCTCGACGAGCCGACGGAGATCGTCGAGATAGAACTCATCGACGAAATCCGACACGCGCAGGCGTGCGGTCGCGATCTCCTCGATGCGTTGATGCCGGGCCGTGGTGATCTCGATGCCAGATACGGGACCGGTTTCGTCGATGGTCATCACGCACCCGCCTTGTGCGAGTGCTGCTGCAGCCACACGTCGGGCGAAACCCACTCGTCCGCAACTGGTTCCGGCGCGGGTGCGGGATCGGGATCGGTGCCGCCGAGGTGCGCGACCATCCGCGCGGCGAATTCCTGGATGCTGCCGAGGCGGCTGCGGTGGGCGGTGCTGTGTCGTCCCATTTGGTATCGTGCCTTTCGGTTCTACGGGCTGGAGACGGTGCCCCGGTGAGGTGCAACTCCCGGGGCATCGGCCCGTTTGGGGTCAGTTGGGCGTGCGGCCCGGCGCATGGAGCGAATCGGCCTGCGCCGGGCGCACGGTCTCCTCGTCGGCGCGAGGGGACGTTTCGGGGGTCATCGGGCGCGCCCTGCGGGGTGCCGGCGCACGGCACCGTCGATGAGGCAATCCATCAGCTCGTCCGGCTGTACGACGCGCAGCGCGGGCGCGCAGATCTTGCCGTTGTCGACCTCGAGGTGATCCTCGGCGGCGTGATACTCGGCAGCGCGGCGCTCGGAAGCGGCTGCGGCGCGGGCGGATTCGACGGCCTCATGAGCGCGAGCGTTGGCGATCAGAGTGAACGCGATCGCGGTAAGTGCACCGAGTGCGGATACGGCCATCGTGACCATGTCGACGGCGGTCACCGGGTCACCGCCTTCGCCAGCCGGGCGGTGTGGCGCAGGGCTTCGGCCAGCATGTCCCGGCGTCGCTTGGCGACATCCAGGTTCAGCTTGAGCTCGCGTTGCCGTGTCCGCACGGCAGCCAAACGGTTCAGCGCGTCGAGGTAGCGGCGTTTCCACTCCGGGCTGATGTGCTGGAACATGCCGCCGCGATCGGCCTCTTCCTGGAGGTCGGCGACGAGGCCGTGCACTTCGGTGAGTCGGTTGGTGAGATCGGCGACTGTGGCCTCGAAGGCGGTGAGGTCGACGCTCATTCGGTCCCCTCGGGTGCGCACGACCTCGCATAGCCGAGCAAGTGTTCGTGGTCGAAAAAGACGCGCCCACCGTCGAGGCGGCCGACGATTTTCCCGTCCGCGCGGAGCTTGTCGAGCGTGCGCACGCTGATGCCGAGCTGCTCTGCCGCTTCGGCCTTGCTGTATCGGATGCGGGTCTTCGCCGCGGCCCGGGCGGTCACTTGACCGCCGCTTTCGTGCGCCGAGATCCCCTGGGGGGCACCAGGTCGAGGAAATCGACCTCGAGTGCGGTCGCGATGCGGTCGAGTTCGCTGACAGTGAACGAGGCGCCTTCTTTCAGGCGTCTGCGCAGTGTCACCCGAGCCATGCCTGTCAGATCGGCCAAGCGTTCGGTGTTCACGTCAGCGGACTGCATGGCGATTTCTACGAGTTTAGAAACCAATTCGTCCATGCTGACGACAATACCGTCCAGTCTGACGGGAATGCAAGCACATTTGACGGTGCATCGAGAAGTTTGCTGGTGGCGTGCGGAAGGTCCCGGCTTGCGGTGCCGTCCATTCGGACGGGATACTCCTCTGTATGGAAGCCATTACCGCTGTCGACCAGGCCATAGGCGACAAGCTGCGCGGTCTACGCGCTGAACGCAGGCTGAGTCAGGGGAAGCTGGCAGAGATCAGCGGCGTATCCGAGAGCACCATCTACCGAATCGAGAAGGCGACACTGTCGGCGAGGATGGGTCAGCTCGATGCCCTCTGCGCGGCGCTGGACATCGACCTGTACGACTTCCTGAAGGCGGCGTTCGCCGAGCGCGGGCGAAGCTAGTGCGTTGTGCGGTAGTCCCGGAAGGCGCGTACCGGCGGCTCGATGCCGAGCCAGCTAGCCGAAACGATCAGCTCGGACACGGTCAGCTCCGCAACCGCGAGGCGGCACTCCGCGCCCGGCCACAACTTGGGCAGTAGGGCGCTCAGATCGCGCCGGCGCAACTCTTCCATCAGGCGAGTTGGAGTTGTTATCGCCGCAAGTTCTCCGGGACTGTTGCGGATCTGTTGTGGCTCAGCACCCCCGACTGGCGCTGAACTGTATCGACCCGAACTGGAAGCGCTTTCGCCTGCCGCGGACCCCATCATTGCCCCACTATCGCGATCGGTTGCCCGACTCCGATCGTGTTGTTAGCCAATAGTTGTCGCATAATAGTAGGCCGACCATCTGGGCGTTGCTGTCAAATCGGATGATCATCCCAACTTAAGCAGACCGTCCAGATTGCCCAGCGCCTCCCGGGCGAAGGCGAGGTTCACATGCGCGTAGCCGCGCTGCGCTGCGACGGAGGAGTGACCCATGATCTGCATCCGAACGGATTCTTCGACGCCCATCTCCTGCAACAATGTCGCGGTCGTATGACGCGCCGCGTGCAGCGGCAGATCAGGAACTTTCGCCCGCTTGAGGGCGTCGTGCCACGCCGTGTTGTCGTACTTGCCCGGTATCGGCTGCTTCCTGGCGGTCACCCACATCAGGTCATAAGGGTTGCTCTCGGCAGTCTCCAGGTAGGTCTTGAAGATCGCGGCCAGCGGGATAGGCAACGGTGTGAGCCGCTTCGAACGCTCCGACTTCGGGCGGGTGAGTGCGAACTTCCGATACAGCGGCCGGCACTCGAAACCATCCGGGACGATGAACCGGTCGGGATCGGTCAGCGCCGCGCCCTCGTGGGTCTCCAATGTTTGCAGCTGCCAGGACAGTTCGACGGTCGCGTTATCGATGTCGACGCGGTCACGTTCGAGCCCCAGCAGTTCGCCCTGCCGAGCGCCGAGAAGGTACGCCGCGGCCCAGCGGGTGACATACGGATCTTCTGCCTTCAACGCGGCCAGCAAGACCTTGCGCGCCTGCTCGGACGTGTGCGACTTCACGCCCTGCGATGGCGTCACCTTCGGTTTCGCCACCACCTCGCACGGGTTCTTGCTGATCACCTCCTCTTTCACGGCGGCCGTCATCGCGATGTTCAGCACGACATAGGTCAGCTGGGTTGTCCGCTCGCCCCATCCATCGGTCTCGCTCACCTTCTTCAGCAGGCCGCGCACGATGGCCGGTGTGATCGGCAACTGCTTGGTCCCGATGGTCGGGACGATCTGGTTGTTCACTGCGCCCCGATACGACACATAGGTCTTCGGGTCCTTGGTCTTCTTGACGATGTTGTCGAGCCAGTAGGAAAGCCACTGTTCAACCGTCATTTTCGAGCGCGGACGGAAAGTGCCGCTGTCGATCTTCGTACGCAGTTCGCGGAATCTGTCGTGCGCGATCACCTTGTCGGCCGCGCTGACCGTCGCCCTGCGCTTTTCGCCGTACTCGTCCTCGTATTGGTATGCGCCGATCCACATCCCATCGGACTTGCGTTGGTAGAACGCGCCGTCGCCGCGTCGGCCGCGGCGCTTCTTGGGTGGCATAGCAGATCCCTCTTGCCGGAGCTGTAGTTTATCTGTAGCATAGCTCAGGCTAGCAACGGCTAGCCGCTGCAAAGCGAAAATCAGTCTCTACCAGCAAAATCGGAAGTTTCGACAGGTGGCGTATTGCCCTGGCCTCTGACTACGGATCAGAAGGTTAGGGGTTCGAATCCCTTCGGGCGCGCTCAGAAAACACTCTCTCACCTGCTCGAATGCTTCCGGGATCGGATACCCGGAAATGCACGCTGTAGCTAAATCTGTAGCTTACGATAACCAGTCCGGAGCGGGCGGCAAGCGCCGTATCGGCCGGACCGCCGCCGCGGTTCTCGGCCTCGCCGTCGTCACTGTCACCGGTGCGGGCTATGCCGCCCAGGCGCACGCCGACCCGATTCCCGCACCCATCGTGCACCCCGTCGCCTCCCCGATGGAGGACTCGGCCGCGACGAGCGCATTCGCCGCCCAGTTCGGCGCCGCGACCGCCGTCGGCGGATTCGGCGGCACGATCGTCGGCGCCGGGCTCGGTTGCGCGATCGGCGGAATCGCCACCGCCCCCACGATCGTGTTCACCCCGGCCGGATGCCTCGCCGGTGCCGTCACCGGCGCGGGCATCGGCGGTGTCGTCGGAACCATCGTCGTCGGCGGCCCCGCGCTCGCGCTCGCCGGTTCGGATCTCCTCGGCACGCTCACCGCCGCGCCCGGAACAACGAAGTGGGCGCAACGATGAGCACCTGGACAGACCTCACGCCCGCCCAGGAGGACGGACTGGCCTGCGTCGAGTGCGGCTGCGACTTCCTGCGCGTGCGCGTGACCCACGTGCCCGTCGGCCGTTCGCAGACCGGCTCGCAGATCTTCGTCTGCTCATCGCACCGCGCGGCGTCGCCACACCCGATCGACTATCGACTGCTGGACGGTTCTGTCGTTGCTCGCTATGACGGCCGTATCCCTGGTGATTCGCCCGCGAAATTCCTTGCGGCACATCCGGCCGAGGCCTGCTATTTCTACGTGGCCGAAGGGAATTCCTCGACCGTGGTCATGCTGACCGAGGACGAGTGCGCCGGTAACGCGCTGGGGTGGGACTTCCTGGACCGGAAGGGCACGCTCACTGCGATGGTCTGAGCCACCTGATCGTTTGCGTCGCGCCCGGCTCACCCCGGGCGCGGTGTTGACCACCAGGCCCTCAGTCCGACAAGGGAACTCCGATGGACACGACACCCAATACACCGGTCGCCGATCAGCTCGCCAAGGCACGGGCCGATCTGACGGCCGCCACGACGGCCGCCAAGTTGGCGGCCGCCGAGCGGGCCCGGCTCGCCGCCGAGGTCCGCGCCCTCGAGGCCGAGTCCGAGATCGAGGCCATGCGTATCCAGGCTCGCGAGGACCGGGAGCGCGCCGAGGCGGCCGAGGCTCGCGCCGAAGCGGCCGAGGCCGCCCTCGCGCAAGAGCGCGCGGCGCACCTCGCCGAGGAACGCGAGCACGCGGCAGAGCTCGAGCGAGCCGAGCGAGCACCGACATCCAAGCGGCCAAACGAGCGCAAGCGCACCGCCCCGCGGTACACCACTACCGCTGAGCCCGGGAATTCGGCCGGCGGAACGGTGGCCACGTTGGCGGTCGTGCCGACGCCCGAGGAACCCGGCTAGAGGTTGCCGAGCAGGTCACGCGGAAGCGTGACCAGATCCCGCACGCATTCCGGGCGGCGCTCGCCGATATCGGCGAGCCGGTCGGGATGCACACGCAGGACAGCGACCGGACGGCCATCGGCTGACGACATCACCTTGCCGGCGGCCGCGAGGCGGTACACCAACAGCTCACGCATCCACCGCGTGACCGCCTCCTCGTCGTCCGCGATCGCCAGCAGCACGACGGACTGATCGACTCCGCCAAGCGTCATCGCCTCGGGAACTACGTGCGTGATCCTGCCCGGCAAGGCGTCTCCTGACGTCGTATGTATGACGGATGAGTCATCGGCGTGGCATGATCGCCCGTATGGACACACCCCGAATCATCACCCACTATCGCACGCTCCGCGGGCTGACGATCGCGCAGCTCGCCACGGCCGCCGGTGTCACCGCGCGGCAGATTTCCCGCTACGAAGAGGCTGAGGACGCCGCACAACCGACGCTGCCGGTCGCCGCGCGAATCGCGGAAGCTCTGGATATCTCGCTGGCGACGCTCGCCGGGCGAGGCGTTCCACAGATCGACGTATCCGGAGTCTGGTACTCGGCGTGGCAGACCTGGATGGACGATATCGAGCGCGTGGAATTCGAGCGCGTCACGATCGAGCAAGAGGGAACATTCCTTCTGGTCAGTGGTGAGGCTGACCCGAACCACACCGATACCGGTTCGTACGGCTGGACCGGCGAGGGCCGCCTGCTGCGTGACCGGAATATCGCAGTCTGGTACGCGGCCACCGATGCCGGAATCGCCTCGAACGGCAGCTTTCACCTCACGCTGCACTCCCACGGGCATTACGCCCTCGGCCGCTGGATGGGCGACTCGCACGACGGGATCAACGAGTGCGGCATGGGTGCCATTGCGCGCTCGGAAGCGGTCGCGGCGCGTGCCCTCGAGTCGATCGTGCACACAGTCGGCACCCTGAAGACGTGGCCGGATTTGTCTGATATCGAATTTCCCCCGGTCAAACCGTCCTGAAATCCTTCCCATGGTGTGCGAGCGGACGTATAGTTCATATCACTGACCTATACGTCACTCGGTCCAAGACTAAGGACACTCCGATGGAGAATCTCACCTCCGCCTCGCGACTCGCAATCTGCTGCATCCGCTGCGATCTGATCGCCAAGAAGGACCGCGAGCGCATCGAACAGGAAATGGCCGCCCTCGGAACGCGCCTCGGCCGCGCCGTCGACCTCACAATCGTGGAGATCGATCCGACCGTCGCAGGCCCGTGGATGACCATCGCGAACGCGCTCGGTCGCACCCACGCAACCGATGTGATCGTCCCGGACCTCGCGCACGTCGAGGGTATCGAGGCGATCGTGCGCGAACGCGCGCAACTGATCACGTTGGCCGGCGAACGCATCCTCCAGCGCATCCACCTCCGCGCCGGAGCGTTGGCATGAGCACCGAGGCAACAATCTGGGTGGTCGTCGTCGCGCTCTTGTCCTGGCTGCTCGTCGCCTTCGGAGGGCTGCGACTACAGGGTGTGCTGCACTCCCGTGCAGATTCCCGATACCGCGTCACGTCGCCCCGGATCACGGCCTGGGTATGCGCTGCCCCGCTGCGGCGGTTCACGGTCGACCAAGCGCACACGGCGATGCAGCTGCACATCGACTGCCTGCTCGGCGAGTGCCCACGCAAGACGCACGCGTACAACGTCCTCGTCCAGGAGGGGCACATCCGCCCGGACACCGGGCGGGTGTACGCATGAGCCGCGTCGACGAGCTGTGGTGCGACTGGTGCGGCAAGGAAATCCCGGCACAAACCCGGCGCAGCCACGACGGCCGCGTGTTCTGCGGCGACCGGTGCGTCGCCGCGTATCGCGCCCAGACCGACCCGCCCGCGGTCGTCGAGCTGCCCGTCGAGGGTCACCCTGATGAATCGTGAGCTGCCGCGCCGCACGCCCGGCGCACCCGACATCCCGCACCGAACCGGCTCGGCATCGTTCGCGTTGCTGATCCGCGTCGCGACCGGCCTCGACCAGTGGGCCGAGCGCGACCGGCACACGGGGCAATCGAAACCCGAGTAGCCCCAGCACAATTCAGGGAGGAACAAATGAAGATCACCACCGTCGCGGCATTCGCTGCTGCCGTGCTCGTAGCCACGGTATTCGGTGCGCCGTCCGCAAGCGCCAACGCCGAGAAGGACGACGGACCGGTCACGATCAAAGTCCTCGGCGAAGGGCTCACGGTCTCCGAGACGATGACAACCCTGCTGATGGGTCACGACTTCCCCGGGAACCTTCAGGCGTACTACGTGCTCGTCCCGCCGCCCGGCGACACGGCGCATCGCCCGCAGACGTACTACAGCGAGCACGTCCTGGATGGCCCGTTCAGGCCCGGTGTCGCTCGCGACAGCTACGGCCCGACCGGTGCATTCCTGGAAGGCACGATGATCTGCGCAGGATGGCTGGATCCCACCGGACACGCCCACCTCTCCGGCTACCCCTGTGTCACTATCAAACAATGACAACTCTGGCGCACGAGGGGTGGACGCCGGTCACCCCCGCACATTCTGACGGCGAGTACACATGGCAGATGTTCGCGGACGCCGAGCGGCCGTCCTTCGCGGATGTCGTGCCGAAGCCGTGGCCCGTGGGCGCGGACTATCTGAATGTGTTCATCGAGGCGGTGGACAGCGCGGGTCACAGCATGGGCAACGGCACCTACGGGTTGCGCGAGGAAAGCCAGCCGCTGTACTACAGCCTCTCCTCCAAAGAGGGATTCCCGCAGTTCCTGGAGGTACGGTTCATCGAAGATCTGGCCGGTGTCACCGTCGAAACCGACCGCCGCACGATCGTCATCGACGCTGCCGACATCGAACCGCATTACGGGATGCGGTTCTGGGCTATGCCGTTGGAGGATGGTGAGAACCTGGTTGCCGTCACCAGCCGCGGGATACGCCTCGAGCACGTCGACACCTCCGGGATCCCGGCAGAAACCGGATATTATCCGCTCCCGAACTGATCACGGCACGAAAAAGCGCCCCGGCCGCGTCGTAACGCGACCGGGGCGCAATGCTATGTATCTGAGCGAATCAACCGCTCAGCAAGGGGACATCATGAAGCGCGGTCACATCGCACTCCTCCTCGTCATCGGCATCATTGTGATCGGCTGCGCGCTCGCCGCCGGCATCGTCGCCATCGCTGACGCGACCGCGCACCACACCACGCCGGCATCGGATCCGGTGACGACTTCCGTCGAGCAGACCATGGCCACGCCCACCACGGAGGCGTCCGCCGACGACCGGATGAACGACTTCCTGGACCAGCACGGCAATCCGGCCGATCAGCACGAGCGCATGCGCGACACTGCCCGGGAGGTGTGCAGCCTCCTCGGGACGACCCACAGCTACAACGACCAGGTGACGATTCTCGAGTCGCAGGCGAACATGTCCGAGGCAGCGGCCAAGGTGTTCTTGAACGCCTCGATCAACATCTACTGCCCGGTGTACGTCGAACTCATTCCGAGATGATCGCTGTCACAGCTCGGGATCATCTCCAGCGCAATCGGTTACGCTGATCCTGGCTCTGCAGGATCGCCATCGGCCGCCTTTTGACTCCAGTCTCGAGGGCGGCCGTTGGTGTATCCGGGCAACCCTCCGGAATTCCCGGACAGTTCATCGGTCCAGGTCACAGCATCGCCGGTATATTTCCTGGCATATTTTCACCCCGGATCAGCGCGCAAGCCGACTTGAGCGCATCGTCTCCCGATCAAGTTTGAGTGCCCAGACTTGAATCACGTCTCGACGAGCACGCGCACCTCGCGCGGCACTCTGACTGTCCGGTCCTCGCGCTCGACGCGCACCGTCCGATCCTCGGCCGTGACGCGCACGACGCGCGGCCCTCGCAGTATCACGCCCGGGGTGCCGGCCGGAAGGATGATGTCGTACCCGGCGCCGGACTCCTCGACCGGAATTTGAGCGATCACGTGTGCCGTGTCGGTGCCGGTGGCCGAGTCCGCCGCGGTGATCGTGTGGAATCCCTCTGTGGCCGTCCCGGTTTCGGCGACGTCGACGTGCACCGTCGCCGTGTCGGTGGCCGTCCCGGTATCAGCGACATCGACGAGCGGGGGTGCGGCCGTGTCGGTTCCGGTGCCGGTGTCGCCGACCGTGACTACATTGAGCACGGTCGCCTCTTCCTGTCCGGTCGCAGCATCTGCTGATGTGGGTACAGGCCATGGTGCGTCCGTGCCGGTCGCGGACTCCTCGGCCGACACCTGCACGATGACCATCGCACTGTCGGTCGCGGTGGCTGTGTCGGTGCCGACGACTTGCGCTGTGACCGCCGCATCCTCCGTACCGGTGGTGTTGTCTGCGGACTGTCCGGTCACCGCGGGGACAGTTCCCTCATCGTCGCCGGTCGCGGAATCGCTGTCCGACACGATCTCCTGGACCGTCGCGGAGTCCGTTCCGGTGCCCGTCTCCGTATCGGTCAGGGTCGCAGGCACGGTCGCGCTGTCCGTCCCGGTGCCGGACTCGGTGCCCGTGACCTGCACGGCAGCGGTGTCCGTCCCGGCGGCGCTGTCCGTGGCCGACTCGGTGGCAGTCACCGCGCCGGTATCGGTGCCCGTACCGGTGTCCGCACCCTGTCCGCGGACGACGCCCGTGTCGGTACCCGCTCCAGTATCAGCGCCCGATTCGGTGCCGGTTACCGCGCCCGTGTCCGCGCCTGTCCCCGTGTCCGAGGCGGCGATAGCGCCCGGCGGGACAGCCAGGGTCAGCGTGGTCCACGTCGCCGAGAACGTTGTCGCACCGAACGCGCCCGGCGTCTCGCTCGCCGCGGTCGCGAGCAGTTCAGCCGTGGCGATCGCGGCATCGGTGGTGCTGCCGCTCGTACCCGTAGCGACCGCCTGGAAGTTGCTGAAACCACTTGGCGCGGTGGTGGTCTGGTAGAAGTTGCCGCCCTGGTCGTCCGCGACCGCGACGAGCCAGAGATATCCCTGGGAGCCGCCGGACGGTGTGAGCGCGGGCGGCGTGGGTGTCGTGCTGGATCCGTTGGCGAACGCCGTGCTCACCGTGCTGCCTGCGCCCGTGACGCGGACGGCCGCCGACGTGGCGAGTACCGACGCCGACGAAGCGACCGTGAGCGTCGACGAGGCCGTACCGACGACGCCAACGAACACCGCGATCGGCGATGCGGACGCCCCATTCTGCGCAGTCAGCGACCACCCCGAGCTGCTCGTGCTCAGCGTCGAAGCCGCACCCGGCGTCACCAAGACGACATACACGTCGCCCGTCGCCGCGCCACTGCTCGGCAACGTGATACTGAAACTCGTTGCGGCAGTGGTGAATGAGCCGGTATTACGTGCGGCAACCGCGACCGTCATCGCTCACCTCACATTGCGTTGATGTGGTCAGCGAGACGCAGCAGATAGCCCGCGGTCACGTACGCCGTCGTGTGCTGGCCGCCCAGCAGATACTCGAGCATCAGCTGGCCCGCGCGTAGCAGCTGGCCGGGCGAGTAGTCCTCGGTCATCCACTCGCCGGAGATCAGCTGTTGCGCAAGCGATTCCGTCCAGCCGCCGAGCGTGGCGAAGCTGAACGCCGACATGCCGTGCGCCAGGGCGCGCAGCGGGGAGCGGTCCGGACAGCTCGTGATGCCGTCGCCCGGATTCGCTGCGGTGAATACCGGCAGATGCGCCGGCCACGGCCCGTGAGGCCCGTTGATGCCCGATCCGACCGGCATCGGGTCGATCGACTCGCCCGGCGCGCGGTTGGGATTCGCGATGACGGCCGCCCAGGCGAGTTCGCAATCGGCGTACTCGCCGCGCGCCTTCGCCTCGAGGAACGCCGAGACGAGTTCGGCGCCGAGACTATAGCCGCACAGGCCGACAAGATTCGGTGTCGCACGGATCGCGTCGGCGATCAGCGGCAGGCCGGCCGCGACGCTGCCCGCCTCGGACGGCCCGAGCACACCGGAGCTGCCGACCGGGCCGACCGCCGCCGGATACGGGATATCCGCGCCGATCTCGTACTTCGCCGGATCCAGCAGGTGCGCCAGCTGGGCGAGCATATTCGTCGGCGCGCCGGTGACTTCGCCCGTGCCGCGGCAGGTCAGGACAGTGATCACGCGAGAGTGAGGGTCGCAGACAGTGTCCAGATCGAGCCCGAGACCTTCGTTCCGAGCGACTGGACCTTGTGGTTCAGCATGAGCGGGGACGTGCCGGTGCTGGCCAGCGTCGCGCCCGCGGTGATGGTGCCCGAGTCGATGGCCCAGCACCATTCGTTCCACGCGAAGTTGGCCACGCCGGACTGGAACGTGCAGTTGACGGTGATGATGCCGTTGCTCTGTGTCGGATACGAGCTGTCCGCCTGCTGGTAGTAGGCCGTGCTCGCGTTGCCATCACCGCCGAGCGCGGTGTCGCTCACCGTCGCCGCAGTGGTCGAGGTACCCACGCCGACAACAGCGTCTGCGTGCGCCAGAGCCACGCCGCCGCCACCGATGATCAGGTTGGTGATCCTGTTCAGACCGCCGGTGACGAGCAGGTTGCCGGGCGCTTCCATCACCTCGTCGGGCTCGGCAAGCCCGACCTCTTCGAAGTGACGCAGGTGGAATCCGGTCGGCTCGTGCCCGTGCATCAGGTCGCGGGTAATGCGGGAGACCGACTCGGGGTGGTACTTGATGATGCGCGCCTGCATGTCCCAGGTGAGGGTGTCGACGTCGGGCATGGTGAATCCTTTCGTGCACGAAAAAGCCGACCGGCGAATTCCGGTCGGCTGCAGGAGGTTTGGTTACGTCAGCTCTGGATGATCCGCAGGTGCATGGATTGGACGTATGTCCGCGCCTGCGTGGTCTGGACGGTGCAGGTGACGGTGTAGGTGGTACCGACCTCGCCGCCGGTGAGCCATACCGTGGCGTTGCTGATGGTGTGCGAGTCGGCGACCTTCGTCAGCCCGGAGTCGACGGCGAACGTCGCCGAGGAAATCTGCTCATCCGGCCAGTCCAAGACGGCGGGTGCGGCGATGAAATCGAACGGGTAGTCCAGGATCTCGCTCGCACCCTGAGACTTCACCGGAATGTTCTGCGGCATCAGATCTCGCCTTCCTCGTCCTTGATTCCCGCGGTTCGGAGGATGTGTGCGCGATGCTCCGGGGCGAGATCTGCTGCGGGCCCTTGTACTTGGATGATCGCGGCATGCAGCGCGGGGTACTTGAGCGCGAGCCGCAGCATCCCCCGGTCGCCGTCGTGGTCCATCTTCAGCTGCTGTCGATGCACGTACTCGTGCTCGGGCAGGAACTCCTGGCGCATCCAGTGATTCGAGGAGTGATCGGGGTCCGGGTGCAGATACGCGTGCGTGTTGCAGTCCGGACAGTGCCATACCTCGAGGATGTTTCCGTCCGGTCCGCGTAGACGATCGTGCATGTCACCACCTCACGTGAAGTAGCTGGTCATGACGGCCTGCGCGTCGCCACCCGCATTGCCGGGGCCGTTGTTTCCGAGGCCGTCTAGGGTTGCGCCACCACCACCCCCGCCGCCGCCTGGGAAGCCGCCCTTCCCGCCTTGGCCAGCGCGCCCGGTGCTGCCGAGCGGCAGATGGAAGCCGCCGCCCGCGCCCGAGCCTTGGCCGTATAGGCCGCCGGTCGGTGAGGTGCCGTCCTGGCCGTCGAGCGAACTGCTCGTGCCTGCCGCGCCACCACCCGTGTTCGTTCCGCCGCCGCCCGCTTCGCCGTTGGGCAGGTATCCGGTCTGCCCGGCCGCGCCGCATCCGCCTGCGGCAGAAGTGGATTGAGTGCCGGTGCCTGCCGCACCGGTCCACGACGCATCGGTGTTCAGCCATGAGCCCGTGGCGGGCCGCCTGGTGCCCGAGGCGTCGACGCCACCGCCGACGCCGCCTTTGCCGCCGGTGGCCGAATAGCTGCCGAAACTGATGGTGCCGCCGTCCTCGCCGGGCATAGAGATCCACGACACGTCACGGGCGTTCACTGAGGCGATGGCCGGGCTGTCGTAGAGGGACTGGAAGGTGGGCCAGTTGGTTTCGGTGATGATTCCCCAGTTGCGGAAACCGGTACCCGAGGGCACGATCTTGCCGGTGTCCACCCAGGACACAGCTTGGACGCCGTTGATGTAGCCGGTGAACGTCGAGACGCCGGAGGACGGGTCGACCGAGCGCGTCAGCGCGATCTTGGCTGTCGTCGAGAACTTCGTGGTGGCTTGCGCCTGGATCGCCTGACCGGTCTGCGCGCCGTTGGCGATGTATGCGCCACTCGGCGCATTGGTCTGCGTGATGATGCCGCAGCCGGCGCCTGTATTGCCCACGAACGCGACCAGAACCGTGCTCGAGGTGTAGCTGGTGACAGGTGCGGCGCAGTAGAGGCCGGTGTAGTTGTCCGTCGCCAGACTGTTCGTCGGTGACGCGAGCTGCGCCCAGATGACATAGTTGTCGGTTTCCAGCGGCAGTGTGCGCGCATTCCAGCAGCCGGTTTCGCCGACGTAGGTGGAGGGTGTGAACGCCTGCGCCACGTTGCTGGCGATCTGCGCGCTCTGCGAACCAGAATCGGTGCGCCAATTCGCGCCCAAGGACAGCGAATTCGCGCGGTTGAAGACGTCCCCATCCTCCGCGCCCTGGCCGCCAGCACCCGATGCGCCGAGCGGGACGACAACCGATTCCGTGGACAGCAGCGACGACGCCGCGATGCCGTTATACACGGCAGGGCCGCCCGGACCGCCGCCGCCGCCGGCCGCGCCGTTCTGCCCGTACGCGAGTCCGCCGATCGCGCCCCCGCCGCCGGGTGGCGTGAGGATGAGCGATCCGGTCGTCATGCCCGCCGGCTTGTTCCATGTCGCTGACCGGTTGAAGATGTCAATCCTCGGCGCCGTTCCCGACGCCTGGACCGTCGCATTAAGGAGCTGCACCGCGGGGCCCACGTCGACGCTGGCATCCGACGGGGCCGAGCCGGTGATGTTGCTCGTCACACCCGAGGCGATCGTGCTGGTATTTGTCAGCGCCGCCGAGGCGTCAGCGCGCAAGGACGACGCCCATCCGTTCAGGTTGATCAGGCCGCCGGTGGCCCCGGTGATCGCGTCGCACAGGTTCGCGAGGAATGTGTCGATAGCGGCGGTGACGAGGCCGTTGACGTTCGGGAACCCGCTGAGGATGCCGCCGAAGAAGTTACTCGACGCCGAGTTCCAGCCGGTCGACTGCTGCGTTTGCGCCTGATAGTCGGCAGTGACCTTGGCCTGTGTGTTGTCGACCATCGACGGTAGTGAGCCGTCGTTGCCGGTGAGGATGCCGGGTACACCCGAGGTGGTGTACCCGGACGGCCCGAGGGGAGAGCCCATGGCTCAGTGGCCGATCGCCGCCAGGTCGGCCTGCAGCTGCTGCAGGTTGAACCCTTCAGGGGAGACACCCGAGGTGAGGAATTCCTCCGACAAATACACCAACGATTCGTCGTTGTAACGGCGGTAGAACGACGCCGTCATCCAGGTGAACGCGCCCCAGGTGACGATGCCGATATTCGAATCGTTGTCGGACGCCGCACCGTTGATGTAGTGGCCGCCCTCGATCGGCGAGCCGGACACGGGGGTCCACACTTCACCGGCCTGGAACTGGTCCTGCGCCGATTCGGGCAACTGCACGCCGATACCGACCGCTGAGAACAGGAACATCGCCGCGCGCAGCTGCGCCACGTTGCCCTGATCGAGTGCGAGATACGCGCCGATCTTGTGCAGGTTGCCGCCAGCGTCGGTGATGCCGGTGGTGCGCCGGTATTCGGCGAACGCCTGCGGGTCGGTACCCTCGTCGGTCGGGTTCTCGCCGGTCACCGGATCGGTCTGCGACGGGTCGTAACCCGTGAACTCCGAATACGTTTCGAGCACGGCGGCGTCGTCGATCCGGAACGGCTTGTTGCCCTCGGCGCACCACAGCGCGGTCTCGTGGAACGCGCCCGCGATGGCGCAGTCGCCCACCTTGTCATTGGCGAGCATCTGCCAGTCGGCGATCTTCGCCTGATGCCCGAACGACGCCGGGATCGCCGGTATGACGTCCTTCTTCAGGTAGTCACGGAGCTTGAACTTCACCGCGCCGGGGGTGATGTCCTTCTTGCCCAGCTTGTAACGCGTTGTCACTGTGCCTCGTTTCGTTCGTCGATAGGCGACTTCCGTTGGTTCTCAACGAGAGTCAGGAGCAGGTTCGCGATCGTGAGCCCGATAGCGATGAACGCTGTGAGGCGCACGATGGTGCGCCCCGGGTAGTCGCCGAAATACGCGCCGAGCGTTCCGACCAAGCAGATGGTCGCGATGCACGCGATGAGCCCCATCACGGCACGGCCGCCCGTTGTCGCGCGCCAGTTGCTCCGAGTGCCGTAGAGCCACACGAACAGCCCCGCCTTCCCCGCCAGAACTGCGGTGAACACGTTGGCCGTCTCGCGCACGCCGAACAGCGGAGTCACTACGGCCACGAGCGCGATATCGAACAGGGCGATGGCGATCATGGCCAGGTGTCGCCCCTTGATCCTCATGAAGTGGCTCCTCCTCGTCGGGACATCGCCCGCTCGATACTTTCCCCAAAATGGTTGCGGTCCAGCGCATCTCGCAGAGTGGAGCTGATGCGCTCAGCCTGCGGCTCCTTGGCCTGCGCCCGCCGCCGATCACGTTCGGCACGCTCGGCAGCCTCGCGGGCTGCGCGCACCTCCTCCGACTCGCAGTGGCGATCAGGTCGGTTCGATCGACGGGGCCACATGGCCGCTCCCGGGCTCGATACTGCGAGATGCGTGATTGGTTGTGCTGAGCTGCTGCAGGCTGCGCAGGAGCGCGACCGACAGCTCACCGGTCACTGCGAGCTGGCCGTTCTGTGTAGCCAATGTGCCGATGTGGCCGTCCTTGGCCTCGTCCGCTTGCTCGAGGAACGCGATGCGCGCCTTCATGTCGGCGATCCGCGCCTCTTTATCGGCGTTGGATTTGTCCACCCAGGACCTCGGCACCAACTTGCCCGACCACACCAACCCGGTGAACACCGCGCTCACCGACAGAGTGCTCACCGTGGACCACGGCAGCGCCTCCAGAAGGCTCGATAGCACCTATGGCCGCCCATCGGCGGCAGGCCCGGTCGCGCCCGGGGGCGCAACCGGTGCCGGCGGCGTGAGCGCCTTCACGACGTAGCTCGGAATCACCTTGGCATGCACGGTCTCCGTCGCGCCGATGCCGACAGCCGCCGTGATGATGCCGGTGATCCAGGACGCGGTATCGGAGTCGACCCATCCCTTGCTCACCAGGTAGGCGACGAGTGCGAGCAGCCCCGGGTAGATGTAGAAGCGAGCGGGCTGCGATTCCACCAGCGAGACAACCTTGTTCACGATGCACCCCCAGGAGTCGCCGAAGGAGCCGCCGGTGCGCCATACCCGGCCATGCCGAGGTGCGCACCGATCTCGGCGAGCGCATCCACGACGGTCCTGTTATTCAGCTGCGGCCAGCCGCCGAACTGCGCCGGCATGTCGTTGCGGGTGCCCGCACCACCGATCTGGTCGACTGTCAGATCCGTGTGGTAGAGCAGCCATTTCAGCGCATCCTCTACGGAAACCTGGTTCCCGTAGGCGTCGGTGAGCTTGTCACTCAACTGCATATCGTCGTCTCCTTGTCCGGTGAGTAGCGCGGCCAGCTGATCGCGTGTGCCGCGGAATGCGTTGATGTCGACCCAGTTCCCGGCGACCAGGCCGCGGTCGCTGAACTGGAGAATGTCGGGAGTGCCGCCGCCGTACGGTGCCCATCCGGCCGCGCCGTCGCCCGGGTAGATCGCCGACGCGTACCCCCACGCCGAGACGTAGCTCGAGGCGATCAGGCCGGGCACCCGCGACAGGTCCCCGCCGCCCATCGCGCCAGCCCAATACCAGCGCGGGATGTACGAGCGCACGACCTCGATGCCGCGCCGGTTGAACGCGTTGACGACAGACCAGAATTCGCCGATGCCGCCCGAATTCGCCTCGTGGTCGAGCATCGCGACGTTGCCGCCGCCGTTGTCGGCGAACCGTCCGGCCTGCGCGTCCGGATCGTCGCCCGCGATGACGTAGTGGTAGCCGAGCGTGAGCAGCCCGGCCGCGCGGGCGGCGTCGCGATATCCGGGCCATGTCCAGTCCGTGAAGGAGTCGCCCTCGGAGACCTTGCAGAACACGAAGTCGAATCCCTCGGCGCGGACCTGGTTCATGTCGATGCCGGAGCCGTTGTTGTTGCTGATGTCGATGCCGAAGATGGTCACTGCGCTCCCCCCGTCCCGTCTTGCAGGTGCTGCGTGATCCGGTGATTGCGTTCGGCCAGATCAGCGAACCGTTTGGTGGCGTGCGGGAGTTTGGCGGCGTACTCGGCGCTGGCCTTCTCGCGCTCCTCGGGCGTCATCGACGGGAGCTTTTCGGCGAGTTCGGGATTCAACACGGCGAGCGCGGCCTGCAACCGCTCCTTCGGGGTGCTTTGCTTCTCGGCGAGCGCCGCCGCGGCGCCCGGGTGTTCGGCCATGTACTGCGCGTAGGTGTCCTTGTCCACCCAGTCGAACAGCTTGCTGCCGGTCTCGGCGCCGCGCTGCTGGCCCGGGATCGGGAAAACTACGGCCTTGTCGTGGTGTAGGCGTAATCCCTTGTCCCACCACTCCGTTGCGATCACGCGCGAGTGCAGCGAGTGCAGCGCATACCGGCGCACTCTGCCGGGCCCCGGCAACGGCAGCGAATCCAGATAGCGTGTGAGCTCGGCGATTCCCGCCTCGCGGTCCTCGTCTTCTGGCATAGAGACTCCCGTCATGAGAGAAGGTGGACGCCAATGTCGGCGATGGAGGTCTGGAGCTTCGAGAGCATCCGGCCGAAGCGCTCGGCCTGTGTCAGGCGGGATTTCGCCTCGCCTACCTGGACCTCGTAGTCGTGCGGCTTGCCCTGCGCGTAGTCCCAGGCGAGAGTGGCTATCGCGACCTGGTCGACGAACAGCAGGTTCGATATCTCGAGGTCGGTGGATCCGATCCTGTTGCCGGGCAGGAAGTCCAGGAACGGCAAGTAGCGTGCGCTGCCGCCGATCGTGAACACGTGCGCGGTCTCGCTGGCCGTCGCGTCGATCGCCGCCCGGAACGCGTCGATCGCGGCCAAGCTCCAGGCATTGACGTTCGCGCTGCCGCCGAGCACCTCGCCCAGGTGCACCCAGCCCAGCGCATGCGCTCGCGTGTTGTGCGTGTACTGGTCCCACGCGAAAATGCAGCCCTGGATGAACGGCATGATCACGTCGGCCGCGATATCGCCTGCGTTGTCGACGAATCCACTGGTGAGCAGGAATCCGAGCAGATCGCCGCCGAGTTCGATAGCGATTTTCGCGGCCTCATCGGCGAGCGGATTGTCACCGCCGACTATGAAACTCACCGCGGTGTCTGGTGACCACGTGAGATCGCTCGTCTCCATGGACGTGTACGGGCCGTCCATGATCGTGACCCATGGATACGGCGGCATCGTGCCGTTCCATCCGGCCGCGTAATACTCATCCGGCAACAAGATGTTGTCGTTCGAGGTCGCGGTGAAGACGTCCTCGACGCCGCCCTCGGCCCACGAGACGAGCGTGCGGGCGAATCCGTCGAACAGGTTGCCGATGACCGAGGTGCCGGCCGGATCGTAGAAGCCCGAGTTGTCCACGACTTCGAACACCAATGCGCCGTTGCGGCAGGTGGAAACGCCGGGCACGTCGATGGTTTCGCCGTCGATGGTCATGATGCGGCGGCACTGCATCGTCAGCTGCGCATCGTCCATCGCGTCGACGATCAGCTGATCGACGCGGTCCATCCGCATCGAGAAGAAGTTCCAGAGCGATGAATCATCGAGGTCGAAAGGATTGGCCTTGATGAAGACCTGCCAGGAACTCCAGTCGAAGAGAGCATCCCAGGAACCAACGTCGAATGGGTCCTCTGGGATATTCCAGAGATTCCCGTTTCGGCGAATTAATTGGAGCAGGATTACTAGGCTGATGCACCATTTCGAGGGCCCGAAAAGTGGCAGATCACGCGGCCACTGGAATAGCTCGAGCGGCAATATCGGGTTCGGCGGGCACAGGTAGAACTGCAGGAACTGCGTGTCGTGGATGCACGTCAGCTCGACGTACCGCACGCCGGTCGCATCCTTGCGCAGCCGCCAGTTCTTGACCAGGCCGGACCACTGGAACGCGCCGCCCATGTGGTCGACGACGATCACACAGTTCGCCTTGACCGTGTCGGCCATCGACGGATTCGCCTTGGCCAGCAACGGAATACTGATCACGTAGCGGGCGATCGGATGATCCGGTCGCAGCCGCAAGGTTCCGACCGGCGGGTCGGTGACCTTGTTGTTGATGGGGAAGCTGCCTGCGATGTTGTCCTCGGCCTGGTCGACCAGGATCAGGCCGTCGTCTTCGCTCCCGTCCGGCGGGTTGGTGAACACTCGCACACGCGGTTTCGCCCGGCGCATCGCCAGACGTTCCTCGCGGATCCGCTCGCACTCGTCCCACGTGTCCGGAATGTCCGCCACGCTGAGCGGCTCTGGGGGCGCGACCGTGGTCACAAGCTCACCCCCCACGCCCGCGAGAACCACCGGCGGCACACCACATACGCCGTCGTGTTCGCCGTACCACCGACCAGCTCGAGCGGGACCTGTGTCGGCAACGTCTTCGGCGCGACCGGGTACATGAGCTGCACGCCCAGATTCCGTTGCTCGACAGGCGTATTCGAGGCGCTGACCATCTGCTTCTGGTACGGGTCGGTGTCGAGATCTAGATCCTCACCGGCGAGCAGCGGCTTCAGCGTGACCGTGCGCGTGGCGTCCTGGCCGGGCGTGCGCCCGAACTTCAGCTCTTGACCCCAGCTGTAATCAGGCACCGTCCATGTCCCGGGAGCCGGTAACAGCCACTTGACGAAGATCGGGACGTTGCCGCGGTTCTCGATCCAAATCGGCAACGTCCCGTTGCCGGTCGGGAAGGTGCACGGGTAGACGACGCTTTCGGCCTCCCAGAACGGCCGCTCGCACGCGGCCATGATCGCCATCGTCGAGGTGTCCTGCAGGAAAGGCGATTTCCCTTCCCATGCGCCTTTCGAATACGAGTCCGGAGCCTGATACAGGCGCATCTCGAGATCGCGCGTCGAGCCGGGAGCCTCCGCGGTGATCGAAAATGTGTCGTCGAACATGCCCAGGTCGTCACGGAAATCAGACTCGATCTTCATCCACTGATCAGGGTCCGGGTGGTGCACATTCACGCCGAACGTGGGCCTGCGTTGCCTCCATTGGAAGCCCTGATACGACTGGCCGTAGATGCTCTTGATCCAGAACGTATCCGCGTCCGCGTCGGTCAGCAGCTGGCTCGTATTCTTCTGGATCTCGACGCCCTGAGTGCCATCCGTGAGATTCCAGCTACGGCCAGATATCTTGTTGGACAGCGTGAGTCGCAGATACTGCGAACGGTCGATCATACGGGCCACGTCGCCATCCCTCCCAGCGTCGCCCGCGCCACGTGCTGGTTCATGTGGTCCATGAACTCGCCCATGTCCATGATTCGCGGCTCGTGCACGTTGACGTCGTTGTGGTAGTGCGTCTCACCGCTCCCGGCAGACATCGCCGACGGGTCGTAGTTCGTCGGCATCGGGAGCGGCTGGAACTGCGCGCCCGCGTTCATCGCGTCCAAGAACGGCGCATTCTGTTGCGCGCCAGCGGCATTCGTGACGTGCAAGTACTCCCCGTTGGAGCCCCACCACAGCATCGGAACGCTGTCGGTGCGCGGACCGCCGGCACCGTTCACCCAGCCGCCGTCGGCATAGCCGTTCTTGGTGGGCCAGACCGCTTCCGGTCCGCCCTTGCTGTCCACGTAGTTCAGTGCCGCAGCAATGTTCGGTGCCGCGTCGTACTGCGTGCCAGGAAACCGCGAGTCCTCGAACCGATCGAACGTCGGCTTGATCACCTGCAATAGGCCAATCGACGGTGTGCCGTTCTGGGCGTTGATGTCGTAGTTGTTGACCGCGCCCGGGTCGCCGCCGGACTCGTCCTGGATCTGCTCGACAGTGATCCCCGCATCGGCCGGATTGCGGCCGGTGGCCGACAGGATCGCCTGCACGGTTCCGAGCCACTGCTGTGCGCCTCCACCAGGCACGTAGGTGTGCGCCAGCGCGGCGTTCGCGGCAGTGCCAGCAGCCACGCCGGATGTGGTGGCGCCGGAGTAGTTCGCGGTCGCGGGGTTGGTGGGCGAACCCTGCTGCGTCGTGGTCGTCACGATCGTCGGCAGGTTCTGCGGCGTGTACCCGAGAGCACCCAGGCCCGCGCCAGCAGCGCCGGACGCCGCCCCAGAAGCGGCGATGCCCTTCTGGAAAGCGCTGTTCCACGCATTGCCCTCGGACAGGATCGACTTATCGAGGCCGAGAGAGCTCAGGACGCCGCCCGCGAGCGCGCCGCCCAGCTCGCCACCGAACTTGTTCCCGAACGAACCACCGATCCCGGCGTTCACCGCCGCGCCCTGCCCGCCGGGGATGGACGCGCCGATCGCCGCACCGATGACCGAGCCGATGCCGATCCCGAGCGCGGTACCCGCACCTTGGGCGCTGAACAGCGTCGCCGCGCCGGAAGACTGCTGCTGCATGTCCCGACCGACAGTGTTCGCGGCCTTGTTGTACGCGTAATCCGCTGCCGTCTTGTCGGCCTGCGTGCTGGCCGGGTTGGCGTAGACGGCATTGCGCTGCGAATTCGCCGCATCGAACGCGGCCCGGTCCTGCGCGAGCTGGATCTGCTCATCAGACATCGGTGCGGGCGCAGCCGCCTGCGGGTTGAGCACCGATTGCGAGTTCACGCCCGGCGTCGGCGTCGCCAGAGTGCCGGCCGCCGGATTGCCGAGACCACCGTCAGCGGTGTTCACGGTCGCGCTGGACATGTTGAGGTACGCGTGCTGCGTGAACAGGCTGGCGTTCGATCCGAGCGCACTGCCGCCGAGCAGCACCTTGCCCGCGCTGCCGCTCGACTCGATGTTCTGGCCGTTGGGCAGCGTGCCCGCAGTGTGGCCGCCGCCGGGCATCGACGGGTCGTCGATCCAGCCCACCGAAAACACGCCGTTGCCGGTGCCATTTCCGAATTTCCAGCCCAGCGCTTGCAGCCACGGGCCTTCGCTGCTGGTCGCCATCCGGCCGCTGGACGGATCCAGACCGTCAGCCTTCAGCGCGAGCTGCGAGATCAGGCCGGAGCAGTCCAGCGCGCCGCCGTACGGCTGCCCGGCGAGCGACTGCGCCAGGGCGATCACCGCGGCGATGTTGCTCGCACCCGAGGGGGCCGCGGTGCTCGACGAGGCCGGAGTGCTCCCGGGCTGGCCGCCGGTCGCATACCCGGGCAGCATCGCGATCAGCTTCGGGTCGATGCGGCGCTCATTCAAAGCCTGGAAGAACGAGACACCGTACGTGTCGACAGCGCCCTCGGACTCGACGAATTCGCCTGTGCTGGCACGGATCACCATTGAATCCGAGGTGCCGGTACCGGGACCGCTCAGCAGCCCATCCACCGGGCCACCAGTCGCACGCCCCGGGAAGAACGGCGCGACATTCGACGGCACTCCGGGTGTCGTCGACGGCGTCACCGGTGTCCCGAATCCGGGATGGTACTGCTGCGGCAGACCGAGGCTGTACGAGTAGTACTGCAGCGCACCGGGAATCGTGCCGCCCTTGGCGGTGATGCCGTCGAGCAGCTTCTCGTACGCCTGCACCGCGGTCTGAGCCTGCGACGTGTCGGCGGTGAAGGTGGCGTTGAAGTTCTGCGCGAGCGGTTGATAATGCTTCAGCAGTTCGTCGGCCTGGGTTTGGGTGTAACCCATCTGCTCGATCTGCTTGGTCGCCGAGTCGCGGATCGCATCCGAGGTCTTCTGCGCGGCAGCCTGCGCCTGGTCCGCGGTCTGCCCGTGCTGGATCGCGTTCCGGTACGACGCCGAGGTCTCCTGCTCCCACGCCGGGGCAAGCTGCTGGTTGATCAGCTGATAGAGCGCTTGGCCCTTGCTCGTGGTGGTGTCGATCGCACCCGATGCGTCGATCGTGGCCCCGGCCGCGGTCGAGGCGTTCGTGCCCATCGCAGTCAGCGCCTCGTTGACCTTCAGCGTCGCGTCCTCGAGGGTCAGACCGCCCTGACGCTGCCGCTCGAGCGCCTGCGTCGCCGCGTCGATGCTGTTGGCGGCATCCCGGTTCTTATCGCTCAGATCCTGAATTGCAGCGACTACCGGATGCACGGCGGACGCGTCGACGGCCCACTCGTCGCGCAGGGTGGTGAGCTTGTGTGCGGCATCCTCGCCGCCCGAGCCCATCCCCTTCAGCTGGCCGATCAACTGGTCGAACTGCGGCTTGCTGCCGGTGATCTTCGCCGACAGCTGGTCGTTGCTCAGCCCGATCTTGTCCAGCGCCGCCGAGGCGGCCTGCGACTCCTCGTCGACGGATTTCCGGGTGCTGTAGTTGGCGGCGATGCCCTTCCCCAGGCCGCCGAACCACGAGCTAGAGACGCCCGCCAGGCCCGCCGACCAGTAGTCGGTGACACCGGGCATGTCCTTGGCGTTCGTAGCCAGCGCATCCCGGTAGTTCTTGATCGCGTTCGTGTTGGCGTCGATCACACCGGTATCGAGCGCGCCGCCGGAAGACTGCAACGCCTTCCGCATGGCGCTGGCGTCCTGCGTGGTCTGCAGAACCTGCCCGTGGAAGCGGTCGATCGCAGCCGAACCCTTATCGGCGGACTCGGAGAACGTCAGGAACCCGACCGCGGCGACGCTCAACGCGACTGTCCATGGGTTCCCGAGCAGCCCGATCAGGCCACTCCCCGCGGCCTTCAGCTTGCCGAGACCGCCCGATCCTTCGGCTGCGCCGCCGGCACTCTTCGCGAGATAGTCGATCGCCAGCTTCGCGCCATCGATCGCCGGACCGACCGTCTTGAACCCGGCATAGGCGGCGATCGCCAGCTCGACCAGGCGTGGGTGATCCGAGAGCAACTGGGCGATCTCGTGCAGTATCGGGCCCGCAACCGATCCCCACAGCTGGAAGCCTTCGACCACACCCTGCACAAGGCCCGGGATGTCCTTCAGCAGTGGTGCGAGTTGCTGGCCGTCCTGCCGCAACTCGGTGAAGAAGGTGCCTAGTTCCGTCTGTCCTTGGGCGGACTTGAGGAACGCCGACATCTTGCCGGTGAGGTCGTCGAGGGACTGTACGACCGATCCGCCGTTGCCTGCGGCGCGGAACACCGATGCCACCGATGAACCGAGGTGTTCGACGGTCTGGCCGAGCTCGCGCGCCGAGGTGATGCCCTGCTTCATCCAGGCGTCGAATTCGCCGTCCGACGTGGTGCGCAGGATGAGGTTGTCGAACTTGGTCGCCATATCGTCGACGGCCTGCCCCATCGCGGGGAGCTCTCTCGATCCGGCAGCCGCCAGCGTGGTGATCGCCTGCGTGAACGGTGCAGCACCGCCAGCCGCGTTATGGAATGCGGCGGTCGTATTGTCCAGGAACAGCTTGAAATTCGACTTGCTGTCCGGCGACGCCAGCTCGGCGAGAGTCGCCTTCAGGCCGTGATTCAGCTCAGTGTTGACGCCGACGACGCCGTCCTTGAGCAGCGGCAGATCCTCGGTGGCGAGCTGCTTGATCGACGCGCCGACACCACCGGTCAGCGCATCCTGCCCCGACAGCCGCAGATCGGACCACGCCGGGCCGATCGAACGGATATCGGCGACCGACTGTCGGGCCAGCGGAGACAGCTTCGCCAGGGCGCTGTCGATCTTCGACTGGCCGCTCGAATTCGCGGCCTGCTCCTCGGCCTTCTGCACGCCGACCAGGGCTTGTGAAAGCTGGTGCGCGGCATCAGCTTCGGCCTGAATGCCGTCGCTGACCTTCTGCTTCGCGGCGACAACCTGATCGGCGCCCTCGACACCCTTCCGGTTCGCCTCGGCGGTGTCCTGCGTGGCGTCGTTCAGCTTGTTCTGCGCCTGCTGGCTGTTGATGATCGCGCGCTGGTAGTCGTCCTGCGCCTTCTTCCGCGCGTCCGCATCCGCCGTCGGGTCGAACTGAACCTTCTGGAGGTTCTTCGCAGCCTCGTCCACCGCGATCGCGGTATCCGACACATTGAGTTTCTGTTCCTGGAGGCCCAGGTTCATGTCGCGGATCGACCGCGACGTGTCCTTGAACGCAGTGTTCAGGGACTGCTCATCCTGGGTGAGCTCACGCGCTGCGGTCTGACCCGCCCGCTGCGCGGTCCCCACCTGGTACTGCGCTTCGGCGACTTGGTTCAGTGCGTCGCGCTGCTTGGTCGCATTACCGACCGAATCCGCGCTCGCCGAGGTGTACGCCTTGAATACGTCGCTGATGCCGTGCGCGCCGATCGCCGCGGAAATACCACCGAACGCCAGCGCCCCGCCCGCGGCGGGCAGCAACGCCAGAGCGCGCGACGCCTGCCCGGCCGCGTCCGCGATCGCCAGCAGATCCGACACCGCCGCGGCGGCACCGTTGACGCCGATCACCTTCATGGTGAGCGTCGCCGCTTCGCCGAGGTCGCTCTTGAGCGAGTTCAGGTCGCTCTTGAGCTTGCTGCTCGACGCCTTGGCGTCCGTGGTGACCGGAACCTTGATCGGCGCGGCAGCGTCCCGCCGCCACTTCTCCAGATCGGCCGGCACCGTATCGGCGGCGACCTTCACCGTGACCGGCCGAGCCTCCTGCTCGGCCCGCCACCGATCCACATCCGCTGTGGCCGCCTCGGTGTTGGCGTCGACTCGCGTTTCGAGCGCGCGGCCGGCGTTGGTGCGCCACCGCTCGAGCTGCTCATCGGCTTCGGCCGTTTGGGCGGTGATCGTCACGCCCAGGCGTGCGTCGATCGCCTCGAGATAGGTCGTCAGTTCATCGACGAACCTGCCGAAATCGGGGTGGATCCCGACGCCGAGCTTTGCGTCGATCCCGTCCAGGCCGCCGCGCAGTTCGTCGATGAACTTCCCGAAATCCGGATGCAGTTCGATACCGGCATTACCGGCGGTTTTATCAGCCAACGGTCAGTTCACCTCCCACGGGACCATCTGACGACGAATCCACTCCGATTTCGCCGACAACAGTTCGTTTTGCCTTGCTTCCCAAGGCATTTCGGGCCGTGCGGCCGTCGGCGCGCCCTTCGGATCGGCGCGCAGCGTGGCGTAGAGGATGCGCCAGAGGATGTCCTGCATGTTCGCGAGTTCCGCGCGGATCGGGTCGAATTCCTCGAGCGGCGGGGGCGGTGCTTTCTTCGGCAGCGCCTTGGTCGCCATGAACTCGATGAGCTGCGGATCGCGCAGCAGCGCAGCGCGATATCGGCTGCCGCCGCCGCGCAAGTCCTCGATGAACTCGTACAGCTCGAGCCAATTCCGTTCGCCGCGAAGGAATTCGTTCAGATCTAGCCCAAATTGGCGGCGCAGATCGATGCGCAGCGGGCCCCCGTAGCGACCGATCAGCTCTACGAGGGCGTGGAACCCCCCGGCGCTTCGCTCGCGCCCTCACCGTTGGCGTGGTCGATGATCTTCATGACGAGACCGATCAAGAGGTCGTCACCGTCGTCGAACGCGTCGAACGCGGTCAGCACGCGTCGGTAATCGTCGGCAGCGAGCAGCACGCGCAGCATGCCGAGCAGGTTGCGGTTCCGGCTCGCCTCGTCGAATTCCTCGCGATCGACGAGTTTGCGCGGAAAACGCGCCGCGATAGGCGGATCGAACCCGGGGATCACATACGGCCCCTCGTCGTTCTGCCGCAGCCGCAACCCCGACTTGCGGGCACGCTCACGGAATTCGCCGTACGCCTCGATCGCGGCGCGATTCGGGGACGGTTTCGGCGCGGGCGCCTTGCGCGGGGCGCGCTTACGCGGGGAGGCAGCAGCCATCGAGGAACTCTCCAAAAATGTTGTAGGGGAAGGGCTTCCCGGGCGGCACATGCCGGGGGTCGTGTGCCGCCCGGAAATATCAGGAAACGGTGACGTTGCAGGTGCCGGTCAGTGGCGTGTCCGCGCCGTCGGGGGTGTACGACGCGGTGATCACCGAGTTACCGGTCGCCACCGCAGTGACCAGACCCGAGCTGGACACCGTCGCATCGGCCGGAGTGCCCGAGGTGAAAGTGCTCCACGCGGTGATGTCCTTGCCGTTCGAGTCGGTGACCTTCAGCTGCTGGGTGCCAGCAGGCGAATGCGCCAGCGTCGCAGTGGACGGCGACACGGTGATGCCGGTGACCTGCATGAAGCCGCCCAGCTTCGCGAGCGGAATGTTGCCCACACCGGAGACGCCGAAGTCGTAGAAGCTGCCCACGACACCATCGGACGAGACGAACGCGCTGTCCTGGTAGCAGGTCAGAGTCTGCGGGAATGCGATTTCCGAACCGTCCGCGAGAGTCACCTTGCCCGGCTTGGTGTTCGCCGCCTTCGGGATAATCCAGTACGGGTAGATCTCGCTGCCGACGATGCCGTCGAACGCCATCACGATCAGCGACCAGTAGTCGCTCGTGGACGAGATCATCTTGTGTCCGCGCCACTCACCTGAGACCGAGTTGGCCCAAGTGTCAGACAGGTCTGCGCCGGAATACAGTTCCTGATTCACCTTGCGCCATTCCTGCGCGGTGTAATCGATCGCCAGCCCTTCGCTGGTCTTGATGGTGCGCCGCGGGGCCAACGACCCGAGGCCTTCGACGTCGGAGGTCTTCACGTCCGGCGTCATGTCCACACCGGCCTTCTTCTGAAGCTCGCCGAGGGTCTGCCAGCCCTGCGGGAGCGGCAGCAACGCGCCGGTCGTGGGGTCGCAAATGGTTTCGGGGATGTAGGTCGCGCCGATGCTCCACTTGTGCGCGTACACAAGGGAATTCAGTGGCGCGAGCACCAACGGGTCTTGCTTGTCCTTCATCTGCTGAAACAGCTGGACGCCCGTAGCGGTCATTGGTCTCTCCTATCCGAGAGGGAAATATGAATGAGCGACCGGGCGTCAGGCGCCGGCCATGATCTGAGTGACGAACGGCCCGTAGTCGGGCACCTCGCGCGGCAACCGGCAGGTCACCGCGAGCGTGTGCACGACGAGACGGTTGTCAGGATCCAGTTCCGGAACGATCTCCGGACCGTCGATTTCGCCGACCTCCGTGACGGAGACAGTCGAGCCGTCCGGGCACTTGACAGTGCCGCCGGACCGGGGAAACGCCAGCAGGATCTGACGCATGTATTCGAGCAGTTGCACTGCGTCGTCGCGGGTGGCCCCGATGACGCCGATCTGCACCGACGCGGGATCCATCAGCTTGCCGACATCGGCCGCACCGCCGCCGCGGTAAAACCGCACGACGGGCAGCTGCCCGTTGTAGCCGTCCAGCAGGAAGCTGCACAGGTATGGACGCCGAGGTGACCCGTCGGTGTTCATCACCTGCACCTGCTGCTGGCTGTTCGGGTCGATCGTGTAGATGTCGAGCAGATCCGTGAACGGCCGCACGGCGTACTGGCAGACCTTCTCGCGGTCGGGAAAGCCGCCCTTCCACCAGTCCGGGAAGACGATCATCGGGCCGCCATCAGGTTGAGCACCTTGTTCAGGTCCCGCGATGCCTTCTGGAAGTGGCGCCCGGTGCGGAATGCGCCGAACTGGTCCGAAAGCGCGTACGGAGCGCCCGAATCCGGGCCGCCGACGGTCAGGGTGCCGATAAACCGGTCACCGCGCACGCCGCCGACCCGCACACTCACACGCGCCGAAGCCATTTCGCGGCCGGTCCGTGCGTGCGCCGCCGCGACCACTTTCCATGCTGCGAGTGCACGCAGAATGTGAGTCTGCATCAACCCCTTGCATTCATCGCTGAGTAGCCACGCCGTAATGAACGGATTCGGTACCGGCACAGTGTTTTTCACTTCGTACCCACCTTCACCAAACTCACGATCAGGCCGAAGCATCGGCCGGTGATCTGCGATGTCGCCAGCTCCGGACCGCCGACGACATGCCAGCGGTCGCCCGCCGCGCGAGTCACGGTCGCCCCCTGCACGATCGGGTCGTCCTCGGGGAACAGCACCCGGGCGTTGGTGAGCGGGATCTGCCCGTGTTCCGCGGTGTTCGTCGAGGTGCCCTCGAGCTGGAACAGCACGCCGTCTACCGCGCGGGGCGCGGATCCGGTGACCGGGTTGCCGTCGTTGTCGCGGGTTACCGCGTCGGTGACGGTGACCGTTTCACCATGGGCCGCGTAGTACACGGTCATCCCTCCGGCGCCATTCCCGCACGCGGGCGGTACCGAGATTCGCGCGCCGCTTGCGCATCCGCACCGTCGAGAGTTCCTCGGCGGTGAACGTGATGCGGCCCGAACTGACTGCCGGATCCCACGATGTCGACTGGCCCATCACCGAGTCCGACCGCGTCCCTGCCGGGTTGCGGTACAGCTCGAGCGTCTTCTCGGTGACCAGATACTTCACCCGGTCCCACCGTGCCGGATCCTGGTCCTGCGTGAGGGTCGCCAGTGACGGGACCAGGCCGATCAGACGCGCCTCGACGGCACCGATCTTCGCCGTGACCCATGCTTGCCGTGACGAGGGAATGACTCCCTCGTACTCGGCTTGCACGTCCGACAGCTGCGCGAATGTGCCCATGGCTCAGTGGCTCTCAGTGCCCGGCCTGCGCGCACGCGGCGATGATGTCCTCGCGCTTCCAGTCCGCGGACACCTCGATGCCCTTGCTGCGCGCGTACTCCTCCCATGCGGTCCGGGTCGAGCCGACGCCCGACTCGGCGGGCCGGGACGGGTCACCATCGGCCGGCGCCGTGTCGGCGTCCGGCTCGTCGGTGGTGTCGTCGATGGCCGCGGCCGGTGCGGGGCCGGCAGCAGAATGCCCGGGAGCCCACGCGCGGACCTGCGCCGCCGCACTCGCATCCGGCTTGTCCCCGCCCAGCACGTACGGGTTGGTGATCATCTCCGCAGCCCAGTCGGGCATCGGATCACCGGGCCGGAAGGTGTGCAGCAGCCCGTCTCGGTGCAGGTGCACCGCGAAATCGCTGTGGTTCTTCATCACGCGACCGTCGCGACGAGGATCTTGCGCGGATCCGCCAGCACAGGCAGCGCGACGGCGTCCACGAAGGTGCGCTTCATGAACGGCGGCGCGTCCTCGCGCACGAGGATGCCGATGATGCCCGACGCCTGCTCCACCTGCACGTTGTGCGCGGACAGCTCGAGCGACGTGGTCGGAGTGCCCCAGGCGGTGAAACCGAGCTGGCTCAGGTCGTCCGGCAGGAACATGAACAGGTTCGCCGGGATCGGCCGCTGATTCTGGCCGTCGACCTCGAAGAACGAGTTGTAGACGTTGTCCATGCTGATCGGCGGCAGCCCGAACCCGGCCAGCAGATCCGAGATGTCCTGCAGGGTCACGTGAGTGACACCGGTCTGCTGACCCTTGATCGCGTAGATCAGTTTCTTGTTGAACTGCAGCTGCCGCGCTGTGGTCAGCGACAGCAGCGTCTTCCCGGGGGGCATGCCGTTCAGCGCGACCCAGATGTCGTTCCAGGCCAGCATGTCCGACAGCGGATCGGAGTTGGTGGTGTCCGACCACAGGGTCGCCGCGGTGACCTTCTGGTCGGCGGGGATCGCGTAGTCCAACTGCTGCTGCACGCCGTTCTCGTTGATGTTCAGCACACCATCCGAGAGCACGTCGCCCCAGGCGAGTTCGACGCGGTTCTGCACGTACCGAGTCAGGTTCTGCAGATCGTTGTAGATCGCGTCCACCAGGATCGACTGAATGGTGCCGCCGAACTTGGCATACTCCATCTGCCGACGCTCGTACTCGCCGACGCCCAACTGGCCGCCGAGGGGCAGCATGCGGACGCGCTTCTCGGCACCCGTATCCCTCGGCGCGACCCAGTACGACCCATCCCACGCACGGAACTTCGCCGCCACGTTGGTCTTGGTGATGACCGCAAAGTCGATTTCGTCGGTCTGGTAGGTGCGCTCAGGGAACATCTGCGTCAGAGCATTCGAGCTCGGAAGCGGCAGCTCCTGCGTGAACGTGATCGTGTCTTCCAGGGGCAGCGGCCCGTCAAGAAACAGAGACATGGTCTACTCCTCACGCCTCGAAACGGATTTGAGCCAGAGCGGCCTTACCGTTGCTGTCGATGGAACCGGGACCGGTCTGCACCGGCAGATGCGAGAGCGAGACGACCGCCTCGTTCACGATGGCGCCGGTGGGAACCTGGCTGGCGGTCGAACCGTCGAAGCGGATCGCACGCACGTCGTCGAACAGGAATCCGTAGGCGGTCTGACGACCGTCTGACGCGTTCGGGTCGTACGGGCCGACCATTCCGGTCGAAGTGACCTTGCCCAGCGCGGTGCCGGACGGGATGTACCCGTTCGGGGTCAGGCCCGGCTGCGCCGCGGTGCTGATCGCCGTCGCGATCGCCGGGGACGTGCCGCCGGTGAACGACGCGGTCGCCACCAGTGCCGGAACGTTCGCGCCGGCCAGCGCGCCACCGAAGGTGACGGTGTAGACGCCACTGGTCGGGCCGGTCACGGTGACATTCGACGCGCCGACGTACAGCAGGGTCTCGTTCGGGCCGTAGTACGGCAGGTTCGCGATCGCCGCAGCGACCTGCGCTGCGGTGGCGTTGTACGGCAGCGTCGGCGAATATGTCGGGTCCTCGGCCAGCACGCCGCCGAAGCTCAGCGTGAAAGTGCCCCCGGTCGGGCTGCCCGAAATGGTGACGGTCTGCACTTGATTGGTGGGCGAGCTGGCCCACTTGGTGATATCGCAGGTGACGTTCGCGCGGTACTTTCCGGCCGACAGCAACCACTGCCGATTGCCGACCTGGTACTGCCGAGTCACCATCGCAATGTCGGAAGACATTCGACGCTCCTCTACGTGGTCTTTTTGCCGGAACGCTTCTGCGCTTCGGCGCGCCCAGCAGCACCCGGCTCAGCCCGGGGCGCAGGCGGGGAGAATTGACCCGCGTTCTGCCAACGCGGTTGGCCGATCTGCGGGCCTCGTGACAGCTGCCCGAACATCGCGGTGAGGTGGCCCATCACCTTCTCTTCGTCGGCGTGCTTGTCCTCGCCGACGAGCTTCGAGGGGTCGGCGATGGCCATGAACGCCGCGAGCTGCTCCTTGTTCAGGATGGTTCCGGCGAGCACCTTCACCTCGAGCGCCTGAATCTGCGGAAGCAGTTCAGCTTTCGCCGCCGCCGATGCGGTGTCGGCTGCCTCCTGTTTGGCCGCCTGGAGCGCCCGCTCGTCGGCGGTGAGCTTCTCGGCCTCGAGTTCTCCGATCCGAGCCTCGTATTCGGCGATCTTGTCGGGCGTGACGCCCTTGAACGCCTTGACCGCGTCCTCATGCTTGCGGCTGTGGTGCTTCCAGTACGCGAGCTGCTGCTCGGTACTCATCTGCTCGAGCGGCGTGCCCTCCGGGAAACCCCGGTCGGGTGTGGCCGTGGAAGCCTTCGCCGCAGCGGCAGCGGCGTCGTTGGGTGTGGGAGCCGGGGCCGCAGACGCGGCACCGCCCTCGGCGGGTGCTGTCACAGTGTTCTGCCTTGTCAGGTAAGAGATTTCGGAAATGGATCCCATGACGGGACGCCCGCGCATACGACGCGGAAGACTGGTTACGCCGCTGCCGCGACGTGGAAATACGGCACCGGATCGTGGCCCTTGCGGACAAGGACGGGCCCGAACTCGGCATGCTGAATGACGTCGTAGCGACCCTTCTTCAGGAAATCGCTGTGCGTCTGTGCCACCTGATCCCAATAGGCTTTGCCCAAGGGCGCGCGGCCACGCTTCTTCCGTC
This sequence comes from Nocardioidaceae bacterium, assembly GCA_025934895.1. Lineage (GTDB taxonomy): Bacteria > Actinomycetota > Actinomycetes > Propionibacteriales > Nocardioidaceae > Nocardioides_B. The sequence goes on along the minus strand of JAICWH010000005.1, from coordinate 12,247 downwards.
TCTCCTCGACGCTTGCAATGTGCGCCTCGAAGTGGGCACTCGTGTACCGGCCGTCGCCGGTCTGGGCCGCGACACCCGCATCGCTGTACAGCATCTTGAAGTCATCCCGATTCAGGACGAGCCCCAGATCGCTGGACTCATCCGCCGGCACAACAGTGCATTTGCAACGCAGGTGAATCGGCTTCAGTGCTTCGATCTTGTAGAGCCGATCCGATGCGACTACGCATAGGCCGCACACGCCGCCCTTCGACAGCTCGGGATGGATCACGCGGCGGTAATGCGTAGCACCGGCCTGTTTCATGGTCTGCTGCTCGGCGAGCCGCTGGGCCAGCATGAGATTGCCGTCGACGATGTCGTCGATCCGCTGCACCGACGCCCGCGACGCGGCCTCCGGGCTCGCACCCTGCGACTCCTGATACCGGTAGACGACCGCGGCCCGGTTGAAAATCTGGTCCGGGCGCGCATCCGCCGCCGTCACCGTCACCCGGGTCGGCTTGTCGCCCTTCGCCTCCGGCTGATAGGTCACACTCACCCGAGACTTCGGGCGCACCGTCACATCGTCGGCACCGAAACTCACATGCGCGCCGCGCACATCGTCGGGGACATCCACTGCGCCCGGTACCCGCAAACCCACTGTGCGTGCCACGATCGCCTGCGTCGCATTCGTCGTGCGCACCACGCTGCGCTGTGCCGACACCACGAGCCGACCGGCCTGCGCGGCGAAATCCTGCATCGCGGTGTCGTCGTACGGATCGGTTGCATGCCACAACCGTTCGATCGCCGCCGAGGTCACCTTCACCGCGGTCTGTACAGCTGCGGCGTTCGCGTTCACGACCGCCCCGACCGCCTGCGCGGTGTCGGCGCTCGAGCCCTTCCCGAACACGCCGGCCGCGCGGTCCGCAGCTGCGCCGACGGACACACTTACACGCGCGGCCCTTACCGACGCCACGGCTGCTGCTGCGGCTGAACTCGCGGCGGCGATCCGGGCTTGCGCTTGCTGCTGCACGACAGGCGCGGTCACGGAATCTTCCCCGGTGTCGGTGCCAGAGCGCTCCCCGGCGCGGATGAACCGTGGTCGGTGATCTGCTCGGTAAGCCGCGTGACGGACGGCGGGGGCGGAACGGTGAGCTGCGAATCGAGAATCTGATCCTGCACGAGCTCTTGTGCGTTGTCGGCGGCCTCGGCCGGGGTCATCTCGAGGATGTCGACGAGCTGGCGCTCCCGCGAGAGGATGCCGCGGCTCTGCTGCAGCAACTGCCCCTTCTCCGCGAGCGAATACGTCTCTATCGGGCCCCACAACATCTGCACCGACGTCTTCGGCTCCCCCGCCAGCGCGAACGCCATCTGCCACAGCTGCACGAGCGCCGGATTCACGCGGTCGCGTCGGTCGCGGACCTTGAACACGATGCCCTCACGCATGAGAGACGCGCCCTCGGCAGACTGCGTGGCCACGTCCGGCGTGACGAGATGCAGCGGAGTGCGCGTCACCGCGGCGAACTCCATCACGTCAGCCTTGATCGCGTTCATGATCGGCGTCAGATCGGCTTGCGCCGACTCCCAGAACTGCGAGCCTGCCGGGAGCCGCCACAGCGAGCCCGGCGACGCGGAAAAGATGTTGTTCCAGTCGATTTGCTCGACAGGCGAGTCCTCGTCGTCCTCGTCGCCCTCGATATCGCCGATCAGGCCACGCTGCCGGAAACTCTGGTACTTCGTGATCGCCAGCCGGTCCAGGATCGTCTCGTTGATCCGATCCAGCAGATCGAGATGCTTCTCGTACTCGCCCATCTGGTGCGCGTTCTGCAACCGGACCACCGGGACGCCGCCGAACGCCTCGAGCTGCGGCATCGCCACCGGCGGGCAGTCCCACACGAAACCCGATGAGCTGACCGTGATTCCGATCCATCCCGTACCCGACTGCGACGCTTGATACCTCATGCCGTCGCCCGGATAGATGTAGGCCACCACCCGCTGACGCACATCGTCATAGCCCAGTTTCAGCGCCGCCCGCAGCCGGTTCGGGTTCATCGGATCCGGCTCGCCGATCGTGAGACGCGGATCCTCCGCAGTGATCAGCGGCGTCTGATCGATCGCATCAGGCATCGCCGGAACGACCATCATGTACGCCTCGGACATGACGAACATGTAGGTGAGCGCGTCCTTCATCGCCGCGGCGAACCCGCTCACCTGCATGATGCTCTGCGCCATCGCATCGCCCTCGGGCCCATCGGCCGCAGAGGTACGCACACCCGTCAACGTCATCCGGTCCAGCAGCGCATCGACACACATCGGGGCGTAGACGGCATTCGCCTTGCGCAGGACGTGATGAAACGCCTCTTCGTACTCGGCGTTCAGATGCGGCAGCGGTGGCCGGCCGATGAAATAGCGCCAGAGCCAGTCCATCCGCAGACGCCGCGTCCGGTAGATCGGCAGCCGCGCATACGGCGAGACCGGGTCGTCCGCGAAGTCGTACGTGCGGTCCCGAGCGACGAACTTATTGGCCAAGTAGGTCATCCACCACGCGGCATCCAGCCGCTCGGCCGATACCACCGGCCTACCGGTCCACCCGTCGCCGTTCTCGCGGACATCGGACGGCCCGAACGGCGGATCCGTGTACAAGCTGGCGCCGCCGGACGTATCCAGGGGAGTCGTCATGAGCTACCTCCTCACCGGATCCGAGCCACCACGCCACGACGGCGCTTCGGGATATTGCCGAGGTTGTCCATCCGGGCCTGCCAGCTCAGGCAGGCCGCCATGGCGGCGTCGAATTTCCTGTCCGGGTGCAGCTTCCCCAGAATCCACACCCGCTGTTGCGAGCCGTCCTCGTCGATGTCGTCCCACAAGTTCGTGCTCACACGCCCGGCGTTGCCGATGTGCCGTTCGAGGTCCGGATCACCGTTGTGCGAGACACGACCTGTCGTGATCGCCTCGCGGTACGCCCGGATCGCTCGATACATCGGCCGGCGGCGGTTCGTCCACCACTCCTCGACGACATCCGGCCACTGCACCGACCACTCGCCGATCGTCGAAGTCCAATGCGGCGGATCCGCATACAGCTTCAGCACGCGATAGTCGTGCATCAGCTCCTTGAGCTTCTCCGTTACCTCGGATTCGGGGACTTCCCAGTCCTCTGGATCGTCCGGTTGCCGCTCCCACAAACCCTCGAGCTGCTGGAAACCGGTCTTCATGTCGGTCATCACCAGCGCCGTCGCATCCCGGAAGCGAGCCCCGTCGAACCCCAGCGTCACCCACGACCGCCGCGGGATCCGCTCGCCGGTCAGAGCAAGCACACTCCAGCGGCGTACATCGAACGCCTGCGCCGCCGAGGCCACCCACCTGTTACACCACACCCGCTCGAGGTAGGCGTGATCCGCTGACGGGCGGTCCCACTGCTGCGCGATCGCCTCGATGTCGGACCACTTGCGCACATCCGGGCCCGACGCCTCGGTAACCGCCGCAACACGGTCCTCGTACTTGTCCATGTCGTAGCCGTCGCTGGCCTGCCGGTGGAAAAAGAAGTACGCCGGCCGCTCCACCAAGCCACGCATGATCCGATCCGCTTCGGTCCATTCATCCTCGGCGACACTGTTCTGCCCAAGCTCGCCCGCGGTACCGGTCGTCATCTGCCACGGATCCTCCATGGCCCGCTTCGGCAGATTCGCCAGCATCGTCTCGATCGCGGCCTTGTGGCTCGGCAGGTACAGACGGTGCGGCTCGTCGACCGCCTGGAACGTGGTGCGCGCACCATCGCGAGCGTTCGGCGCGGCCGAAAGCGGGAGAGCCTTGCCGTCCGCCTCGCCACGCTCGCCGAGACGGATGATGCGGTCCAGGCCGATATCGAACAACTCGGGATCCATGCCGTCTTCGCAGATCGCCATCAGCGCGCCGTACGCGAGTTCGGCGACCTGCTCCTGCGTGTTCGCCAGCATGGGGATATACGGGTTCGCCACCGGGCGTCCCTCGAGTAGTGAGCCGTCCTTGGCGAAACCCGTGAACCGTACTGGGCTTTCCGGGTGCAGTTCGGCGTACGTGACCTGTGCGAGCAGCTCGGTTTTCGCCGAGCCCTTTCTGAGCGAGACAGTGCCGCGGCGGAACCGGCGACGGCCCGCGCGCGGATGACCTTTCGGGAAATGCTCGTACAGCCGGTACAAGGCGTATCTAAAGTCGCTGTCCAGCGTGAGCGGCTGGCCCTTCAGCGAGCCCGGACCATGAACGGCGCGCTCCTCGAGGAATGCGCACACCTGATCGCCCAGCGTCGGGAACGGTTCCTCGTCGTCGGGCGGGACGATCATCAGCATTGATCAGCCCGTCGACGAATACCCCTGGCGCGGATCCGGCACAGCACGCGGAACCGCGGCGTTACGCCGGGCGCGGGTGCGCTGCTCGGCTTCCTCGCCGCGGTCCACTTCCCATTGGAGCGTGCGGCGCGCCATCGGCGTCAGACCGCACTCACGCAGCAGCATCCGCACTTCGGCGCTGGCCATGGTGCGCTGGCCTGGCGAGGACGATTCGGCCCACACCGTCTGCATGCTGCGCGCGGCCATGTCCAAGACGTGACGGTCCGACTCGGTCCACTCCGGCACCATCGGCGACGACCATGCATCGCGCCACCAGGCCACGACCGCCGGATGCCATTTGACGTATTCGGGCAGGTCAGGAATATCAGGGTTGCTGACGGGTCGCAGGACGGCGCGCGTCGATGTGGCGTTGCGGCGCTGGCGCGTCGAGGAGTGCTTGGGCAGCGGTCCAGGCATGGCCGGTCACCTCCTCCGGGGCTGGCGCGGGCTCTCCGAACCCGTACGCGGCATTTTCGGCAGTGCGTCCCGATGCGGGGCAGGCGGGGCGGGGGGGACCTCCCCGCCGGGGTCCTCAGCGGACCCGTTGCCGGTTGGTAACTGTCCGGTGGCAGTGCGGTGGGTTGCGGTCGTGGATGGCGACGAGGTTGCTCGGGTCGTCTGCTCCGCCGCGGCTCTGCATTACGCGGTGGTGGACGGTGTCGGCATTGGGTCCGCCGCACTCATGGCACCTGTAGCCGTCGCGTTCGAGGACTTCCCGCCGGATGCGGTCCCATCCGGGCGGCCGCTTCCATTCCGAGCCTTCCCAGGTCTCGGTGTGCTCGTCGCAGTATTTGTGCCCGCGGATGAGGGCGGTGCAGCCGGGATGCGGACACTTCCGCGGCGCGCGTGGCATCAGCGGACACCGTGCTCGTGCTTCCCGCGACCTTCGGCGTCGCGAACCATCTTGGCATGTGTGGCCGGCCATATCCCCAACGCTTCGTGGTGGTAGTTGGCGCACAACCCTTTCGGATCCTTGACGTATTTGCCGAGCTCGACGACGCAGCGATCGAAGTCGCCCGGCTGCCCCCATTGGATCTTGGCGGCGCCTGCACCTTTGGTCCAGTAGACGCGGAGGCGTTCGGTGGCCTCGGCGTCCTGTGGTGTGACTTCGCGCCCGGCGACCATGGCGTCACTTCCCGCCGCGGTCGACTTTGCGGGCCCGCGCGATCTTCGCCTTGATGGTCGGATTCTTGCCGTACTTCGAGGCGGCGACCTTGTCGAGCACCTGCTTGGCGGTCATGTCCTTGCCGTTGTGGCGCAGGTTGATCGCGGATGTGGCGGCGGCCTGGTCAGGCAGGGGGAATGACTTGCTCTTGCCGCTGCCAGTCTTGGCGCGCGCTGCTGCCGACACGCCGCCGGATGCGGTGCGGTTGGCACTGGTTCCGCTGCCGGAGCCGACACCTTTGCGCGGCTTGCCCATTGCCATGATCATCATCTCCTCTGGATGAGATCCGCGACGCCATGGATGCGCGAGGCGAGTGCGTCGCAGCCGATATAGCTCGCCAGCCAATGCAGTCTCACCACGATGCGACGGCGGTTGATCAGGTGTGGCGGCCGGTCCGCATCCGCTCTGCGGTGCCCGGCTCTGATCTGCGGATCGGCCACCGTGGTCAGTCGCCCTCGGCGATGGTCTTGCGGTACCGCGTGAGTGCGTAGTCGCACAACCCGATCAGGTGTGTGAGCGGCACTGAGTTATCGTCGCGCGGGCACATCCAGGTCTGGGTAACCGGATCACCGTCGTCGTCCCAGAAATGCCGCTGCGACAGCACGACGTAGTCGGCGAGAACGCCTCGCACGTCGTCGGCGAAGTAGGCCCGATGGACGGCCTCGATGGCTTCGGTCAGCGCCTCGTCGGCCGCGATCTGCTCAGGCGTGCGGCTCATGCGGTGCGCCCAGCGACGAGCTGATGCACCTGTGTGGTGAGGTCGTGCACCTGCTGCGTGAGCGCGGTGTTGGTGGTGAGTAGCTGCTCGAGCTTGGTCGTGTTGTCGAGCGTGTGCAGCGCGACTTCGGACGAGATCTGATCGGCGCGGTTCTGCGCGATCATGATGATGCTCGCCTGCAATCCGGCCAGCGTCGAGAGCGCGAGATTCAGCAGGATGAACGGGAAGGCGTCGGCACCGAATCCACCGGTGGCCATCCAGATCATCATGATCAGGATGAGCAGCCCGACGAATCGCCAGCTGCCGATGTTGCGGCGCGTGGCGTCCGCGGCGCGCTCGCCGATCGTGAGTTGATCGCCGGTGCGCACCGCGGGGTGCCGATGCCAGTGGGTCACAGTCCGAGCAGTCCAGCGATGAACTTCTCGACGGCGAAGTCGTCGAACGACAGGGCCTTCCAGGCCAATTCGAGCAGGTTCATGATCAGGCACCAGCGTTCGGGTCGGGCGTCGGCGTGGGTGCGACGGTGGGGTCGGTCTCGGTGGGCAGGTTGCCGACAGCGGTCTGGGCCTGCGCGAGCGCGTTCTGCGCGGCGGTGAGGTCGACGGTGCCGCCGTTGGCTGCCTGCTGCTGCGCGGCGGCCAGGGCGTTCTCGACGTTGGTCAGGACGGCCTGAGCGTTGGACGCCCAGGCTTCCCACTTGGATTCGACGTCGGCGATGGCCTGGGCGAGCTGGTCGGCGTCTTGCTGGCTGGACACGATTAATTCTCCGATCTTGTTGTGCAGGAGGTTGATTCGGCTGGCCTGGTTGGCGAGCGCGACGAGCACCTCATCGAGCTTCGCGAGGACGGCACCGATGCCGAAGATCATCGTCAGAGTGCGATGCCGAGCAGGCTGCCGATGAGCGTCGCGATGGCGGTCGCGAGAGCGGGGAGGGACGCGCCGGCGAGAGCAGACAGACTGACGAGCATGGGTGACCTCCGAGGTCAGGGAAGTGTGTGCGCGAGCTGCGCGAGGCATGAAAAAACGCTGACGTTCCGATTCTGGGGTCGGGTCGTCAGCGGCGGTTTCGAGTCTCACTGTACATCAGACTGCGCGGTTGGTAGACAACGTGACTGGTCAGCGTGTCGAATCGCGACCGGCCGCAAGATGAGTGAAGCCCCGGGAGGTTCGCCCGGGGCTTCGGTGTCACTGCATACGGTTTCGCGACTAGTCGACGGTACCGCCCGCGTCCTTCGGCGACCCGGTGAAGGTGTAGGCGATGGTGACGGTGCCATCGCCGTGGGTCACTTCGAAGTCGCTGATCCCCTTGTGCTCCAGCCACGCCCGCTGTTCCGTCTCCCAGACGGCACGCTTTGCCGGGTCGCCGTAGTAGGTCCCGCGTGCGTTGAAGCGGGTTTCGTTCGCGGTGTCTTCGCTCATGGGTTCCGTGTCGAGCCCGGTGGGGAATTCGTTACCGCGCTCGACGTCAATCGTCAACGCCTGGAACGTTTCCGACGAGGTGGGCCCGTCGAGCAAGCTGACCGGAATTTCAGCTTCCTTCGCGAGTTGCTGGACGTGTTCCCGAATGACGCGATCGTGGCTCATGCTGCCCATTCTTCCTGGTAGTCGGGGTGATCGGACCAGATCGCCGCGATCGGCCGCAGCGCCTTGGCGACGATTCGCACCTTCGACGGGTACGGGTCGTCGCAGAACTCGTCGATCGCTTCGACGGCTGCCCGGATCGCCGCGCACTGCCGCAGCACGCGCGCCGGATCGTGGCGGGCGATGTGCTCCTCGTCCGCGTCGCCAACCTCGAGACAAGGTGTCTCGTAGCTGACCGCGCGGATCACAGACGCGTCGCCCGCGCGCAGGCACCATTCATCGGTGTTGTGCTGTTGCCACTCCCAATCGCCTTGGGTCGCAGCATGAGCGGTCGCCTCATCCTCGGCGAGCCGGGCCTCGATGAACTCCTCGATGGTCACGAGTGCGCCTCCGGCGTGTAGCTCTCCATCGCTTCGCGCATCATCTCGGTGGCTCGTTCGATGGTGGGCGCGTAGACCTGCACTTGATCGCGCTGACCGCCGAAGGGGCCGATCTTGCACCAGACGACCGACTCGTCGGGGTCACCCAGTTCGGCATCTACCAGCATGTATTCGCGCACATTCCATTGGCGGTTGGACCGGTGCGGTGCGTCGTTGATCAGGGCGTAGCTGGTTTTCGTGCGGTGTCCGTACAGCTTGTTCGCCTCCCACACCTGCACCGCGACCTTCGCGCCGAGACCGGTTCCAGCCCAGTCGGCGCGCATTTCCTCCGCTGCCGACTCCGCGAGACGGGACTCGGTGAAGACGCCACGGATGTGCTCGAGGTCGCCTTCGCCTTCGTCTATCTCCACAACCACGTACACATCGCTCACGCTGCTGATCCTCCCTGGTCCTCATCGCTCGGCTCCTCGTTCTGGAAGAACCCTTCGGCCGTTTCGAGCAGAAGCTGAAGCAGCGCCGGTTGCTTCGGAAGACTCTCTCCGAGCGGCCAGTTGGACGACCCGTACTCATTGGGCGACCAGTCCCGAGCGATGACTCTGTAACTGCCAGCGACACCGGTCGTCTGATCGGCCAGGAACAGCGTGTCACCCATGGCTGGCGGGTGCATGGTGAGCATCCCCCCGTCGGACGCACCCGGTGCATTCAGCCAGATGCGCTGGTAGCGGTAGGTTCCGGGATGCGTCGTCGAGGGATGCCGGACAACGAACCAGCACTTGATCATCGAAGCCGTATTGCTCACGCTGCCGATCCTCCCTCGAGTTCGCCGCGCACGGCGAGTTTCAGTGCGTCGCCGAGCCGGTACACCTGCGCGTCGCCTCGCTGGATGCGGTGGTCGGTGATGCGTGTCCCGTACCCGTCGCGATGCTCCCATCCGTGCGACTCGATGCGCCGGTTCGCGGCCCACCGGTACAGCGTCGGGCGCGGTACCGGATGCCCGAGCTGGTCGAGGATGCGCCGGATGTCGTCGAGCTTGTACAGCCGGTTCTCGGCGGTGCCCAGCGCTTCGCGTTTCAGCGTGGCCACGTCGTGCTGCCACCGGCAGCGGCGGCATCGCACGTATGTTGCTCCGGCCTCGGCGCGGAGTTCTTGCCCGCACACCTCGAGCGTGTCCGCGTTCTTGGTGTCGCACAGCCCGAGGTACTGCCGCGGCGTCGGCCAGATGACGGCGGCGAGCTGCGTGACCGCGGCGCGTACGTCGCCGGCGAGTTCGGCCGCTGCCTCGTGCCGCGCGATCTGCTGCCGGTGCTGGGCGAGCCACACGGCGGCCTGTTCGACCGCGGTGACGGGCTCGGCGAGCGCGCTGCCGTCCGGACGTACGGCGCTGCCGGGCAGGCGCCGGTGGTCTTGGGTGAGCTGCACGAGCGAGGCGATACCGACGGCGGGTATCACGCCGAGGTCCTCGGCGATGATGCGCGCCCAGCCGATGACGCTGGTTTCGAGGCGGCGCACCGCGCTCTGTCCGGGGAACGATTTCCCGCGCATCCGGATCGGCAGCGGTGTTTCGGCCGGGCGTCCGCCAGCGGCGGCTGGTCCGCTGCGGCCGAGTCCGGCGCGGGTGACGGTCAGTTCGCCGATCAGCGCGGGCACCATGAGCAGCTGCTCGGCGAGGCCGTCGACGCAGTCGCGGCAGATGACGGCGTTGTGGCCGAGGGCGCGGCCGCATTCGGCGCATTCGAGAGCGGTCACGACATTCCCCATTCCCCGAGGCGCGCCATCTCGCTGGCGATCTCCTCGTAGTCGTAGACGGCTTGGGCGGCGCGGCGTCGGATGCGGCCGAGCGGCACGATGAACGCCAGCGCGCACAGGCAGAACGTTTCGACGTAGGCGCAGATGAACCGCCGGAACACCTCGGCGCGGTGCTGGATCTCCTCGGCGCTGCGCGCGGGTCGGTACACAGTGCGCTGGAATTGCACGCATTCGCAGCTGATTTGCCGCCCGGATGGCACATTCCAGTCGGGTGGCAGCGGCAGTTTCAGGCCCTTGCACAGGCCGAACACTTCGCTGTGCTGGGCGCGGCCGTGGCCGCAGACGCATCGAGGATCCATGATCATGACGACCGTCCGGCGGGCAGCGCGAGCCGTTCGGGCCGGTACCACATCGGGAATCCGGGCGGGATGCCGAGGAGCATGCGCGCCGTATCCGCGTCGATCTCGAGCTCCGCGACCTCCGCGATGATCGGATGCTTCGGCATCCGGTAGCTATCACGGCTGGACGTCAACGGGACGCCTGCGCCGCGCTTGAGGTAGCCGATTTCCCGCCATCCCTGATCGACGCCGAGCCCGGTCCTGCCGTCGATGATCTCCGGCAGGTATGGATTCGGCCATGTGAGCATGGCGTGCAGCCTCTCGAGGTGGACTACTTCCGCGCTCGCGGTGTCGTTTTCGTCCATGACGTGACTCCTGTCCTGGTCGGGGGCGGTCTACTGCTGGACGCGCACGAATGCGCGGCTGACGAGCCGGTCGGCGTCCATCGAGGTGGAGCGCATCGGTGTGGTGACCTCCCCGTCGTATTCCTGGCGCACGACGATGCAGTGCGCGACGACGTACGCGTGCTCGCCCGCGTGGCGGGTCTCGATCGAGTCGACGCGCAGGGTGCGGATGTTGCTCTTGCGGCTGTCGCGGAAGTGGTCGCCGACGCGGACCGTTTCGCCTGCGGGGGTGCGGTATTCGTTCATGGTCACGGTCACTTCTCCTCGGCGATTTGGATCGGCGTAATGCCCCAGCGCAGTTCGGGCCGGTGGTGCTCGGCGCGCATCTGGCGCAGCTTCTTCTGTGCGTCGCGTTTTCGGGTGAACAGTTCGAGCCATGCTGGCTCCCAGTACTTCCGGGTCTCGAGTCCGAAGACCATGACCATGTAGCCGCGCATCATTTCTCCTCGGGTCGGCGACCGGTCAGGATGGCGACGAGGTCAGCGAGCGTGCATGTCACCCATTGGGCGCCGGGGTCGCCGACGCCGTGCCGTTTGTGGATGACGATCCCGGCAAGCGCGTCGTCGTTGCCGCGCTCGGTTTCGGCTTCGGCCGCCCATCCGGCGAGGTTGATGCGGCTGACGTTCTTGGCTTCGACGACGATCCGGCCGCCGCCGGGCGTACGCAGTCCGGAGATGTCGCCGCGGTCCTTCGCGCCGGTTTTCGCGCGGCGTTCGATGCGGTCGTCGACGTGCTCGGCGAGATAGGCGGCGATCGAACTTTCGTGGCGGGTGCCGGCGGATTTCGCGCTGGCGCGGGAGCGGGTCATCGCCGTCCCTCCCGAAGCCAAGCGAGCCATTCGGCGGGGAGGTCGTTGCTGGGCCCGCACCAGCATGCGACAGCGCGCGGCCTACGCCGGTTGCGTGCGCTGCGCGGCCGGTGGATCGGTTGCCGGTGCTGGTCGTAGGCCACGAACGTCCACAGGCGCGGGCGTCCCGGGTTGCGGTTTCGCATGCGCGGGAAGTAGGCGAGAGTGCGCGGTTTCTGGCCTCGGCTCATCGCACACCCTCGGCGCGGTCCTGGGTGTGGGTGACGTTCCGCACCGAGCGGATGTCCTCGGCGGGCGCGTGGAGCACGAGTCGCCAACGGCCGTCGATCTCGCCGTGGAATGTCCAGGCGCGGCGTGGGGCTTTCACCTCGGTAGCGGTCCTCCCGAACAGACCGCCACCGAGGTGAAACGGGAGATCCTCGGGCGGCATCAGCACCTGATGTGCCTGGATGTACTCGACATGCCCTGAAGCCCAGATGATTTCGTAGGTGTCGATTGGTCCGTGGTCATAGCTCATGACGGTCACGCGCCCCAGCGCTCGGCGTGCAGCGGGATCTCGGCGATCGGGTGATGCAGCAGGTGGGCCAGGATGGCGAGCAGTTCAGGCATTGCGGTGGTTCTCTCTCTCGATGGCCGCGCGGGCGCGGTCTGATACGGGTCGGTCGGCTCGGTAGTCAGGGATGTGGGATCCGGTGGCGAGGTGGGTTTTGCAGCGCAGGCACGGGATCGGACGCCCTTCGTCGTCCTCACCGAGCCACTTCGGGCAGGTGGCG
>JAICWH010000067.1 GCA_025934895.1 Nocardioidaceae bacterium | reverse complement strand
GAAGCGGGGCTGCAGCAGCATCGTCGCGCCGACCCGGAACGCCGAGTTCATCGACACCGTCTGGCCGAACGTATGGAAGAGCGGCAGCGAGCCCATCACCACGTCGCTGCGCAGGATCGGGTTGGCGTCGAAGGCGTTGACAGTCGAGTTGAGCACGAGGTTCAGGTGGGTGAGCAGCGCGCCCTTGGGTCGACCCGTGGTTCCGCTGGTGTAGAAGATCACCGCGACGTCCTCGGCCTCGCGTGCCACATAGGTGCGGACCGGTTCGAGCTCCTCGGCGCCCAGGCCGGCGATCTCCCAGGCCGGCACCCCGACCCCGCCGGCGGCCTCGGTCGCCACGGCCGTGAAGGAGGCGTCGTAGAGCAGCGACCGCGCGCCGGAGTGCCGCACGAGGTAGGCGGCCTCGGTTGCGTTGAGCAGGGTCGGCACCGGTACCACCACCCCGCCGGCGGCCAGGATGCCGTAGTAGGCGCGGACGAAGTCGACGACGTTCGGCGCGAGCAGCGCTACCCGGTCGCCGGGACGCACGCCGTGCGCCTGCAGCGCTGCGGCGTGCTGTCGCGCCTGCCTCCACAGGTCGGCGTAGGTCACCCGCAGGTCGTCCTGGACGACGGCCAACCCCTCCGGCGTACGACGGGCAGGCTCGGCGAGCACAGCAGCAAGGGACAGCGTGGTCATGGTCCTCCGATGCGGACGAGGGATCTCGATGTCCAGCATGCCTCGTCCCGCCTCATCCACCCGCGACGGCCGGGATGACGTTCGAGGCATGTACGAATCCACGGTAAAGCGTTATGTTGCATTTCCGGGGACTATGTGAGGGGTGGGGTATGACCAGAAGAAGGCATGTGCGTGCTCTGGCGTTACCGGCGGCTGTGGCGCTGATGGCGGCCGGATTGGCGAGCATCTCCGGCGCGGCGACGGCGGCACCTGCCCGCGCTGCTGCGGCGACGACCACGTCCCAGGTCCACCTGCGCGCGAGCACCACGACGCTTCCGACCTCCACCGTCCACACGGGTGGAGGCGCGATCAACCTGACCGAGGACGGCACCCTGCAACGCTTCGCGGACCGCAGCCAGTCACCTCGGCCCAGGGTGGTCCGCAACCCGCAGGGCGCCCGGGTGATGGCCGTCCAACCCTCCTGGCTGCCGGTCGTCTCTGCGAGTGCCGTCGAGAAGAACCGCCCCGGCGCCGTCAAGGGCTGGGAGGGTCTCAACGAGTACGACAACCAGAAGTACGCCGGCTTCTCCCTCGAACCACCCGACCAGGGCCTGTGCGCCGGCGGCGGCCACGTGTTCGAGATGATCAACAGCGTCGTCCGCGTCTACAGCCCGACCGGCGCCCGTCAGGGAACCGCCTACCTGAACGACTTCTTCAAGGAGCCCGCGGCACAGCTCACCACCGATCCAAGCTGTGTCTTCGACGCCGGAAGCCGGCGCTTCTTCGCCACCGAGCTGACCCTCGACGTCGACCCCAAGACGGGCGCCCTGACCGGCAAGGACTGGCTCGACCTCGCGGTCAGCAAGACCAGCGACCCGCGTGGCGGCTGGAACATCTACACCATCGACGTCACCGACGACGGCAGCGGCGGGACCCCGTCACACACCGACTGCCCGTGCATCGGCGACTACCCGCACCTGGCCACTGACGCGCACGGGGTCTTCCTCACCACCAACGAGTACCCCTTCTCCTCCGACGCGCCCGGCGCCTTCGGCAACAACTTCAACGGTGCCCAGGTCTACGCCCTGAGCAAGACCAAGGTCGTCACCGGTGCAGCCGCCACGAACCTGGTGCACTTCGAGAACGTGCGGGTGCCCGCGACGTCCGGACCCCTCCGGGTCGGGTTCACCCTGCTCCCGGCACAGACGGCCGGCACCGGTTATGCCCGGACCAACAACGGCACGATCTACTTCGTGTCCTCGTTCGCCGCCGAGGAGGCCAGGCCGGCGGACTTCACCAGCAGCTCGTCGCAGCTCGGACAGTGGTGGATCAGCAACACTGCGAGCCTGGGCGGCACTCCCGACCTGGCTCTGCACGAGACGACGCTGGCTGTCGGCAGCTACGGCATCCCCCCGCTGTCGAACCAGAAGGCCGGTTCGGTGCCACTGCGCGACTGCCTGGTCGTGGAGTGCGAGGACGGCCTGGGGGGGCCCTACTCGAACGAGCAGGAGGGCGGCCTCGACTCCTCCGACACCCGCCTGATGACCGCGGTGTACGCCAACGGCACCGTCACCGCGGCGCTCGACACCGCGATGCAGGTCTCCGGCAACGTGCAGGCCGGGTTCGAGTGGTTCACGATCCACGCGTCCGGCGGTGACAGCACGCTGTCCGGCAACGGGTACGTCGGCGTGGCCCACGGGAACGTGACCTACCCGGCCATCGCCACCGACCCCTCGAGCAACGGCTATGTGGGGTTCACCCTCACCGGTGACAGCTGGTACCCCTCGGCCGGGTACTCGACGTGGTCCGCGAGGCCTGGCGCAGCCGTGCACATCGCAGGAGCGGGAGCAGCCCCCGAGGACGGCTTCTGCGAGTACCTCGCCTTCAACTGTGCCGACACCAAGCAGCCCAGCATCCGGCCCCGCTGGGGCGACTACGGGGGTGCCGCGTGGGACGGGCGTCGGTTCTTCGTGGCCAACGAGTACATCGCTCACTCGTGCACCTTCAGCCGCTTCGTCACGGACCACACCTGTGGCGGGACGCGGACGTTCTACGGCAACTTCTCCACCCACATCCAGCGGCTGTCCTGAGCGGTGGCCGCCGCCAGGGTCAGGGGTGCAGCACCTCGTCGAGCATCGCGCAGGTGACCAGCACCGCGGCTCGGGCGGCGGCCGATGCGGGCCCCATGTCGAAGGAGCCGACCTCCTCGACGGACCGCACGGGGACCACGTCCTCCGGGCGCCGCCCGCCGACGACGAGCGTGGCGAACGACTCGCGGGCCCGAGGCGGGGTCATCTCGTGCATCGGCGTCTCGGCGACTGAGAGGAGCGCCGGGACGTCGGTGATCTCGGGTTCGAGCGGCGTGGCGTCTGCTGGGTCGAAGGTGCGCGGGGTGCTCCCAGGTCATCGGCCTCCACATTGCGAGTCCGATCCTTGTCCGCCCGTGGTCAGTCCCGGGGGCCGGGAACGCCGCGACACTAGCCGGCCAGCGGGTCGTGTCCCCAGTTCATCAGGGAGTAGCGCCACCGGGTGTCCGTGACGTCGCCGGACGGCCGCTGCTCGAGGTGCCGATGGACGTAGCCGACGACCGTGCGCATGTGCGCGACGTCATCGTCGGTGAGATCGGCCTTCCTGGTGCGCAGGATCTCCACGATCCGGCGCCCGGACTTGTGCCCGGTGGCCTCACCGTCCTTCTCCTGCTGGCCCACCGACCTCGACTCGTCGGTCGCGAGCCAGTCCCCGAGCTGCTTGGCCGTCATGTTGACGGCGTCCTGCCAGTCGTCCCAGACCTCGGCGACGCTGCTGTGCGAGGCGCTCACTTCTTCTTCAGGGCGCTTGGCTTGTGCACGGCCTCGCCGCCGCTCTTGTCGCTCTTGACGAGGTACTGCGGCTCGTCCGTGGAGGCCCTCACCGTGCGTCCCCCGGCCTCGGTCTCACTGGTGATCTTCTTCTCGACCTTCCCCTCGGCCTTGCTCCCGTGGCTGTTCCACTCGACCTGGTCGCCCTTGCTCAGCTTCTTCTCACTCATGCGGCGGTGGGTACCCCGGCGGGTGGCTGCACATGCAGCCGCTCCGACGGGCACTCGAGCGACCGATCCGGCTGGTTCAGGCGGAGCGGGCGTCCTCTGGCACCTCGAGTGCCCGTCCCAGCGGTCGTGCCGAGCCGCGTTCCACCATCGCCACCAGCACCCGCCGCACGTAGTCCGGCTCCAGCATCACGTGCTCCCAGCTGAACCTCAGCACCAGACGTCCCCGCCGACCACGAAGGCGTTGTAGCGCTCGCAGTCGTGCTTCATGGCCTGCCGGCGCCCATGGAACTCGAACGAGTCGGCCTCGATGACCAGCCCGAGGACCCGGTCCAACAGATCCGGCCGGCCGACGTCGTCGACCCACACCTGTGGCTCGACGTCGAGGCCGTCGACGCCGAGTGCAATCGCCCGGAGCACCGACTCGAACGGGTTGGCCGCCCGCCCGTCCGCGTGCTCGGCGACGTGCAGGCACCGGGCCCGGTAGCGGTCCGGCATCGCCTCGGCCCGCCGAAGCAGCTCCGCCTTGGTGACGTCGAGGTGCCGCAGCGCGGAGTCGGCGATCGCGAGCGCCTCGTCGAACGGCAACCGCGCCGCACACCACGTCACCGTCGATCCGGGGACGGTCGCCCGACCACTCACGTCGCAGGCTGCGAGGTCGACCCAGCGGACCCGCACCCCACGCCGCCGCTCAGGGAGCACGTTCCTCTTGCGAGGCACCGCCACACACGCGCTCGCAGGTCGGTGCTTCATCTCCCATCCGTGATACTGCGCGGCGCTGTCCTCCACGAGCACGCCGGAGAGCCGATGCGACGCCTGCAGCGCCTCGTCGACGCCCGGTGACGCATAGCGCCCGCGACCGGTCCGGATGACCAGACCGCGGCGCACCGCCCATCGAAGCCGCGCCCGCGTCGTCAGCCGAAGCAATGACGCGGTGTCCGCGACGCCTCCGAGTAGCTCCACTGCGCGGTCCGCTCTCATGGCGAACAGGCTGCCCTGCCCGGGCTGTGCGCGCGAACGGTCATCCACAGCTGCGACGAGCCGGCAGGGCGGGGGCGTCGAGGGCAGCCGCTCGGACAGGCACTCGAGAGGCAGCGGATGCATCTTCAGGCGGGCAGCCCTCGTCAGGTCGGGGCGAGCGCCTGTCCGAGCGGTCGCCGGCCGCCGGGACCGCCGTTGGGGCCCTCAGCCGGCGACGATGACGTGCAGCCGCCGGGGGCCGTGCACGCCCTCGACCCGGTCCAGCTCGATGTCGCTGGTCGCCGACGGGCCGCTGACCCAGGTCGTGGGCCGGTCAGGGTCCAGCACCGCGAACGCGTCCGGCACGTCGGCGACGACCTGGTCGGCGCGCACGACGCACACGTGCAGGTCGGGGACGAGGGTCAGCGCCCGGCGCCCCTCGCCCGGGCCGTGGGAGAGCACGATCGTCCCGGTCTCGGCAATGCCGACCGTCGCTCCGGTGACCACGGCGTCCACGTCGTCGAGGTCGAGCGCGCTCAGCCCGTCGTCGGCCACGGAGCCCGGCACCCGCCACGGCAGCCCGTCGGGCACCACCGCGCGAGCGTCCCGCGGAAGCGCGTCGGAGATCCGCGCCTCGACCTCGTCCAGGGCACAGCGGACCACGACCGCGCGGTAGTCCTCGACCCGCTCCACGAACAGGTGCACGTCCGCGGGGCGGGTGTCCCGGTAGCCGCGTGAGACGTGCACCGGGGAGGTGTCGGCCTCGCGCAGCGCCCGTCGTACTCCGGCGAGGATGTCGTCACGGGCGCTCATCCCCGACCTCCCGTCCGCTTCCACCAGGCCCGGAACGACTCGGCGGGCGGCGTGGGCAGGTCGCGGGCGTCGGTCCAGGCCGCGCCGGGGCCCGGCAGCCGACCCAGGAGCTTCCGACCGCCGGGCAGCCGTCGCCTGCCGCCACCCCCGAGCAGGCGGCCGACCAGGCCGGACGCCTTCTCGGCGGCACCCAGCCGGCCCCCCGACCCGAACGCCAGCGCGGTCGCCTTCATCGCCAGGGCCTCCGCCTTGGGGAACCGGTCGCCGCGGTGCGAGTCGACCACCTGGGCGCGGAGGTCGACGAGGACCGACGGGATGTCGATGCGGACCGGGCAGGCCTCGAAGCACGCGCCGCACAACGAGGACGCGTAGGGGAGCGAGTCGGTCTGCGCGTCCACACCGACGCCCTTGAGCAGCGGGTTGAGGATCGCGCCGATCGGGCCGGGGTAGACCGAGCCGTAGGCGTGCCCACCGGTGCGCTCGTAGACCGGGCACACGTTCAGGCACGCCGAGCAGCGGATGCAGCGCAGCGCCTGGCGGCCCACGTCGTCGGCGAGCGCCCGGGTGCGGCCGTTGTCGAGCAGCACGACGTGCACCTCCTGCGGCCCGTCGCCGGGCGTGACACCCGACCAGGTGGAGGTATAGGGGTTCATCCGCTCCCCGGTCGAGGAACGCGGCAGCAGCTGCAGGAAGACGTCGAGGTCCGCCCAGGTAGGCACGATCTTCTCGATGCCGACCACCGTCACCAGCACCTCGGGCAGGGTCAGGCACATCCGCCCGTTGCCCTCGGACTCCACGACCACCAGCGTGCCGGAGTCGGCCACCGCGAAGTTGGCGCCGGACACCCCGACCTTGGCGCGGAGGAACTTCTCGCGCAGGTGCAGGCGGGCGGCGTCCGCCAGACGCGCCGGCTCGTCCGTGAGGTCGTCAGGCGCCGGGCGACCCGCAGCCGCCATGTGGGAGAGGAAGATCTCGCGGATCTCGGCGCGGTTGCGGTGGATGGCCGGCACCAGGATGTGGCTCGGCAGGTCGTCGCCGAGCTGGACGATCAGCTCCGCCAGGTCGGTCTCCCAGGCCGCGATGCCCTCCTTCGCGAGGGCCTCGTTCAGCTCGATCTCACCGGTCGCCATCGACTTGACCTTGACGACCTCGTCGACGCCGTGGGACTTGGCGACGTCCGCCACGATCGTGCACGCCTCGGCCGCGTCACGCGCCCAGTGCACGACGGCGCCTTGCCTGGTCAGTGACTCCTCGAGCCGCACCAGGTGCTCCTCGAGGTGCAACAGGGTGTTGTCCTTGATGCCCGCGGCCGCGAGCCGGAGCTCCTCCCAGTTGTCGACCTCGGCGACCACCTTCGCCCGCTTGGCGCGGATCGTGCCCGTCGCATGCGCCAGGTTGGCCCGCAGCTGCGTGTCGGCGAGCGCCGTGCGCGCTGCCACCGGGAACGCCGGCATCCCGACGAAGGTCGCACTCACACCCTGCCTCCGATGTCGGAGCGGGAGGCGTCCACGGGATGGGCCTCGACTGGATGCATCGGCGGGTCGGCGTCCTCGGTGGAGGCAAGCACCTCCGCGAGGTGCATCACCCGGACCCCGGACCGCTGCCGGGAGAGCATCCCGCCGATGTGCATCAGGCACGAGTTGTCCCCGGCCACCAGGATCTCGGCGCCGGTCTCGCCGACGTGCCGGGCCTTGTCGTTGCCCATCGCCACCGACGTGTCGGAGTTCTTCAGCGCGAACGTCCCGCCGAATCCGCAGCACTGCTCCGCGGCCGGCAGCTCCTTGATCCGCATGCCGCGCACCTGCCTGAGCAGACGCATCGGCCGGTCCCCGACGCCGAGCATCCGCAGCGAGTGGCACGTCGGGTGGTAGGTGATGGTGTGCGGGAAGTAGGCCCCGACGTCCGCCACGCCGAGCACGTCGACGAGGAACTCCGAGAGCTCGTAGACGTTCGGCGACACCTCGGCGACCGCCTTCTCCAGACCTGCGTCGCCCGAGCGGCGCGCGACGATCGAGTGCTGGTGCCGCGCCGACCCGGCACACGACCCGGACGGCGTCACCACGGCGTCGTAGCCCGCGAACGCGTGCACGAAGGTGCGTACGACGGGCACCGCCTCGTCGAGGTAGCCGGTGTTCACCATCGGCTGACCGCAGCACGTCTGGCCGGTCGGGAAGTCGACGTCGACGCCGAGCCGGCGAAGCAGCCGCACGACGGCCTTGCCGGTGTCCGGGAACATCGCGTCGTTCACGCAGGTCACCATCAACGCCACCCGCATCAGCGCTCGACCTCCAGCTCGGAACCGTCCGACGTCGTCGCCGGGCTCACACCGTACTCCTCTCCCGGGAGCGCTCCTGCTCGATGTCGTGCAACGACATCCCCTGGGTCGAGGGCGCCCACACGGCCCCGACCACGAGTGCCGCGACGAGGAAGACCAGCATCAGCGTCCCGACGAAGGGCACACCCTTGGCCGCCAGCAGAGTGGGGAACACATAGCTCAGCAGCCCCACCGCCACCCGTGCCGCGAAGAACAGCACCCCTTGGGCCGTGGCGCGGTAGCGGGTGGCGAACAGCTCGCTGGCCCACACGCTGTAGAAGGCCTGCGCCCCGATGCCGGCCGACGTGCCCCAGATGACCGCGAAGGCCAGCAGCACCGAGATCGAGCCGCCGCCGTAGGACAGCAGTGCCCAGGCGACGACACCCATCCCGGCGCCGATGATGTAGAGGGTGCGTCGGCTCATCTGGTCGGCCAACCGCATGAACCCGAACCAGGTCGCCAGCGCTGTGCAGCTCCAGACGAGCACCTGGAGGGCGAACTGAGCCGACGGGCTCGTGAGGCCGGCCGAGGAGTAGAGGCGCGGCATGAAGATGCCGGCCTGCCCCGCGACCAGGTTCCAGAAGCCGTAGACCCCGAACAGGAAGAGCAGCGCCGTGACGTTGCGCCGGTGGCTGAGCAGACCCCGCAGGCTCCCGACCACGGGTCCGGTCCGGGGCTGCGCCTGCTCGTCGGTCCAGGCGACCGACTCGTGCAGCCCCTGTCGCAGCCACCAGGTGACGAAGGCGACCACGAAGAGGTGCGCGAAGATGAGCCGGTTCCCCAGCAGCCCGAGGGGCACGACGGCGATCGCCAGCGCGAAGCCGACGGCGGGGCCGATCGACCAGGCGAGCTGTGCCGTGCCGACATGGCGGCCCCGGGCGTCGGCGGGTGCCTCCTCCGCGATGTAGGTCCAGGACGCCGGCACTCCGGCGCCCACCGCCAGGCCGGTGAGCAGGAAGCCGACCAGCAGCATCGCGTAGCTGAGGGCGCACGCGGCGACCAGCACGCCCACCATGTAGACGATGAGGTCGTAGGTGTAGATGAACTTGCGGCCGTACTTGTCGCACAGCCAGCCACCGATCAGGGCGCCGCCCGCCGCACCGAAGGCGTTCGCGCTGATCGCAGCCAGCAAGCCGATCGCGAAGTCGCCGACCCCGAACTGTTTCTGCCAGGCGGTGAGGCTCACCGCGATGGCGATGATCGAACCCGCCTCGATGTAGTTCGACATGGCGACCGAGATGGTCGCCTTCCAGCCGGTCGTCTCCTTGGCTCCGACCTTCATCGTCGCCTCCCTCTCTGCTGGTTCGACGCGTCACGACCGAGGACCGGGACCCAGTGCCCAGCGCCGAGGGCCTTACACGAGGCGCCGCTCCGCCCGGTCCCACGGGTCCGGGGCGCCGGCCGGCTGGTAGCGGCGGACCGGGTGCGTGTCGGCGACGAGGGCGCGCATCGTGGCCAGGTCGGGGAGGTCGGCGCCCAGGGTGCGGGCCTGCACGAGCAGGTTGCCGATCGCGGTGGCCTCGACCGGCCCGGCAAGGACGGGTCGGCCGCAGGCGTCGGCGGTGAGCCGGCAGAGCAGGTCGTTGCGGGCTCCGCCTCCGACCACGTGCACGACCTCGATCCGGCGGCGGCTGAGCCGTTCGGCCGCACGGACCTGTCGCCGGTAGGCCAGTGCCAGGCTTTCGGCGATGCACCGCACCGTCTCACCCCGGGTCGACGGTGGGGTCTGTCCGGTGCTCAGGCAGGCGGCCTGGATCCGCGCCGGCATGTCACCGGGGGGCAGGAAGTCCGGTGCGTCGACGTCCACGATCGGCCCGAACGGGGTCGCCTGCTCGGCGTCGGCGAGCAGCCCGGGCAGGTCCCGGCTGGTGTCCAGGCCCCAGGTGGACAGGCTCTCGGAGAGCACCCACAGTCCCATCACGTTGCGCAGGAACCGGATCGTCGCGTCGACGCCGCCCTCGTTGCTGAAGTTGGCGGCCCGCGCGTCCGCGGTCAGCACCGGTTCGTCGAGCTCCACCCCGACCAGGGACCAGGTGCCCGAGGAGATGTAGCCGAACGCGGACCCGTGCGCCGCGGGCACGCCGACGACCGCGGAGGCGGTGTCGTGCGACCCGACCGCGATGACCGGGGTCCCGGCGGCCAGTCCGGTGCCCGCGGCCACCTCCGGCAGCAGCTTCCCGACGATGTCGCCGGGTCGCCACAGCGGCGGAAGAAGTCCGGCCGGTAGTCCGACCCGGTCGGCCAGCCGGCCCGCCCACGCGCGGTGGCGTACGTCGTAGAGCCCGGTCGTCGACGCGTTCGTGGCCTCGGCGCCGATCTGCCCGGTCAGCCAGAAGCCGAGCAGGTCCGGGACCAACACCATCGTCGCCGCCCGGTCGAGGGCGGGATCGGCGAGGAGCTGGTAGATGGTGTTGAACGGCAGGTGCTGCACGCCGGTGACGTCGTAGAGCTCCTCGTCGGAGACCATGGCCCGCACCCGGTCGGGGATCCCGGCGGTGCGCCCGTCGCGGTAGCAGTACGGGTCCCCGAGCAGCTGCCCGGACGCGTCGAGCAGCCCGTAGTCGATGGCCCACGAGTCGATGCCGATCCCGTCCACCGGTCCCGCGGCGCGCAGGCCGGCCAGCACCTCCCGGTGGATCCGGCCGACGTCCCAGTGCAGGCTCCCGTCCGGCGCCTGCACCGGGCCGTTCGAGAACCGGTGGACCTCCTCGAGGTCCAGCGTGCCTCGGCCGACGGTCCCGACGATCACCCTGCCGCTGGAGGCCCCGAGGTCGACCGCTGCGAGGCGCAGGGCCGGGGAGGCCGTCACCTCAGACCACCCGCAGCTCGATGCCGAGGAGGTCGGCGACCGCGCGCAGCTCGTCCACCCGGTGCCCGGTGCCGAGCGCCCAGTGGTGCGCGATGCCGGTGGCCGACCACTCGTCGACCCACTCGCCGGGGTTGCGACCGAAGTCCACGCGGGAGGTGGTGTTCCCGATCGCCAGCAGCGGTCCGGGCACGGTCCTTCCCTGGGAGGCGACCCCGACGAAGGTGCCGTCGCGCAGCTGGCCGAGACCGAACAGCGTGACCGGTCCGTGCTGCACCTCGGCCTCCACCGAGACGCCCCAGCCGCGCTTGCCGTGGTAGACCCCGAGCCCTCGCAGCATCGGCTTGCCGGAGCTGATCGCCAGGTGCGCGGGACCGTCATGTCCCATCTCCACGACATCGTCGAGGAAGTTCAGTGCCTGCAGCTCGGTGAACGACCCACCGGCGCCGAGCCGGTCCATCACCAGCATCGCGAGTGACGTGCGCAGCTCGAACTCACCGGCCGTCGGGATCCCCCGGGCGGTCAGCAGCGAGGCACCCAGGATCAGCCCGGCGCCGACGCGCTCGTGGGCCTCGCCGTCCAGGCCCCGGTGGTAGTAGGCCAGCGAGTCGAGCGAGAAGTCGTCGACCAGCCGGTCCAGCGCGACCGACACCCGGGCGCCCCAGCGGAAGTCCTCGGTGACCACCGAGTCGTCGAGGGTGAACACCTCGCGCGCCAGCTCCATGCGGGCGTCGGTCTCGGTCTCGGTGACCTTCTCGACCCGGACCCGCAGGTCGTCGATCTCGAGGACCTCCACGTGCCCGCCGAGCTGGGCGGACACCAGCGTGGGGTCGACCGAGACGTCCATCATTCCCGGGTACAGGTGGCCCATCAGCCCGTGCCGACCGTGCCGGAACGCCGCCCGGACACCGGCCGCCTTGACCCAGCGCGTGATGCGCGCCCAGGCCCGGTCGTCCTCGACGTACCCCGACACCGACCGGAAGTCGACTCCGACGCGCGCGAACGCGTTGGCCATCTCCGGCAGCGGGCAGGCACCGCAGTAGGCCAGCCAGGCTCCGGTGTCGAAGCTCGCGTGGTCCATCGCCTCGGTGGGCTGGAGGTTGAGCAGCAGCACCGGTGCACCGCTGCGCTGGGCGACCGGCACCAGCATGGTGGCGGTCATGTACGTCGTCAGGAAGCCGACGATGAGGTCGCAGTCGGCGGCGCGCAGCCGGTCCGCGGCGGCGGCGCCCTCCTGCGCGTCGGAGATGAAGCCGACGTCGACGACCTCGCAGTCGAGCGCGGACAGCTTCTCCGAGACCCGGCGCGCGGACCGCTCCAGCTGCGGCAGGAGCGCCGGGAACTGCGGCCAGTAGGCGCCGAGCCCGCCGGACACCAGTCCGACCCGGGTCCTGCGGGGAGTGATCCGCTCCAGTCCCGAGCGCCGGGTGAGCGTCTGGGTCATGAGTCCACCTCTTCGGTCAGCGCAGGAACGCGGCGGCGACGCCGGCGTCGACGGGGACGTGCAGGCCGGTGGTGTGGGACAGGTCTCCGCCGGTGAGCGCGAACACCGCCGCCGCGACGTTCTCGGGGAGGACCTCGCGCTTGAGCAGGGTGCGCTGGGCGTAGAACTCACCGAGCTTCTCCTCCTCGACGCCGTAGACCTTGGCGCGCTCGGCGCCCCAGCCCTTGGCGAAGATCCCGGACCCGCGGACCACGCCGTCGGGGTTGACCCCGTTGACCCGGATGCCGTGCCCGCCGAGCTCGGCGGCGAGCAGCCGCACCTGGTGGGCCTGGTCGGCCTTGGCTGCGCCGTAGGCGACGTTGTTGGGTCCGGCGAACACCGAGTTCTTCGAGGAGATGTAGACGATGTCACCGCCCATCTGCTGGTCGAGCATCGCTTTGGCGGCCGCCTTGGAGACCAGGAACGAGCCCTTGGCCATCACGTCGTGCTGCACGTCCCAGTCCTTCTCGGTGGTCTCCAGCAGCGGCTTGGAGATCGACATGCCCGCGTTGTTGACCACCAGGTCCACGCCACCGAACGCCAACGCGGCCGCATCCACGGCGGCCTGTACGGCGTCCGCGTCGGTGACGTCGGCGACGACCGACACGGCGCGGTCGCTGGTGCCGGTGCCTGCGTTGATAGAGGCGGCGACCTCCCGGGCACCATCCGCGTCGAGGTCGGCGACCACCACGCAGGCGCCTTCGGCGGCCAGCCGCTCGGCGATCGCCTTGCCGATCCCGGACCCGGCGCCGGTGACTAGCGCGACCCGGCCGGCCAGCGGCTTCGGCTTCGGCTTCCGGGCCAGCTTGGCCTCCTCGAGCGCCCAGTACTCGATCCGGAACTTCTCCGCCTCGTCGATCGGTGCATAGGTCGAGACCGCCTCCGCGCCCCGCATCACGTTGATCGCGTTGAGGTAGAACTCGCCGGCGACCCGGGCGGTCTGCTTGTCCTGGCCGAAGGAGAACATCCCGACCCCGGGGACCAGCACGATCGCCGGGTCCGCACCCCGCATCGGAGGGCTGTCCGGAGCCGCGTGCCGCTGGTAGTAGGCGGCGTAGTCCTCCCGGTAGGCCGCGTGCAGCTCCCGGAGCCGGGTCACGGTGTCCTCGACGGTCGCGGTGCCGGGCAGGTCGACGACCAACGGTCGGACCTTGGTGCGCAGGAAGTGGTCCGGGCACGACGTGCCCAGCTCCGCCAGCGGGCCGAGCTTCTCCCGGGCGCAGAACTCCAGCACCGCCTCCGAGTCGGTGTAGTGCCCCAGCTGGGGGGAGTCGGTCGACGCCAGGCCGCGGATCACCGGCGCCAACGCGGCCGCCTTCGCGTGCCGCTGGGTCTCGGGCAGCGCCTCGAACCCGGGGACGACCGCACCGAACGGCTCCGGCTTCCCGTGCTCGACCAGGAACGCCTCCGCGGTGCGGATGATCTCGAGCGAGTTCTCCTCGCACTGCGCGGAGGTGTCTCCCCACGCGGTGATCCCGTGTCCACCCAGGATCACGCCGATCGCCTGCGGGTTGGCCTTCTTGACCTCGGCGATGTCCAGCCCGAGCTGGAATCCCGGCCGGCGCCAGTCGACCCAGGCCACCCGGTCGCCGAAGCACTCCTTGGTCAGCGCCTCCCCGGCCGCAGCGGTGGCCAGGGCGATCCCGGAGTCCGGATGCAGGTGGTCCACGTGCGCAGCCTCGACCAGGCCGTGCATCGCGGTGTCGATCGACGGGGCCGCCCCACCCTTGCCGTGCAGGCAGTAGTCGAACGCCGCGACCATCTCGTCCTCACGCTCCACGCCCGGGTAGACGTCGACCAGCGCGCGCAGCCGGTCCAGCCGCAGAACCGCCAGCCCCGCCTCGGTCAGGGTGCCCAGGTCGCCACCCGACCCCTTCACCCACACCAGCTCGGTCGGCTGCCCGGTCACCGGGTCGGCGCCCGTCCCCTTCGCCGAGGTGTTCCCACCCGCGAAGTTCGTGTTGCGCGGGTCCGCACCCAGACGGTTCGACCGGGCCACCAGCTCCGCTGGAGTGCTCTGGCCACTTCTGTTGTCGGTCATCGCCATCAGCTCCATCCCGTCAGTTCCATCCGGCCTGGGCACCGCCGACGCGGTCGGCCTCGATCTGCTCCTGGTACCCACTGGCCAGATATGACCGCATCGGATCGGCAGGCAGCCCCCGGGCCTCCCGCCAGCCGGCCAGGTCCCGTCGTACGTCGGTGTAGAACGCGTCCATGTAGACCTCGTTCGCGGCCAGCACGTCCCCCTGCTCCCGGGCCGCCGCCAGCGCGTCCCCGTCCAGCAGGAGCGCCCGCGCCATCATCTCCTGCACCGTCAGCACCGACCGGATCTGACCCGGGATCTTGCGCTCGATGTTGTGGCACTGGTCCAGCATGAACGCCACCCCCTCCCGATGGTCCGGGCCCGCCGGCTGGAAGCCACCACCACGGATCACCTCCACCAGGATCCGGAACAGCTGGAACGGGTCCGCTGCCCCCACCATCAGGTCGTCGTCGGCGTAGAACCGGGAGTTGAAGTCGAACGATCCCAGCTTCCCCAGCCGCAGCAGCTGCGCCACGATGAACTCGATGTTCGTCCCCGGCGCGTGGTGCCCGGTGTCCAGGCACACCATCGCCTGGTCCCCCAGCGCGGCGACGTGCACGTACGACGTACCCCAGTCCGGGACGTCGGTGTGGTAGAAGGCCGGCTCGAAGAACTTGTACTCCAGCACCAGCCGCTGACCCTCACCCAGCTCGGCGTAGATCGCCGCCAGTCCCTCGGCCAGCCAGTCCTGCCGGGCCCGGATGTCGCCCTGACCCGGGTAGTTGGTGCCGTCCGCGAGCCAGATCTTCAGGTCCCGCGAGCCGGTCTCGGTCATGATCTCCAGGCACTCGAGGTTGTGCTCGACCGCCTTGCGACGCACCGCCGGGTCGGCGTGGGTCAGGCTGCCCAGCTTGTAGTCGTCGTCCTGGAAGGTGTTGGAGTTCACCGTCCCGAGCCGGACACCGAGGTCCTCCGCGTGGGCGCGGAGCTTGCCGAAGTCGTCCACCCGGTCCCACGGGATGTGCAGCGCCACCGACGGCGCCAGGCCGGTGAACCGGTGCACCTGCGCCGCATCCGCGATCTTCTCCTCCACCGAACGCGGGGTCCCCGGCGACCCGAACACCTTGAACCGGGTCCCCGAGTTGCCGTAGGCCCAGGACGGCACCTCGACGGCGAGTGCCGCCAACCGGTCACCGATGTCTGCGAACGTCGTCATCTCACATCATTTCCTTCTGCTCATCTGGGTTCCGTGGAGCCGCGGCCAGCTGATCGTCGAGGTTGAAGACCTCCGTCAGCAGCAGGAAGCCCTCGTCAGGCGGGCGGCCGTCGATGCCGGTGAAGAAGTCCGCCATCTGCGACTGCCAGCGGGTGTTGACCTCCGTGCGGGCCATCGCTGCCTGCGCGGCTTCCAGGTCGTCCGCCTCGACGTAGCCGACCAGCAGGCCGTCCTCGCGCAGGAACAGCGAGTAGCGTCGCCATCCGGTGTCGCGCAGGGCGGCGAGCATCTCCGGCCACACGGCGCGATGGCGCTCGACGTACTCCTCCATCCGGTCCGGACGGACCTGCAGGCAGAAGCAGTAACGCGGCATCGGGTCTCCCGGGTCAGGGTGCTCGGCGGGTGGTGGTGCCGCCGGGTCGCCGTGCAGCGACCCGGCGGGACTGACACTGCTGCCGGGGCTCAGAACTTGAACTTGTCGATGTTCTTCTTGTCGAACACGGTCGGCGGGCCGAGCACCACCGACGGCGTCGCGGCGGGGCCGGCAACGGTGTACTGACCGAGCCTGCCGGCCTTGAACTTCGCGCCCGGGGTCATGGTGGTCACCTTGGAGGCAAGCGACGCGGCCGCGTAGCCCGCGAGGTAGCCGAGGTCCGAGGGGTTCCACAGCTCGAAGCTCTGCACGGTGCCGTCCTTGACGTACTTGCGCATCTGCGAGGGCAGCCCGAGACCGGTGAGCGTGACCTTGCTGGCGACGTCCTTGTGCGTGTCGAGGTACTGCGCCGCGGTCGAGATGCCGACGGTGGTCGGCGAGATGATGCCCTTGAGGTTCGGGTACGCCGTGAGCAGGCCTTGCAGCACGGTCAGCGAGGTCGCCGGGTCGTCGTTGCCGTAGACCGTCTTGACGAGCTTCATGTTCGGGTACTTCTTCAGCTGGACCTTCATGTACTTGATCCAGGAGTTCTGGTTCGTGGCACTGGCGGCCGCGGACAGCACGGCGATGTCACCCTTGCTGCCGATCTGCTTGGCCAGCAGGTCGACCTCGGAGGTGCCGATGCTCTTGGTGTCCGCCTGGTTGATGAACAGGTGGGTCGGGCTGGATCCGCACTCGAGGTCGGAGTCGAACGCCACGATCGCCGCGCCCTGCTTGGCCGCCTGGTTGAGGCTGGGGCACAGCGCCTTCGGGTCGTTGGCGGCGACCACGATCGCGTCCGCGTGGGCCTGGATCGCCGACTGCACGGACGGGATCTGGGCCGCGGCGGTGTCCTGCGTGCCGCTGCTCACCACGACCTTCCCGCCGAGCTCGCCGAGCGCCTTCTGGCCGCCCTTGTCCGCGAGCACCTCGTAGGGGTTCTGGGTGTCCTTGGGGATGAAGTAGACCGTCAGCCCCTTCTTCACCGTCTTGTTGGCGGACCCGCTGCTCGACGAGGACGAGCTGGACGAGCCGGACCCGCTGCTGCCGGACGTGCACGCGGCGAGGGAGGCGCAGGCCAGCGCCGCGGCGACCGCTGCGGTGGCCAGGCGGCGCACCGATCTGATCTGACTCATGGAGGAACCTTTCAGGCGGGTGATGAGGTGGGTTGGGCTGTGGAGGGACGGTTCTTGCGGGGGTGCCGGGACCGGGCGCGCAGCCGCCGAAGCGCCTCGCCGCCGCTGGGGACGACGACGCTGAGCAGCAGCAGGACCCCGGTGACCACGTTCTGGACGTTGGGGTCGACCTGGCGCTGGGTGAGGGCCATCTGCAGGCTGCCCAGGATGAGGACGGCGAGGACCACACCGGGCAGCGTGCCGCGGCCGCCGAAGATGGACACGCCACCGAAGAGCACGATGGCCACCACGTTGAGCTCGAGCCCGGTGCCCGCGTTGTAGCTGACGGAGGAGACCTGCAGGGTGTAGATGATCCCGGCGAACGCGGACAGCACCCCGGTGGCGACGTAGAGCCAGAACTTGATGAGCGCGACCCGGATGCCGGCGAACTGGGCCGCCTCCGGCTGCAGTCCCATGGCGACCAGGGAGCGGCCGAGCGGGGTCATGTGCAGCAGCACACCGCACACCAGGGCGAGCACCAGGAACACCACGAACCCCCAGGCCAGGGGTGTCCCGACCACCGGCGAGACCCCGATGCTGGTCAGGCCGGCCGGGAACTGCCGGTCGCCGAGGCCCGGCACGACCAGCGAGCCGAGCATGATCTCGGCGATCCCGCGGAACAGGGCGAGCGATCCGATGGTGACCGCGATCGACGGCAGGCCGACCTTGGCGACGAGCAGGCCGTTGAGGGCACCCCCCACCAGACCCACGAGCAGGGCGACCCCCATCGCCGGCCACATCGACCAGCCGTGGTGCCACAGCAGCCCGACCGTCGACCCGGACAGGCCCAGCATGGACGCCACCGAGAGGTCGATCTCCCCGGTCATGATCACCAGGGTCATCGGCAGCGCCATGATCGCGACGTAGCCGATGTTGATGCCGAGGTAGAACAGCGTCGACCGGGTGAGGAAGTCCGAGGACGTGGAGGCACCGAACACCACCACCAGCACCAGCAGGACGAGCAGCCCGGTCTCCCAGCGCAGCAGGCCGCGCAGCCGTCCGGACCGTCCGGAGCGGGAGCCGTCCGGTGCTGTCGCGTCCGATGGACGTACGACGGTCTCAGAGCTCACGGTGGGCCCCCTCTCGACGGCGCAGGCTGCGAGCCGTGCGCAGGCTCAGTGCCCGGTCTGCCGCGATGGCCGCGATCAGCAGGCCGCCCGCGATCGCCTCGCTCCAGAACGACGAGATCCGGGACGCGACCAGCGCCTGGTCGATGGTGTTGAGCAGCACTGCGCCGAGCGCGGCACCCACGACCGTGCCGCTGCCCCCGAAGATCGCCACCCCGCCGACGACGACGGCCGCCACCACGTTCAGCTCGTAGCCACTGCCGCCGCTGTTGTCGATCTGCGCGTGCAGCGAGAGGAACAGCGCGCCGGCGAGCCCGGACAGCAGCCCGCTGATCACGAAGGCCGTGAACACCCGCCGTCCGGCCGGGATGCCTGCCAGCTCGGCGGCCGCGGGGTTCGAGCCGATCGCGTAGAGGTCCCGGTTGGACCGGAACGACCGCATCGCGTAGCCGAAGAAGGCCACGATCAGCGCGACGATCACCGCCAGCCACGGGATTCCGAGCACGTCCTTGTAGCCGACCGCGGTGAAGGCGTTCGGGATCGCGTCCGGGTCGATGGTCTGGCCGTTGACGATGAGGCTGTCGATGCCGCGGACGACGTACAGCATCGCCAGCGTCACCACCAGGCTGGGCACCCGCAGAACGGCGATGACGAAGCCGTTGACGGTCCCGATCAGCAGACCGACGAGCACCCCGATGACGAAGCCGCTCCACACCGGGATGTGCTGGTGCTTGAACAGGTCGCCGACGACGTAGGCGCTGAGCCCGAGGGTCGAGCCGACGGACAGGTCGACGTTGCGGGTGACGATGACCATCGTCTCGCCGACGCCGAGCAGCGCGATCAGCGAGGCGCCGGTCAGCAGCTGCTGGATGCTGTGCGGCCGGGCGAAGTCGTGGTTGTAGGCGGTGGTGACCAGGAAGACCAGCACGATCAGCGCAGCGATCCCCAGCTCGCGCGAGCGGGCCGCGACGAGCCAGCGGGACTCGGCGGCCGGCGTCGGCGCCGGCGGCTGCTGTACGGCGGTCGTCATGCCGCCCCCGTCGCGGAGAGGCCGGCTGCGGCACGCATGATCGAGTCCTCGTCGGCCTCGGCGCGGGTGAAGTCACCGGTCACGCGGCCCTCGCACAGCACCAGGACCCGGTCGGCCATCCCGAGCACCTCGGGGAGCTCCGAGGAGATCATCAGCACCGCCATCCCGCCCGCCACCAGCTCGTCGAGGATGCGGTGCACCTCGGCCTTGGTGCCGACGTCGATGCCCCGGGTGGGCTCGTCAATGATCAGCAGGCGGGGCGCGCGGGCCAGCCACTTGCCGAGCACGACCTTCTGCTGGTTGCCGCCCGACAGCGTGGAGACCGGCCCCCGCATGCGGCCGAACTTGAGCTGCAGCCGGCGGGCCCACTCGGTGGCGAGCCTGGTCTCGCGCGAGCGCAGGATGAGACCGACGCGGCTCAGCTCGTTCAGCGATGCGAGGGCGACGTTCTGGTCGATGGGCATGTCCATCACCAGGCCCTGCTGGCGGCGGTCCTCGGGCACGAGGGCCATGCCGGCGGCCATCGCCTTGCGGGGCCGTCCGTTGGGAAGCTCCTTGCCCAGCAGCCGGACGGTCCCCGCGGTCCGCCGGTCGATCCCGAAGACGGCCCGGGCCACCTCGGTGCGCCCGGCCCCGACGAGGCCGGCCAGGGCGACGATCTCTCCGGCCCGCACCTGCAGGTCGACGTCGACGAACACTCCCTCGCTGGAGAGCCCCTGGACGTCGAGGACCACCTCGCGCGGCGTGGTCTCCGTCTTGGGGAAGAGCTGCTCGAGGTCACGGCCGACCATCGAGCGGATGATGTCCTCGACCGTCACCTCGTCGATGGTCGCGGTGCGGACCAGCCGGCCGTCACGCATGATGGTCACCCGCTGGCAGCTGGCGAAGACCTCCTCGAGCCGGTGCGAGATGAACAGCACCGCTGCTCCGCCGCGTCGCAGGGTGGCGATCACCTCGAACAGCCGGTCGACCTCCACATTGGTCAGTGCAGCGGTCGGCTCGTCCATCACCAGCACCTTGGCGTTCAGCGACAGCGCCTTCGCGATCTCGACGAGCTGCTGGTCGGCCACCGACAGGCCGCGGGCCGGTCGCGTCGGGTCCAGCGCCACGCCGAGGCGGGCGAAGATCTCGGTGGACCGGCGCACCATCCCGGCGCGGTCCAGCCGGCGACCCGCCAGCAGCGGGAGGCGGCCGACGAAGATGTTCTCCGCGACGCTCAGGTCGGGGAACAGCGACGGCTCCTGGTAGATGATCGAGATGCCGGCATCGCGGGCGTCCGCGGGTCCGGCGAACGTCTGCGGCGCACCCTCCACCACGACATCGCCCGAGTCGGGGCGGTGGACACCGGCGAGCATCTTCACGATCGTGGACTTGCCCGCGCCGTTCTCCCCCAGCAGGGCGTGCGCCTCACCGCCGTACAGCTCGAACGAGACGCCCTGCACGGCGGCGACGGCCCCGAAGGACTTCGTCACCTCTCGCACCTCCAGCAGCGGTGCGCCGGACTCGGAACCCATCCTCGTCCCTTCGTTGAAAGGTTTCAAACTCGGCCGTCACGTACGTTAGGGTGATGCCGCCCACAACGTCAAGGGGCTGCGCCGATTTGATACCCAATCTCAACGAATCACTGGGTCGCGGTCGGGGATGGGGTTGCGGAGACCTCGCCGCTCCCGCTCTAATACGTTTCAACGCATCGACCGAGGAAGGTGCTGATGGCCCAGCCGGGGACGGCTCGTGGAGCAGGCAGCCGTCCCGGGCGCGCGCGGCCCCGCTCGGTGAGCGTCAAGGACGTGGCTGCGACCGCCGGCGTCTCGATCGGCACCGTCTCCAACGTCCTGAACCGCCCGGACCGGGTCGCCGCAGGCACCCGCGCCAAGGTCGAGGCCGCGATGACCGAGCTCGGCTTCGTGCGCAACGAGTCGGCGCGGCAGCTGCGGGCCGGCCGGAGCAGCGCGGTGGCCTACGTGATGCTCGACGCCACGAACCCCTTCTTCACCGACGTCGCCCGCGGCATCGAGCTGACGGCGGAGAAGGCCGACCTCTCGGTGTTCATCTGCAACAGCGGCAACCGGCCCGAGCGTGAGCACGCCTACCTCGACCGGCTCGAGCAGCAGCGCGTGCAGGGCATCCTGATCACGCCGATCGACCCCGCGGACCCGATGCTGGCCGAGGTCGCCGCCCGGGGGATCCCGGTCGTGCTCGTGGACCGCACCAGCGACGTCGCCAGGCACTGCTCGGTGGCCGTCGACGACGTGAGCGGCGGCGAGCTCGCGGCCCGGCACCTGCTCGAGCTGGGCCACGAACGGATCGCCTTCGTGGGTGGGCCAGCGTCGCTGGGGCAGGTCCGCGAGCGTCTCGACGGAGCCCGCCGGGCCGTCGCCTCCGCGGGGCTGCCCCAGGACCGGCTCACGGTGCTGGTGTCCGCGGAGCTCACCGTCGCCGAGGGCCGCCACGCCGCCCAGCTGCTCGCCGGACTACCCGCTTCACAACGCCCGACCGGGGCGGTGTGCGCCAACGACATGGTGGCCCTGGGGCTGCTGCAGCAGTGCGTCACGCTCGGCCTGCGCGTCCCCGACGACCTGGCCATCGTCGGCTACGACGACATCGACTTCGCCGCGGCCGCCACGGTGCCCCTCACGTCCGTGCGCCAGCCCCGTCTCCAGCTCGGTGAGACGGCCGCCGACCTGCTCATCGACGAGGCGTCGAACCCCGACCACCAGCACCGCCAGGTCGTCTTCACCCCCGAGCTCGTGGTCCGAGGCTCCACCCGCCGCCCCGCCTGACCCCACCCCCCACCCCACATCCCCCACCCCACCCAGCCGAGTCGGCGCATCCGCAGGCCACCACCCCGCCGAGTCGGCGCATCCGCAGGTCCTGGCTACGCTGCCGCCCGACGCGGACTCGACGATCCCGGTCACACTCTCCACGGTCGATCCGTCACCTGATCGATGAACCAGCGGTCGCGACCGTGACCGCCCTACCGAGAGGAAGCCCGCATGAGTGCCACGATCCGCAGCGTTGTGGTCCCGGTGTCCGACCTGGATGCTGCCAAGGCCATCTACACCAAGCTGCTCGGCGACCCGCACACCGACCAGCCGTACTACGTCGGCTACTCCGCCGACGGCTTCGAGGTCAGCCTGGCTCCGCATGAGGACGTCGCCGGTGGGCCGGTCGCCTACGTCGACGTCGACGACCTCGATGCCGTCCGCGCCGATCTGCTCGGTGTCGGGGCGACGGAGCGGAGCGCGCCGCGCGAGGTCGCTCCCGGAGCGCGGGTGTGTGTGCTGGAGGACACCGACGGCAACCCGGTCGGGCTGCGCGGCAGGTAGCCGGCACGGCGACGGTCGTGCCCGGCCGGTTGAGGGGCACGGGACAGCCCGTCGGACAGGCACTCGCGGCCCTTTCACGCGGAAACACCCCCGGAACCGGGGCGAGTGCCTGTCCGAGTGGTCACTGACCGGGTCGCCGCTCGGGGTGCCTAGAGTGGGCGCCATGCCTGCGAGCCGTGTGATGCCGACCGACGAGGCGACCGACCTGGTGCTGCTGGTCCGCGACCTCGCCGACAAGGAGCTCGCCCCGCGAGCCGCTGAGGCCGAGGCGACCGAGACCTTCCCACGCGACGTGTTCACGATGCTGGGGCAGGTCGGCGTCCTGGGGCTCCCCTACGCCGAGGAGTACGGCGGAGGAGGACAGCCCTACGAG
>JAICWH010000052.1 GCA_025934895.1 Nocardioidaceae bacterium | reverse complement strand
CTCGACGATCTTCTCGATGTCCAGATAGGTCTCCGCCGGCGACGCCCCACCCAGACTGTGCGCCTCATCGGCCAGCCGCACGAACAACGCATCCCGATCCGGATCGGCATACACCGCGACGCTCCCGATACCCGCATCCTTGCAGGCCCGGACCACCCGCACCGCGATCTCCCCCCGGTTCGCGACGAGGACCTTGGCGAGCCGACCGGATCCTGCCTGTCCGGCCTCGGGGGTGCTGACCTCCGGCGTACCGGTCACGGCGAGTCTCCTTCGGGATGCGGGGGGCCCCGTCCTCGGCAGGTGTCGGGGCTGGTGTCGGGAATGGGCGCCACCTCCCGCGGAGTCTAGAACGTCGGCTCCTCGGCGATGTACGGAGTCCGCGGTCCCGGCGTACGGCGCCTCATGATGCCGCCGATCGGGAACACAGGGGCGGACACCGGGCTGGATAGGCTCACCGGCATGACGCGAGCAGACGGCCGACTCGACGACGAGCTCCGCCCGGTCACCATCACCCGCCACTGGCTGGACCATGCGGCGGGCTCGGTGCTTGTCGAGTTCGGCAGGACCCGGGTGCTGTGCGCCGCCTCCGCCAGCGAGGGGGTGCCTCGGTGGCGCAAGGGCTCGGGGCTCGGTTGGGTCACGGCGGAGTACGCCATGCTGCCGGCCTCCACCAACACCCGCTCGGACCGCGAGTCGGTCAAGGGTCGCATCGGCGGCCGGACGCACGAGATCTCCCGGCTGGTCGGGCGGTCCCTGCGCGCGGTGATCGACTACCGGGCCCTGGGTGAGAACACGATCGTGCTGGACTGCGACGTGCTGCAGGCCGACGGTGGCACCCGCACGGCCGCGATCACCGGTGCCTACGTGGCGCTCGCGGACGCATGCGCCTACCTCGCCGGTCGAGGGTCGCTGAAGGGCGACCCTCTCACCGGGTCCGTCGCGGCGGTCTCGGTCGGCATCATCGACGGCGAGCCCCGCCTGGACCTGCCGTACGAGGAGGACGTCCGCGCGGAGACCGACATGAACGTCGTGATGACCGGCGACGGGGCCTTCGTCGAGGTGCAGGGCACCGCCGAAGGTGCCCCGTTCGACCGGGTCATGCTGGACAGCCTGCTGTCCCTGGCCGAGAAGGGCTGTGCCGACCTGACCCGCAAGCAGCGCGATGCGCTCCATGAGGACTGACCAGGCCGAGGGCACGCGGGTGTTCCTGGCCTCGCGAAACCCGAAGAAGCTGCTCGAGATGCGACGGATCCTGCTCGCCTACGTCCCCGACCTCCTCGTCCTCGGTCTCGACGACGTGGCGCCCTACGAGGAGCCGGCCGAGACAGAGCCGAGCTTCGCCGGGAACGCGTTGGTCAAGGCCAGGGCAGCCGTGGCGGCCACCGGGCTGCCGTCCGTGGCCGATGACAGCGGTCTGTGCGTGGACGCGCTCAACGGCATGCCCGGGGTCCTCTCGGCGCGCTGGGCCGGCAGGGCCAAGGACGACGGTGCCAACAACGCGCTGCTCCTCGAGCAGCTCGCCGACGTGCCCGAGGACCGGCGGGGCGCGCACTTCGAGTGCGCGGTGGCCTTCGTGCACCCCACCGACGACGGCGGGACCGATGAGCAGGTGGTGCACGGCCGAATGCCCGGACGGGTGATCCGGGAGATGCGGGGCAGCGGCGGCTTCGGCTACGACGTCCTGTTCGTGGCCGACCAGGAGAACGGCGACGAGCGCACCTCCGCCGAGCTGTCGGTCAGCGAGAAGGACGCGATCTCCCACCGGGGCAAGGCCCTGAGGGAGATCGCCCCGGTCGTCGCGCACCTGCTCACCGGTCGGTGACGTGCGCCCGGTGAGATTCGAACTCACACTGGGCCGGACCTAAACCGACTGCCTCTGCCATTGGGCTACGGGCGCGCGCCAGCAGTCTAGGTCTCGTCCGCACGCTCAGGAGGCCAGGCCGAGCTCTCTGCGCAGCTTGGCGACGTGGCCGGTCGCCTTGACGTTGTAGTGCGCGACCTCGACCTTGCCCTCCTCGTCGATGACGAACGTGGAGCGGATGACACCCTGCACGGTCCGGCCGTAGAGCTTCTTATCCCCGAACGCGCCGTAGGCCGCCAGGACCCTCCGGTCCGGGTCGGAGAGCAGCGGGAAGCCGAGGGAGTCACGCTCGCGAAACGTGGCGAGCTTGGCGGGCTGGTCAGGGGAGACGCCGAGCACCTCGTAGCCGGCCGCACGCAGCGACTCCAGCGAGTCGGTGAAGTCGCACGCCTGAGTGGTGCAGCCCGGCGTCATCGCCGCCGGGTAGAAGTAGAGGATCACCTTGTGACCGCGGAGGTCTGCGAGCGTCACCTGGTCGCCGGTGTCCGAGGTGAGGGTGAAGTCCGGGGCGACGTCCCCGGCGGACAGGCGGATCTCGCTCACGGACGGCTCCTGCGGATCGGTCGGACGGTGGTCCCGAGCAATCTACAAGCACCGGCCACCGGTCCGGCCCACTGCATCACGGCCGCGTGCCCCCGCCGTGCATGCCTGGTACGACGGGCCTAGTAGCCTTCGAGGGCAGCCGTTCCGCGATCGTCGCGCGGACGCCGTGACGACGAGGAGAACACCGTGGCCCAGCCCGACGTGAAGCTGGAGGAGCGCGCTCCGTCTTCGATCGAGGACGAGATGGAGGTCACCCGACAGCGGCTCGCCGGCACCATCGACCAGCTCGTCTACCGGGCGAGCCCGAAGACCATCGCCCGGCGGGAGTTCGCGACGCTCAAGGCGCACTTCGTCGACGCGCAGGGGAACCCTCGCACCGACAACATCCTCAAGGTCGCCGGCGCCGTCGCCGGCTTCGTCGTGTTCGTCGTGGTCGCCCGGCGGGTGACCCGCTAGCGGATGGGGTACCCCGGTGCCTGACAAGACCCCGATCCGGCTGCTGCACGACCGGGTGCTCGTGTCGGTCGACCATGAGGGCGAGCGCCGGTCCACCGGGGGGATCGTGATCCCGGCGACCGCTGCCCTCGGGGGACGTCGGCTGTCCTGGTCGCGGGTCGCCGCCGTCGGCCCGCACGTGCGGACGGTCGAGGTCGGTGACCGGGTGCTGTTCGACCCCGAGGACAAGTCTGAGGTGGAGGTGAACGCCGAGACCTACGTGCTGATGCGGGAGCGGGACCTGCACGCTGTCGCGAGCGACCGGCTCGGGGACAGCCAGACCGGTCTCTACCTCTGACGACGGAGTGGCCGCCGGCGGAAGCTAGCGGAAAAGGGGATGGGGGGAGGCCTTCACGTCAGGTGATGCGGTGGGACCCACCAGACGGGCCGTCCGTCGTGCTCTCGTCGGTAGCCCGGCCGTCACTGACCGGGCCCTGGGTCGCCGGGCCGTCGCTCACGCCGCCGCCAGTCACCGGGCCCCCGGTCGCCCGGGTGTCGGTGACCGGGTTATCGGTGACCGGGCCGGCGTCCGCCGAGGTCCGGTCGCTCCGGTTCGTCCCCGGTCCCGCGTAGTTGTCGCTCTTGGTGTCGACGTCCGGGTCGAGCTCGTCGGCCCTGCGCAGATGCTCCTCCTGCTCGTCGCGCTGCGCGGCGGCGGTCCGCCTGCGCTCCTCCGCCTCGGCGGCGAGCCGCTCGGCCTCGGCCTGCTTGCGGTCGGCCTCGGCGCGGGCGGCCGCA
This sequence comes from Nocardioidaceae bacterium, assembly GCA_025934895.1. GTDB lineage: Bacteria > Actinomycetota > Actinomycetes > Propionibacteriales > Nocardioidaceae > Nocardioides_B. Next base: position 23,031 of record JAICWH010000052.1, on the reverse strand, counting down.
GCCTCCGCCTCGGTCTCCCGGGCGTGCGCCTCCCGCTTCTGAAGGCCGGTCGCCGACGTGGCTGCGCGGTCCCGCAGCTCGGCCGCGCGCTCGCGGTTCGCCACCGTGCGCCTCCTGCTGGCGGCCGTCACGATCGCCGCGATCACCGCGACGACGATGATCGCGACGATGACCCAGATCACCCAGCTCGGCATGATGCCTTCTCTCCTAGGAGTTGCCGGGGGAGTACCCGTTCCCGGGTCGGGACAAACTGCCGTCGGCCGGGTCAGGACCGGGTGAAGGAGCGGTGCGTCATCCCCCGCCCTCGGTCGGTGTTCAGGTCTGCCAGTGTGGCGAGGTCCTCGGAGGTGGGCTGCCACAGACCGGCGCGGACGTTGGAGAGGACCTGCGCAGGGCGGGTCGCGCCGGCGATCACGCTGCCCACCCCCCGCTGGGCAGCGAGCCCACCGATCGCAACGTCGAGGATCCCGATGCCGCGCTCCTCGGCGTAGGCGTGGACCGCGTCGATGCGGTCCCAGTCCGCGGCGGCCAGCCGGTGTGCCTGGCTGTCGGCGCCCAGACGGCTGTCTGCCGGGGCCGGCTCACCCCGGCGGTACTTGCCGGTGAGCAGCCCGTAGGCCAGCGGGAAGTACGCGATGAGGCTGAGGCCGAGACGGTTCAGCGCCGGCAACAGCTCCTCCTCGGCGGCCCGGTTGTAGAGCGAGTACTCGTTCTGTGCGGACACGAACCCTCGCAGTCCTGTGCGGACTGCCGTCCAGTGCGCGTCCACGACCTCCCAGGCAGCGAAGTTCGAGCAGCCGAGGTACCGCACCTTGCCCTCGGCGACCAGCTCGGTGAGCGCCTCCAGGGTCTCCTCGACCGGGGTCACCAGGTCCGGCTGGTGCAGCTGGTAGAGGTCGATGTGGTCGGTGCGCAGGCGGCGAAGGCTCGCCTCGACCGCGATGCGCACGTAGCGTCGCGAGGCCCGGGCACCCCAGTCGGGACCGTTCGCGCCGCCCATGTCCATGCCGAACTTGGTGGCGAGCACGATGTCGTCGCGGCGGCTGCCGAGCGCCTGGCCGAGGATCTCCTCGCTCGCGCCCACGCCGTAGGTGTCAGAGGTGTCGAACAGCGTCAGCCCGGCGTCGAGCGCAGCGGCCACGACGGCCGTCGACTGCTTCGCGTCGATGCGGGAGCCGAAGGCGTTGGTGCCCAGTCCCACCGCAGACACCATCAGGCCGCTGTCGCCGAGCGGCCGGTAGGTCATCTCGCTCACGACGGCGAAACTAGCCGGTGCCGACAAGCGGATGGTCGGTCAGCTCGCCTCGAGCTGCACGATCACCCGGTCGAGCGCGTGGTCCTCCACGTCGACGATGCCGGGCTTCGTGATGGTCAGACGCCTGATGCTGGTGCCCTTCGAGAACTCGATCTCCTGCTCGGGCGTGGAATGGACGTGGATCTCACCGGACGTGTCGGCGTCGATGTGCAGGGTCACGGGAGCGCCCGCCTGCACCTTGACCCGGTCGCCGTCAGGGGTGACCGTGCCGCCCTTGATGGTGATGTCGATCGACGTCCCGGAGGCTGAGGTCACGGATGGGGGGCTCGGATCGGGGTGCTCGGCAGCTCCACAGGCGGACAGCCAGGGTGCAACAGCCGCAACGGTGACCAGGGTGACCAGCGTCGTGCGCAACCGTGCTCCTCAGGTCGGGTCGAGAGCCACGTGCTCCGGGTGCGGGCTGGCCTCCTGGGCCTCCTCGAGCTTGACGAGCATCCACAAGCCGACCGCCATACAGGCCAGCGCTGCTGCCTGCAGCGCCACGAAGAGGGCTGAGTGTCGCGGCACCTCGGAGAAGACTGTGAAGCCGAACGTCAAGGACGTCATCCCGTTGACGATGTTGAGCGCCGGCATCGATGCGGACAGGCCGGCGGTGCGGTATGCGCGCTGGTTGGTCAGCACGCCACCTGCTCCTGCAAGGAGGAGACCGTAGGTCGGCCAGGCTGTCAGCAGGCCGAGAACCCCGTCCGTGTTGACCACCTGAAGGGTCAGCTTCAGCATCCCGGCGACCAGCCCGAACAGGACCCCCCCGACCACCCCGAGGAAGAAGGCCTTCCGGCGCGGGTCGTTGCGCACCCGTGAGGCAGCGACGTTCGCCGCGGCTGCCACCACCACCCCGCCCAGCACGAGTGCGATGGTGCCGAGCCCCAGCCCGGCCGGCCGGCCGGAGGTCGGGTTGGAGGCCACCAGGAAGACTGCCAGCCCGCTGGCGGTCACCAGCACGGCCCGCAGCTCGGCCAGGGACGGCAGGCGTCGGCTCAGAGCGGCGCGGGCCGGCACGGCCCACACGATCCCGCTGACCACGATCGGCTGTACGACGGCGATGGGTCCGGCGTGCAGCGCGCTGGCGTGCAGCACGAAGGCGCAGGTCGCGAGGAACTGGCCGATCAACCACGGGGGCCTGCGGACCAGGTAGCCGAGCAGCCCGAGCAGCCCCTCCGCGGACTCCGGTGCGCCTTCGGCCGCCTGGTGCTGCACGCTGGAGGAGACCGCGAAGAACGCCGCGCAGAGCAGCGCGAGGAGAAGGGCGAGCGCGGTCACGTCCTCACTCTAAAGAGTCGGGCCTCCTCGCGAGGGCGACCCGGCCACCGGCCGGGCCGCTTCCTGGCCGCCGACCATCCCCGCGTCGGCGCGTCCGCAGGCCGCTGGGCTGTCGAGTCGGCGCGTCCGCTGGCCGCTGGGCTGTCGAGTCGGCGCGTCCGCTGGCCGCTGGGCTGTCGAGTCGGCGCGTCCGCTGGCCGCTGGGCTGTCGAGTCGGCGCGTCCGCAGACCCGGGCCTGCGTGGGTGGCTCGAGCAAGCTCGCCGACCGTGCCGACCGGTGCGTTGGCGCGGTGTGTTAGCCGGCATGACAGGTGGGTAGTCAAGTGGTGTCGGTCACCCCGACCGGGAGGCCGACCGGGGTCATCCGTGGTGTCGGAGGGGTCAGCATGGCCGAGGAGACGATCGTGAGGATAACCGCGCTCCTGGCGGTGACCCGCGAGGCGACCGCGGTGCGTCTCGGGCCGGCACGACGAACCGAACCGAGCGGTGCGGACCGTCTCCGATCATCCCACCTCGACCACCCGGCGTACGACGACCAAGGAGCCACCCATGAGCACTGACCCAGATGTCGCGCTGACCGAAGAGACCATCTTCACCTGGGGCGCACCACCACTGAAGTTCGGTGCCGGCGCCGTCGACGAGGTCGGCTTCGAGATGACGCAGTTCAACGCCAAGCGGGTCCTGATCCTGACCGACCCGGGCATCAGTGCGAGCGGCATCCCGCAGAGGGTCGCGGAGTCCCTCACCGGCTACGGCATCCGCTCGGAGATCTTCGACGGCTGCCACGTCGAGCCCACCGACGACAGCATGGACAAGGCAGCTGGCTACGCCCGCGAGCAAGGACCCTGGGACGCGTTCATCGCTGTCGGGGGCGGCTCCGCCATCGACACCGCCAAGGCCGTCAACCTGGTCACCACCGACGGTGGGGAGCTGATGGACTACATCAACAAGCCCGTCGGCAACGCCCAGGCACCCAAGGGCCAGCTCAAGCCGCTGATCGCCATTCCCACCACGGCCGGGACCGGCTCGGAGAGCACGGCCATGTGCGTGCTCGACGTCTTGTCGATGAAGGTCAAGACGGGCATCAGCCACTGGCGGCTGCGGCCGACGTTGGCGATCGTCGACCCGCTGCTCACCTTGACCCTCCCTCCCGAGGTCACGGCGTCCTCAGGGATGGACATCGTCTGTCACGCTGTGGAGTCCTACACCGCCCGCTGGTACGAGACCTTCGACCGCAAGCAGCCCGAGGACCGGGTCACCTACTGCGGGTCGAACCCGGTCTCGGACCTATGGTGCGAACGGGCGATGGGACTCCTCGCCAGGTCGTTCCGCACCGCCGTGCACGAGGGTGACAACCTCGAGGCCCGGAGCAACATGATGATGGCGGCGACCTTCGCCGGCATGGGCTTTGGCAACGCCGGAGTGCACATCCCGCACGCCAACGCCTACCCGATCGCGGGGATGGTCAAGGACTACCGGCCAGCCGGCTATCCGAAGGACGAGCCGATGGTCCCGCACGGACAGTCCGTCTCGTTGACGGCGCCGGAGGCCTTCCGGTTCAGCTTCGACAGCGCGCCGGAACGGCACCTGCGAGCGGCGTCCTGGCTGGCTCCGCAGCTTGACAAGCTGGACGACCCGTCCGAGCAGCTGCCGAGGGCACTGACCGAGCTGATGCGCGACATCGGCATCCCGAACGGCATCGGGGCGGTCGGCTACACGGAGTCCGACGTGCCCGACCTGGTGCCCGGGACGATGAAGCAGCAGCGCCTGCTGGCGACCTGCCCGAAGACACCGGACGAGGACGACATCGCCCGCATCCTGACGAACTCCATCGAGAACTGGTGACCTGCTGATCGCCGCCCCGGACGGGTCATCGAGCGGCTGGAGCGGGCGGCGGTGCCGGCCGGTGTGCGACCGCAGCCGCCGGGGAACGGTCGCCGGCGGTCGCCACGGTGAGCGCCGCGGCCCCGCCGAGCGGGTGGTGACCGCCGCGTGCCAGCTGTCGCCGGCACGTCGGCCCCCAGGTAGAGCAGATCGAGCCCCTTCCTGCGGATAGCGGTGGCGAAGGCCAGCTCTGTCACGATGTCGATCTCGCGGCGGAGCCAGCCCTCCCCGATGGCCTCCAGGGTGGGGAAGAGGCACGAGTCGACGACGTGCTCGAAGCTGCCCAGCGCGAAGCCCTGGTCCAGGCTCTGCTCGATCCCGACCGGGTCCACTCGGGCGGCGGAGCGCAGGAACAGTTGCATGCACCGAGACCGCCTCTCCCCACCCGCCGGAGGGCGTCCCGCCGCCCGGCAGGCCGTGGCAGGGCGATGGCGCACATCGAGCTGCCCTATCCCGACATCTCCATCTGACGAGCGCCCCCCGGGTCGCACCGAACAACCGCAGAACCCGACGACTCGGCCGATCGGGGCACCCGCAGCCGTCCTAGCGCTCGGACGGATGCAGCATGGCGGTGTCGACGCCGATCCTCACGAACACCACCCTGGTCTGCGAGTCCTCCCTGAGTCCGACGACAGCCTGTGCCGGGTCCACCCCCTCGAGCCGCCACACGTCCGTGGCCCCGTGTCCATCCACGTCCCCGTGCCCGGCGCCGTCGTCGCAGCGCTCGGCAGCGTTGCAGGCCGGATAGGTGCCGTCCCCGAGCTCCTGCAGGATCCCTGGCGTCGTGAAGGGGCGCCACTCGTCGTACGAGTGGCCGCCGAACCTGAGGTCCGCGCAGGTCCCGCCGTCGTTCGTCGGCTTCACGCAGGGCTCGCTCGACGTGCAGGACGCGAACAGCAGCACGACGGCCGCGGTCGCACTCACGCGGCTCACAGGAAGACGGTCCACGCGGCACTCCCACCACCCGGCAGTGAGGACCCTCGAGGATATCGCTGACCCGAGCCAGGCGCTCTGGACGCGGTCCGGGGGTGGTGGTTGAGTGCGGGCATGACGACCGACAACCGCACCGCGGAGCTCCGAGCCGTCGGTGGGGGCGACCACGTGGTGATCTGCCTGCACGGGTGGTTCGGGTCGGCGCAGGGGTGGGGCGCGCTCCCGGACCTGCTCGACACCAGGACGTTCACGTGGGTCTTCCCCGACGCCCGGGGCTACGGCGTACGGCGGGCCGAGCCAGGTGCGTTCACCATGGAGGAGGTCGCCGAGGACGGTGTCGCGCTGGCGGACGGTCTCGGCGTCGATCGGTTCTCGGTGCTCGGGCACTCGATGGGTGCGAAGGCGGCCTCCTGGCTGCAGCACCTCGCCCCGGACCGGGTCCGGTCACTGGTCGGTGTCAACCCGGTGCCGCCGGCCCCGACGCCGCTGGATGCACAGGGCGACGCGCTCTTCCTCGGCGCGGCGGACGACCCGGCGAAGCGCAGGGCCATCATCGACCTGACCACAGGTGGCCGACACCGTGACTTCTGGCTGGAGCAGATGGTGGAGCACTCGACGGGCACCTCCGACCGGGAGGCGTTCGCGGGCTACGCCGAGTCCTGGGTCAGGGGTGACTTCCACGACCAGCTCGACTCCCCGGAGGTCCCGGTCCTCGTCGTCGTGGGTGCCACCGACCCGGCACTGTCCGCGGACGTGATGGAGCAGACCTGGTTGCAGTGGTATCCGCAGGCCTCCCTGGTCACCCTGCCAGAGGCAGGTCACTACCCCATGTTCGAGGCCCCGTTGGCGCTGCTGGACGTGGTGGAGCCGTTCCTCCGTGACCATTGACGGCTCGGGTGGTCGGGGGCACACGGCGGCCGACGGTACGGCGGTCCTGCACGACCCGCGCACCTACGAGCGCGGCGTGCCGTTCGACGTACTGGCCAGGCTCCGCCACGACGAGCCCGTGTGCTGGGTCGACGAGCCACCACTGCTCGGCCTGCCCGGGGGCCCCGGCTACTGGCTGGTGCTGCGGCACGCCGACGTCCTGGACGTGACGAGGCGGGCCGACGTCTTCTCGTCGTGGCTCGGTGCCACGCAGGTGCGTGACCCAGCGACGCCGGAGGATCTCGCGTTCGTCCGACGGATGATGCTCAACCTGGACCCGCCGGAGCACTCCCGGCTGCGACGGCTGCTGTCCCGGTCGTTCACCGCGCGGGCGGTGGCGGGGCTCGAGGACCGGATCCACGCGCACGTCACCAGCATCCTGGACCGGGTCCTCGTCGGCGAGGGCGGCGTCGTCGACTTCGCGAAGGACGTGGCAGCCGACCTGCCGCTGCTGACCTTGGCCGACGTGCTCGGGGTGCCGACGCAGGACCGGTGGCTGCTCTTCGACTGGTCCAACCGGGTGATCGGCTTCCAGGACCCCGACTACGCCACCAGTGCGGACTTCGACCCGGCGGGCGGCACCGACATGGCCCGTCAGGCACTCTCCCTGCGGCCCCGACCGGACGCGGACGGCCGAACGCCCGACCCGCGCACCCGCGATGGGATGCCGGACCTCTACGCCTACGCGCACCTGCTCGGCGAGCAGAAGAGGACCGGTCCGGGCGGCGACGTGATGAGCATGCTGATGGCACAACGCGACACAGACGGCGGCCGGGTCAGCGTCGACGAGTTCGAGAACATGTTCTGGCTCTTCGCGGTTGCCGGCAACGAGACGCTGCGCAACGGCCTGCCCGGCGCCCTGGTGGCGCTGCTGCAGCACCCGGCCGCCCAGCGCACACTGCGGGAGGACCCCTCACTCGTTCCCGGTGCGGTCGAGGAGATGCTCCGGTGGTGGACGCCGGTGATGGTCTTCCGACGTACGGCCACACGCGACACACGTGTCGGCGACGTCTCGGTGCGGGCGGGTGAGAAGGTCGTCGTCAGCTTCATCTCCGCCAACCGCGACGAGGCGGCCTTCGCCGAGCCCGACACCCTCGACGTGACCCGCGGACCCACCGACCACCTGGTCTTCGGGCACGGACCGCACTTCTGTCTGGGCGCCCACCTCGCGCGGGTACAGATGCAGGCGATGTTCACCGAGCTGCTGGCGCGGACGCGCTGGGTTGAGGCGCACGGCGAGCCGGTGCTGCTGCGGTCGTCGTTCCAGCGTGGGGTGAAGCGACTGCCGATCCGGTGGGAGCGCTAGCGTCTCCCTGCGTCCGGCGACCGTCGGAGCTTCCCCCCACTGGAGGTGCACATGTCGGTGCTGTCCCAGCTCGCGGAGGCCCTCGGGTCGGGTTCCGTCCGAGTCGTCGACCTGACTGCTCCGCTCTCCTCGAGCACCCCTGTCCTCCAGCTCCCCGGGCAGTTCGGCCAGACGGCGACCTTCGCGCTGGAGGAGATCAGCGCGTACGACGACCGTGGGCCGGCGTGGTACTGGAACAACTTCCGCACCGGTGAGCACACCGGTACGCACTTCGACGCCCCGAACCACTGGGTCACCGGCAAGGACCGGGACGACGTCGCCTCCGTGCCCGCAGCCCGGCTGGTCGCGCCGGCGGCGGTCGTCGACGTGTCCGACCGGGTGGCCGAGGATCCCGACTTCCTGCTCGAGGTCGAGGATGTGCAGGCCTGGGAGGCCGCGCATGGCCCGCTGCCTGCGGGTGGCTGGCTGTTCGTGCGCACGGGATGGGACGCCCGCTCGTCCTCGCAGGAGGACTACCTCAACGCCGACGACGCCGGCCCGCACACCCCGGGCCTCTCCGTGGCCTGTGCCCGCTGGGTCGCGCAGGAGTCGCAGGTGATCGGCCTGGGCGTGGAGACCGTCGGCACCGACGCTGGAGCGGCCGCCGGCTTCGACCCGATGTTCCCGTGCCACACGATGATGCATGGTGCCGGCAAGTACGGCCTGACCCAGCTGCAGAACCTCGCCGAGCTGCCGCCCACCGGCGCTGTGGTCGTCGCCGGGCCGCTGCGCATCGTCAGCGGCTCGGGCAGCCCGGCCCGGGTCCTCGCGCTGGTCGAGGGATGAGCCGGGATGGCGCGGACCGTCGCTGAGGCGGTCGGGCACACCCTGGTCGGACTCGGCGTCCAGCAGGTGTTCGGCGTCGTCGGCTCGGGCAACTTCCACCTCAGCAACGCGATGGTGACGGCCGGGGCCCGGTTCGTCACCGCCCGGCACGAGGCCGGCGCGACCACGATGGCCGACGCCTACGCGCGGACGAGCGGCACCGTCACTGCGGTCACGGTGCACCAGGGCTGCGGGCTGACCAACGCCATGACCGGGTTGAGCGAGGCGGCCAAGAGCCGCACGCCGATGGTGCTGCTGGCCGCTGACGTGACCGAGCGACGCTCCAACTTCTTCGTCGACCAGGACGCCCTCGCGACCGCGGTCGGGGCGGTGCCGATGAGGGTCGACGACCCGGCCGACGCGGTCCGGGCCGCGACCGAGGCGTTCGGCACGGCGCGTGACGCACGGCGGACGGTGGTGCTGAACCTGCCGCTGCAGGTGCAGGCGATGGCAGCCCCGTCGGGCTCCGGGCCGGTCCCCACTCGGGTGGAGGTGGGCATCGAGAACCTCGACGCGCTCGCGGAAGCGCTGGCGGCGGCCCGACGGCCGGTGTTCGTCGCTGGACGCGGTGCCCGGGGTGCCCGCCGCGAGCTGCTCATGCTCGCCGACCGCCACGGGGCGCTGCTGGCCACCAGCGCGGTCGCCAAGGGCCTCTTCCACGACGAGCCGTGGTCGCTCGACGTCTCCGGCGGCTTCGCCTCCCCGGTCGCGGTCGAGCTGCTCCAGGGTGCCGACCTGCTCGTCGGCTGGGGCTGCACGCTGAACATGTGGACGATGCGCCAGGGGACGCTGGTGGGTGCGGACACCGTCGTCGCGCAGGTCGACCTCGACGCCGACGCGCTGGGGCGGCACCGGCACGTCGACGTAGCCGTGGTCGGTGATGTCGCGGACGTCGCGTCCCGCCTGGTCGGTGCCAGGCCGCAGCGGGACGGCTACCGTTCCGAGGACCTGCGCGCGCGGATCGCCAGCGAGGTCCGGTGGCGCGACGTGCCCTTCGAGGACAGGTCGACCGTCGACCGGATCGACCCCAGGACCCTCACCATCGGGCTCGACGACGTGCTCCCCACCGACCGGGTCGTGGGTGTCGACTCGGGCAACTTCATGGGCTACCCGAGCATGTTCCTCTCGGTGCCCGACGAGCGTGGCTTCTGCTTCACGCAGGCCTACCAGTCCGTCGGGCTGGGCCTGGCGACCGCCATCGGGGCGGGCCTCGCGCAGCCGTCCCGGCTGGCGGTGGCCGCGCTCGGCGACGGCGGCGCCCTGATGGGCGCCAGCGAGCTGGAGACCGTCGTCCGGCTGGGGCTCCCGATGGTCGTCGTGGTCTACGACGACCAGGCGTACGGCGCCGAGGTGCACCACTTCGGTCCCGACGGTGACGACCTGTCGCTGGTGCGGTTCCCGCCCACCGACTTCGCGGCGATCGGGCGCGGACACGGCTTCGAGGCCGTGACGGTGGAGCGGGCGGCTGATCTCGGCAGCGTGGCCGCCTGGGTCGCCGGGGACCGCAGGAGACCGCTGCTGGTGCACGCAAGGATCACCGGCGAGGAGCCCTCGTGGTGGCTCGAGGAGGCGTTCCGCGGCCACTGAGGCCCTCGTTCGGTGCACCGAGACGGCGAGACGGCCCTCGGCGTCCTCGAGGTCGGAGGAGACGTGGCAGCCGTCGCCGAGCCGAGCGGCGGTCCGCACGGCGGCACTCGGCCGTTGGCCCACCGGGCGTGCGGCGTTGTCCGCCTCAGCCGTTCACGGGCGGAGCCGGGAAGCCGCCGGCCTGGGCCTCGACGGCCTTGGCCACCTTGAGGCAGGTCGCGTCGTCGAAGTGCCGGCCGACGATCATCACACCCACCGGGAGCCCCCTGACGAGGCCGGCCGGCACCGACGTGGCCGGATGCCCCGTGCAGTCGGTCGGCGCGGTGTTCACGATCATCTCCAGGGCGCGGGTGATGCTCGTCGTGAGGTCGTCCTGCTCGGTGACCAGGGGGGTGGCGGTGATCGGCAGCGTCGGCATCACCACGACGTCGTACGTCGCGAGGGCGTCGTCGTAGGCCTGCCGCAGCCGCGGGACGAGGTTCTGTGCCATCGCGTAGTAGCGGCCGTGCGTCGACGTGAGCGAGTGACCACCACCCAGCGCCACCAGCTTCGTCGTGACCGAGAAGTCGTCGGCGCGCTCGAGGCGCTGACGACCGTAGTGGGCCATCAGGTCGGGGTCGTACCAGCCGTTGAAGTTGTAGCCGTAGGCGTTGCCGTCGATCATCTGCGCGGTCGCGCCGTCGGTGGCGATCACGTTCCAGATCGCCATGCCGTGCAGGTGCCAGGGGATGCTGACGTCCTGGACGCTAGCGCCGGCTTCGCGCAGTCGATCCACGGTCGCGCGCACAGCAGCGTCCACCTCCGGGTCGGACAGACCGTCGTGCCCGAAGCCCTCGCTCACCACCCCGATGCGCAGTCCCTCAACATCGCCCTCGCTCAGTGCGTCGTAGTCCGCGGACGGCACTCCGGTCGGCTGGCGCGGGTCCCGACCGTCGTCGTAGCCCGCCAGCACCGACAGCATCCTGGCCGCGTCGGACCCGGTCCGGGTGATGGGACCGAGGTGGTCGATGGTCAGCTCGATCGGGAACGCGCCCGTGTAGGGCACCAACCCGTAGGTCGGCTTGTGTCCGACGGTGCCGCAGAACGAGCTGGGGATCCGCACGGATCCGCCCTGGTCACCGCCGACCGCCATGTCCACCTCGCCGTTGGCCACCAGCGCTGCGCAGCCACTCGAGGAGCCGCCGCTGGTGCGGCTCGGGTCCCAGGGGTTGCGCACCGGTCCGCTGTCCGAGGTGTGGCTGGCCCCTGAGAAGCAGAGGCTCTCGCACACGGCCTTGCCCACGACCGTGGCCCCCGCGTCGAGCAGCCGCGTGACCACCGTTGCGTCGTGGGCCGGGACGAAGCCCTCAACCGTGCGGGAGCCGTTCATCATCGGCACCCCGGCCACCGAGATGTTGTCCTTGATCGCGGTCCGGACCCCGTCCAGCGGTCCGCCGGGAGTGCCGGTGATCTCGGTGCGCGCATACCAGGCGCCGAGCGGGTTGTCGGTGGCTGCGACCAGCCTGCTCGTGCGTCCCCGAGGTGCGGGCGGGGCAGTCTCTGCGTACAGCCGCTCGACGAGGTCGTAGCCGGCCGCGGACCCCTGCACGAGCCCGAGGTAGGTGTCGAGGTCCTCGCCGGTCAGGGAGATCCGGAACCTGGCTGCCGAGGCCTCCAGGTCGGCACGGCTGGGAGGTGGGAAGGCCACGTGTCGGCTCCTCGTCGTCGGGGTCCTCGCGGGCGGTCAGGGCCGGGGTCCGCCAAATCTGGCACGCTGCCGGGTGCGTGTCCAGGCTCTACCGGCCGGCGGCGGCCGGAGTGGCGTGGGACGCTACCCGGACAGCCTGCTGGTGGCGGCGCTCTGATGCTTGCCCGGGGTCGCTCACCTGATCCGGTCGGCGTCTGCGAGTGCCTGGAGAAGCACTGCCCGGGCCACCCAGAGCATCCGCTCGGCGGCCTCCGCACGGGTGAGCCCGGCGATGTCGGTGAGCCAGACGAGTGACTCGATGCCGACGGCGCTCCGGACGGACAGCGCGAGCCGGTGGATCTCGGCGTCGGTCAGCCGCCCCTGCAGGGGTGCGAGGGCCTCCTCGAACCAGGCGATGGCTCGACCCTGACGCAGCGGGAGGGACTCGCTGAAGGTCTCCGGGTCCAGCGAGAGCCGCAGCATCGTCCGCTGCTGCTGCTCGGTGTCCACCACGATCCTGATGAAGGCGGTGACGGCACCGAGGAGACGTTCCTCCGGGTCGGCACCCGCCTCGGCCGGGACGAGGGTGCTGGCGGTGGTCTCAGGGTGGGCAGCCACCAGCAGAGCCCTCTGGCTGGGGAAGTAGCGGTATGCGGTCGTCCGAGACACCGCAGCCGCCTGCGCCGCCGCCTCGACGGTCGGAGCCGCGCCGCCCCGGGCGACGAGGTCCCGCGCCGCGGCGACGAGGGCGTCGCGGGTCCGACGCTTCTGCCGGGTTCGACCGGTCCGCTCGTACGGCGTTGACATGACCTTCACGGTACCCTAGTGTCGTCATGGGACATGAGTCCCACATTGACGGAAGGTCGGCATGACGGCATTGGCGACGACGGTGCGGGCGTTGGGAGCCGGGGAGCGTCGCTGGTTCTGCGGTGGCGGAGTGCACACCTGGCTGGCCACCGAGGACGAGACAGGCGGGGCCTATCTGCTCTTCGAGGACGCGCTGGACGCGGGCAAGGTGACCCCACTGCACCGGCACCCCGCCGCTGACGAGACCTTCTACATGCTCGAGGGAGCGGTGCGGCTGCACATCGCCGGTGAGGAGCGAACCCTTGCTGAGGGCGGCATCGCGATCATCCCTCGCGGGGTTCCCCATGCGTTCATGGTGACGACGCCGACGGCGCGCATGCTGTGCCTCCAGACGCCTGGCGGCGGGGAGGCGTTCTACCGGCAGGCAAGTGAGCCGGCGGGCGTCGGTGACCCGCCGATGCCCGACTTCGCACGGGTTCGCGCGGCGGCCGCTGACACCGGGGCGATCGAGATCCTGGGCCCCCCGCCTTTCTGACCCTCAGGGCATGCTGGCACGTCGCTCCCGGTTGCCCGAGCAGCTCCGTCAGGCAGATGACGGTGGACGACCGGACAGCGGGACTATCCGGCGCCCTGACGCGGTTGACGAAGCAACCAGGGAGCAACCAGCTTGAGGACCACTCGCGAAGGAGCACCACGCATGGCAAGCATCCTCGTCTTCGGAGGCACCGGCTACACGGGCGACCACATCATCCGCGAGGCCGCGGCGAGGGGTCACGAGGTCATCTCGGTGAGCCGGTCGGAGCCGAAGGAGCCCCTCGAGGGTGTCCGCTACGAGACCGGTTCGGCCGAGGAAGTGGCACGACGAGTCGTTCCGGGAGCCGACGCGGTGGTGGCAGCCATGTCGCCGCGCGGCGACATGGCCGGTCGCCTGGTCCGGGTGTACGGCGAGCTGGCCCGGGCCGCAGCCGAGGCCGGCGCGCGCTATGTGCAGATCGGCGGGTTCAGCTCGCTGCGCCCGGCGCCGGGCGAGCCACGCTTCGCCGAGGGTAAGATCGACGAGCAGTTCCGCGCGGAGGCACTGGAGGGTGAGGCCACCCGCGTGATGCTCGCTCAGAACGCGCCGCCAGAGCTCGACTGGGTCTTCGTCAGCCCGGCCGCCTCCTACGGCGCCTGGGCGGCCGGCGAGCGGACCGGCACCTACCGCGTCGGCGGTGACGTCGCCCTCTTCGACGCTGAAGGCGGCTCGAACATCTCCGGAGCCGACTTCGCGAGCGCAGTGGTCGACGAGATCGACAACCCCTCGCACCATCGTGAGCACATCGGCGTCGCGTACTGAGCGCTCAGGGCCGGCTCTCGGCCGACAACCTCGGCGTGCTGACCAACCCCGGTCGCCGCGAGCAGCGACCGGCCAGGACGCAGCGGCGCCGTCCGACGGCTTGGGCAACGCGCCGCCGCGCGGAATAATCCCGACGTGCGCGAGGTGCGCTTCTGGCAGCGTGGAGGAGACCAACGTGGACCCGAGCCCGGACACCACATCCGAACACCCACAGGAGGAGCCAGCACGGAGCTCCGAAGAGGACGCCCGCACGCTCGTCGAGCAGCTGCGTTCCGCACCTGCCGAACAGGTCATTGCGGAGGTGTTCTCGACACTGCTCACCGCAGCCGAGGTCAAGCTCGGGCGACGAGACGCGCGGTTGTTCATCGATCTCTGCGCCTCGACCTTGGACTATGCGCGTGACCACGTTCCCGACGAGCTCGCCCAGCAGGTCGACACCGTGCTCGGACAGCTCCGGCTGGGACAGGTCAGCGCCGAGAGTCAGCTGGTCCGGAACGGGACCCGCGAACCGAACGACCTGAGTCGGACCCCCACCCCGCCGAAACCCGGCACGCGGCAAGAGGCTCCCGCCGGCGGTCGATCGACGGAGCCGTCCTCGCGGCTGTGGGTGCCCGGCCGCTGACCCCGTCGACCCGGGCGACCCGGCTGGCCCCCTGCCTACGGGCGGCTGACGTGCGGCCGCCGATTACCAGGGGATGCAGGCTGTTTGGCGCTCCCCATGGGTTATGACCCGTGGGGAGCGCTAGTTCTCCACGGTCAGAGCCCCGCGGTGGCGTGGCCCGAGGCACCCGTGATGCTTCAGTCAGGGTGACCGCACGCTCGGCTCGCTCTCCGTCCAGGTCGTGGGTGTCCATGCGCCGACGCCCACGGTGGCTGCGCCCCGCACCGCGAGCTCATCGGAAGCCCCAGGAGGACCGGTCACGAAGTGCGGGCGAGGAGCCATGAGGGGCCTACGGAAGAACTGCCCTCTGCTGCGACCCGCTCACGCAGCACCCGGTCGGCGGTGACGACCACCACCTCATCCCCCTCCGTGAGTCGAGTGCGCACTTGCTCGACGACCTCGTCGTCGCCGGAGCCGTGGGCGTGCACCGTGCGGATGGCGCCGTACTCATCGACCGGGTGGCCATGCCTGGCGTCTCCCTCGAGGACGAGGACGACCAGGTCGTAACCCAGGTCCGCCGCGGCGATGGCTCGGTGGAGCCGATCCGCCGCTCCTGCGCGGTCACGCCACCAGCCGTTCGGCCGGCTGCCAACCACGTTCGCGCCGTCCACGACGAGCACTCGCACGCCTGCAGCCTATGCCGGAGACGGATGCGTCAGGGTCGCGCGCACCATCGGTGAGGCAGATCTCAGCCGACTGGTCGAAAAGGCTCGATGATCGGCGGAAGCTGGGCGCCAGCCCGGCTGGTGTCCGGGTCTGTGCCTTCAGCGCGGGTCAGCCAATCTGCCATCGAGCGTTCCGGGCCTTGGCGACGTAACCAGAGGTAGAGGACGAACGCCGCGGGGCCGAAGAACGTCTGGGCGGGCACCACGAAGCCGATGTTTCCGCGCATGAGGGACGACATGAGGAGCGGGACCAGGACGGGGACCAGTCCGCCGAAGATAAGCACAGCGCCGAGGCTGTAGGTGGCCGCCCGGCGGCCGTATCCCTTGTAGGCGGTGACCGTGAACAGCGTGTAGACCAGGAGGTCGCCGATGCCGATGTTCGCGTTGTTCACTCCGGCGCGAAAGCCGATGGACGGGTCGAGCGGGAATCCGGCGAAGGTGTCGGCCAGGCGGACTGTCAGCGGGATGACGAGGCTGAACAAGGGGTCGTAGACGGCGAGTCCGAGCGCGAACCAGGCGACGTGCTGCAGGCGCATGCCGCCTTGGACGTACAGGTTGGCGATCGCCGCCGCGGCCAGCAGTACGGCGACGCTGGTGAGTCCCCAGTAGAGCTGCCAACCGGTCACTGTCCCGAGGTCGCCGCGGGCAACCCAGATGTTGACGCTGATCAGCGCCGAGATGGCCAGCCAGAGCAGCGGTCCCGGCACCAGCGGCTTGTACCCGATCGACAGGGCGGAGGTGAAGGTGAGCACGAGGAAGCCGGTGAGCAGGAGCGGTGGAAGCACAACATAGAGCGCAGGCAGCGTGACGATGAAGACGAAGAGGATGGCGATGTCCCGGCCGTTGAACGCGCCGATGGCCGGCCGGGGCAGGCGGACGTGACGGAAGTAGGCGAGGCCGAGCAGGACGGTGCCCAGGGAGCCTCCGAGCACGACGCAGGCCTGAAAGACGGTGGCATTCATGACGCCTCCTCGCGGGGACGGGTGAACGGGGTAGGTCGGGTGAAGGTGGTCTCCATCAGATCCGCCCTGACCATGCGGCGCCCGGGGCCGACGTTGGGCAGGTCGTCGTCGAGCGTGACGTCAGCGCTCACGCCGTACGCGAAGAGCAGCCGCGTGACCTCGTCCGCGCTCATGCCGGTGAACTGGTCGGCCCTCACGTGCACGAGCGGGTGTCCCGCACGGGACTCGATGACGTAGCGCAGCGGCCACGGTCGGGAGGGCGCCGCCTCCAGCGCCTCGATCAGGTCGCGATCCAGGACGGCGGCGAGGCCGCGGTCGGACTTGCCAAGGATCAGCGAGGTTCCCGGTGTGCCGGCCAGCTCGCAGCGCAGGTCATCGTCCGCGACGGTGCGGACCAGGTCGCGAGTGTCGTACCGGAGCACCGGCATGCAGTCTCGGAACGGGAAGTACGGGGTGACCACCACGCTGCCGAGCTCGCCCGGTCCAACAGGGTCGCCGGTAGATGGGTCGAGCACCTCGACGAGACCAGCGTTCAGGTCGTGGTGCAGATGTCCTCGGGAGCACGATCGGGCGCTCACTGGCAGTACCTCCGTCATGGCGAAGGTGTCGTTGACCGCCGTCCCGAAGGTCGTCTGTGCTGCCGTCCTCACCGCCGTCGAGAGGACCTCACCTCCGCAGTCGATCCTGCGAAGGGCGAAGTCGGCGGCGGAGAGGCCACGACGATGTGCCGCCAGGACGAGCAGCGCAAGGTAGCTCGGGTAGGTGGAGAGCAAGGTGACCCCGGACTCCAGCATGCTGTCGAGCGTCTCGTCGGGGGGCACGACTCCAAGGACGACGCAGCGCGCTTCCGCCAGCCGGCAGACTGACACGTTGTGCTGCACCGCAGCCGTGGCACGCGAGCTGATGTTGACCTGCATGCAGTCACCCGGCGTGATCTCACCGCGAAGAACGCCGGCGAGAGCCGCCAGCGCGGGCCACAGCGCCGCCTCGTGCCGGGACATCCAGACCTCCACGGGCCGCCCAGTGGTCCCCGTGGTCCGAGTAGCCAGGTACGGACGCACACCTGTGGCCAGAAAGCCGTCGGGCTGCTGCGTGAGGTCCGCCTTGGAGGTGAGCGGGAGCCCGCGAATGGAGTCCACGTCGACCGTCGCCGGATCGAGGCCCGCCTCACGGAACCGGATGCCGTAGAAGGCAGTCACAGCGGCGGCGCGCTCCGCCGTACGGCGTAAGGCACGGTCCTGAAGGATGCGCCGGCCGGTCGGGTCGGCGAACGGGCCCTCGAGCAACTGCCCGACGTCGTCGCCGGGCGAGCCGAACTCGCGCATCGTCGCTAGGGCGTCGGCCACCAATCGCTCCAGGTTGGCAGGACTCATCGGGCGTCCCCAGATGAGTGAGCCGGCCATCCGCAGTTGGCGCAGACCCGTCTCGAACATGTTGCCTCCTCCTGCATGGCGGTTGGTCGGAGTCGGTGGGGCGGGCCCAACGGCCCGCCCCACCCAGGCTCATCGGTGAATCAGGAACCCCCGGCGCATGCCGCGAACAGCACGGCCGTCAGCGAACCCATCACGTAGCGGGTGTGCTTCGCGGTAGCAAGGAGCCTCAACATGTCCATCACCTCCCTCCTGTCCGAGTTGCAAGCGGCGTCGTTCTCGGCACGACGTCCACGGTCAGGTTCATCTCGGGATGCAGGGAACACGTCAGCCGGTAGTGGCCGGGAGTGTCGAACGGCCCGTAGCGGAAGACGTCGCCGGTCTCACTGATGTGGGCGTTGCGCCTCCCCAAGGAAGGCAGCCCCGGCTGTGTCTCGGGGTGTGCTTCGACGCCGGGGACGATGACGTGGAGCCAGTGCGAGGTGTTGCGCAGCACGATGCTGCTGCCGACCTGGACCGTGAGACGCCTGGTGCCGAACTCTTCGTGGCCCATCGACACCGAGCCGTCGTGGGTCATTCGCGGCTCGGAGGGTGGGTTCACCACGAGCAGCGGTACAGTGACCATTGCTACGAAGACGAAAGGGACCGAGTAGCGCAGCAGGCGGAGCAACATCGTTACCTCACAACGACCGTCGATCTGTCAGAGACAAAGAGAGGCGCCGCCGAAGCGTGATACGGCGAAGCGGACCCTCTTCATCCGGGTGCCCCGGCCGGGTGCCTGGGACCTGAGCCACGTATAGGAAGCACGCCTTCGAGTGGGTGTCGAAGCATGCCGACGTCCCTTCCTCGCGCCGGCTCGTCGTAGTGAGGAGGCCCCTGCAATGGGGCAGCCATTCCCCGCGGTGTCCTCTGGTGGACTGGTAATCGAGACGGTGCCGGCTCGGTGCGTCAACCAGGGGCACCCGGGCCGGCCGCTTCATCCACACCGATGTCCTCGTTCCAGAGTTCCGGGTACTCGGCGATGAAGTCGGTCATCATCGCGATGCACTCGGCGTCGTCAAGGATCACGACCTCAACTCCGTTCTCGGCCAGCCAGTCCTGCCCACCCTGGAACGTCTGCGCCTCGCCGACCACGACCCGGGAGATGCCGAACTGACGCACGAGACCGCTGCAGAACCAGCACGGGGACAGGGTCGTCACCATCGTGGTGCCGCGGTAGCTGCGCTGCCGGCCGGCGTTGCGGAAGGCCGACGTCTCCCCATGCATGGACGGGTCGCCGTCCTGGACCCGCCGGTTGTGGCCACGACCCAGGAGCGTGCCGTCGGCAGCAAACAGGGCGGCCCCAATGGGGATGCCACCCTCGGTGCGGCCCCGCCTGGCCTCCTCCAGCGCGACGGCGAGCAGCTCACGGTCGGTGGTCACACCGACACCTCCTCGACGTACTGCCCCTTCCGGCTGGGCGGCAGCACCGCGCGGAGGACCGGGTAGCCGGCGGCCGCAATGAGGAAGCCCACCAAGAAGGTGATGTCCCCGATGCCCGGGTGCGCGTGGGGGATGGGGCCGGTGTACTCGGTCTGGTTGGAGAAGAGCACGATCGAAACCACCATGCCGAGCGCCATCGCGATCGGGCCGGCCCAGTTGGTCGCGGAGCGGTCCAGCGAGATGGCGACGATGTCGCGACCCTTCGTCAACACCCGGTCGACGAGCACGACGCCGAGCCACGGACCGATCCAGTAGGCGATGACCAGCAGGAAGTTCTCGTAGTTCTGACCGGCATTCGTGAGCCCGAAGAACGCCAGCACCAGCCCGAGCACGCCGAAGACGGCGGCCACGATAGCGCGGGCGCGCCGGTGCGGGAGCCTAACGCCGAGGGCGAGGAAGGACAGGGCCCCGGAATAGATGTTGAGCGCGTTCGCCGCGACCGCACCGACGGCGATGCACAGCAGGGTCAGGTCGCCTAGCCAGGTCGGCATCAGGCCGGTGTAGACGCCTGGGTCGACGGCGGCGGCCTTCCCGGCGGCGGTGACCATCGCCGCACCCGCGGTCTCCAGGACCACACAGGAGACAAGGACTCCCAGGCCGGCGGAAAGCCCGGTGGCCCGCCGGTCGGTCCCCGAGGGGAGGTAACGGGTGTAGTCCGAGGCGTAAGGGTTCCAGCCGCAGGCGTAGCCGAATGTCGCGGCGGTCTCAATCAGGAAGGCGCCCGAGGTGGGCAGGCCACCATGGCCGGGAGCGCTCAGGTGCGACTTGCCGAAGACGAACCACAGCCCGATGAAGAACACCACCGCGAGCAGCGGCAGCGCGTACCGCTCGAACGCATGCACCAAGTTGTGACCGAAGAAGGCGATGGTCAGCTGGGCGGCGACCACGATCAGCAGGCAGAGCGCCTTCGGTAGCCCACCGACCAGCGCATGCAGGGCGAGCGCGCCGCTGATGCTGTTGACCGCGAACCAGCCGATACCGGCGACCAACGAGTTGAGCCCGGCAGGCAGAATGTTGCCGACGAACCCGAACCCGGTGCGGCTGAGCACCATCTGGCATAGGCCGCTAGGTGGTCCCCAGCTCGAGAGCACACCGTGCGTGGCCGAGCCCAGCACCGTGCCCAGCACGATCGCGGCGAAGGTCTGCCAAAAGGACAGCCCGAAGAACAGCGGGCCGATGATGCCCACGGCGATCGTGGCGAACTCGAGGTTGGGTGAGGTCCAGGTCCACAGCAGCTGCAACGGCTTGCCGTGGCGCTCGCTTCGCGGGATGCGGTCGACGCCGCCGGGTTCGACGGCCACGGTCTTCGCGCCGTAGTGCTCGGCCGCGATGGGATTGGTCTCGGGCAAGGCATTGGTCACCACCGCAGTCTGCACCAGCCCGACCCGCGAATGGCCACCAGTGTGCCCCGCCATGGTGCCGCTGGTAGAGCCGACCGGCGGATGCTGCCAGACTTCGGATCGCCGGCGCGGTGCCGGGTCAAGAGCTCGGCGGCTGGTGGCACGAACGCTCGCATGATTCGCCTGAAGCGCCTGCTCATCAGCTTGGTCTGGTAGTACCTAGGAATGCCCGCTTGCATCTCGACAACGCCTTCCGGTCACCTGTCCGCGGCAGGAGAGGTCGTCTCTGACCCGCCTCACGGGGCCATTGACTGACGGTGCCCATCGACTGGCGAAGCTCATCTCTGGGTTTCGACCCACATCGGGCTAGGGTCGACTCGTGCGCGACCAGCTCGTGCGCGACGGTGGGTACCATCCTGGCCTGGATGGGGTCCGTGGCGTGGCAATTCTTCTGGTCCTGGGCCAGCACGCCCCGACTCGGCCGCTGATCGACGGCTTCGTCGGGGTGACTGTGTTTTTCTGCCTGTCGGGGTATCTCATCACTACCATAATGGTCCGCCAACTCCGCACCGGCACCATTGATGTGCGGGCTTTCTATCGGCGACGCGCGGCGCGTTTATGCCCGGCATTGGTGACGGTCGTGGCGGTGACAATCGTGGTGCTGCGCATAGGTCGAAAGGACCTCAGTGTCGAGCAGATAGTCGCACCCGCTGGTGCAGCTCTTACCTATACAACAAGCCTCTTTGACTGGACTGACCACGTTTTCGCTACGAAAGATTACTTCAACTACACGTGGTCTCTCTCGGTCGAAGAGCAGTTCTACATGCTGTGGCCGGTCGCACTGCTCTGCGGCTACCGTCGCAATCCTCGAATGTTCGCCGCGCTCACCGTCTCGTTCATCGCGGCCACCTTGGCGCTTGACCTCTACCTCGGCCTGAGTCGAGAGGTGAGATACGATCAACACGAGTATTTCGGGAGTGACACAAATGCGCTGCCTATCCTGGTTGGCTCATTGCTCGCTATTGTTGTTCATAACGGTTGGCTGTCCAGGATGGTTCGGTATCTGGCAGCCTTTGCGCTGCTCGCCGTCGCACTCTTGCCCGTCCTGGCATATCGGAACGACACCTATCGTCCCTCCTTGGTGATCGTCGCAGGGACCGTATTGACGCTGGTGATGTTGATCGGGGTCGTGACGCGGCCGGCATCGGCAGCTGGGTTGCTGCTGGCTAGCGGCCCCCTGCGGTGGCTGGGCGAGCGGTCGTACTCAATCTATCTCTGGAATGTCCTGGCGCGAATCGCGATACTCGATTTGCTCGGACATACGGTCGTCGGTGATATCGCCTGGATCGCCATGTTCGTCGTTTTGGCCGAGGTGAGCTTCCGGTTCATCGAGCGTCCGCTGCGCGCTCTACTTGGGACCAAGTCCGATAAGTCGGGCCGCCGAGTTTCGGTCGAGTCGGTGCGAGAGTTGCGCGCGTGGTGTGAGCGGGCTGTGGGCGTGTGGCTGCCTGGTAGGTGGTACACGACCTTCGATCGAGACTCGGTCCGCGAGTTGCCCTCCGCTGGCGAGCTGCGTCAGGCGACCAGCCACGGAGCCGGCGGTCGCTGAAGCTGTCGCTGGTGCACCGGCATCTGCTCATCAAGCCGATCCGGAAGACCATGGGTGGTGGATGACACTCGCGGCACGGTTGGTGTGACCGGCGAGCGTTCAGAGGCGGCGTTCAGCGGTACGTCATCGAGTTGCATCGCGCCGCTGGTTAGCTCCCGGCCAGGTCATTGACCAGGGATGCGGGCGCAGACTGGAGGCATGCCCGTGCTGGCCGTCGGCAGGTTCCAGGTGTTCGGGCCGGAGCACCTGGTGATCCTGGGCATCTTCGCGCTGGGATGCCTGGTCGCCGTACTCCTCGGGCGGCGGCTGTCGCCGCTGGTCGAGGCGACCTTCCGGAGGGTCACCGGGGTGGTGATCCTGGTCGTCTGCGGTCCGTTCGAGGCGGCCGATTGGCTGCATGCCGTCGATGACTGGCGCACCTCGTTGCCAGTGCAGATCTGCGACTTCGCCTGGCTTGTCGCCGCCGTTGCGCTACTTACCGGGAGCGCACGCTGGTCGGCGCTGCTGTACTTCTGGGGCCTCACGCTCAGCCTGCAGGGCGTCCTCACGCCGGACCTGGACCTCGTTTTCCCCGACCCGCAGTTCTTCGGCTTCTGGGCGCGGCACCTGGCGCCAGTGTGGGCGGCCGTCTATCTGGTCGGCGCGCGAGCCGGTCCGACCTGGCGCGGCTACCGGTTCGCGCTGTCCCTGACCGCGATGTGGGCGGCGGTATTGATGGTTCTCAACACCCTGCTCGGCAGCAACTACGGATACCTCAACGCCAAGCCGGTGACCCACTCCTTGTTGGACGTCCTCGGTCCGTGGCCGTGGTACGTCCTGGTCGAGGCCGTGCTCATCGTCGTCGGCTGGGCATTGATTACCTGGCCGTGGAACCGAACCGCCGAGCCGGAACGGACGAGCAGGTCAGCATGATGAGCGAGACCAGGACTCGCCCCGCGTCGAAGTTGCGGGGCCTCCCGTGGAGCGTGCCAACCCGCCCCGCTCCGCTTCGGACGGACAGTGCCCAGTCCCGGCATCGGCGCTTGCTCCCTGCATTCCCCGCTGGGCGCGCGGACG
>JAICWH010000119.1 GCA_025934895.1 Nocardioidaceae bacterium | reverse complement strand
GCAAAGGCCGCCTGAAAACTCAAGACAGGCGCATGACTCCTCGCGACCTTCTTGCCCTCGCGGGTGCGGAGCCAGATGAGGTCGGACCACCGGCACCCGGATGCCGAGCACCTCGCACAAAGGGGTCTGGAGAAACAAAACCACCTCGTCGACCGCCTCGTCGGACATGGTGCCGGCTCGCTCCAATCCTCCGAAGGACGCGTCCGCCACCAAGTGGGTGTGGCAGTCAATGAGACCGGGCAGCACGGTGCCGGCATACTCCCTCACCTCGACACGGTCCGGCACGTCGACTCGGCCCGTCTCGACGCCGACGATCCGGTCTCCGTCGAACAACACAGTGGCACCGCAGGAACCCGTCTGCCGTCAAGGGCGTGCTCCGCGCGGATTGCGTGCATGAATCATCTGGAGACAGTCGAGTGCAGGTTGGTGGCGCCCTCGCCGGTGAGTTGTGCGAGAGCGGCTCTGCGGCCGGTGAGCAGTAGCAGGATCGCGCCGATGGGCCCGGCCACCTCGGGTCCTTCTCCGCGGGTCCAGCTGGTGTCAGTGGCGGTGAGGCGGTAGCCGTCGAGGGGAAGTCGGGTGAAGACCCTGGCGAGCCAGGTACTCCGGGTGTCCCATCGGCGGGTGGCGGCGAGCGCGCCCGCGGTGGGTCGCATCGTGAGGTCCAGGCCGAGCGGAATGGCGACGTCTTGGCTATGGACGAGGATGTCGGTCAGGGTCTCCAGCGGCGTGACGAACGCGTTGTGTCGCCGCGAGCCGATCATCGCCCTGATCCGGGTAGTGATCTCCTGGCGCGACAGCAGCTGCGCTTGGAGCAAGGCGGAGTCGTGGATGGTCGCGTTCAGGGTCACGCTGCGCAGCATCCGAGGGTTGTGGGCGACGAAGGCCGCGGCATCGCGGATGCGTTGCTGCTGCAGGGTCAGGTGCGCGGCGACGTGCCGAACGGTCCAGCCCTCGCAAAGCGACGGGTGATCCCATTGCTCCGCCGTGAGGTTCTCAAGCAGGTCGGCGGTGCGTGTCCGCTGGTCATCGATCGCACCCCACACGGCATCCGCCTCAGCTGGGGTCATCGTGGTCATCTCCTCCTCCTTCAGCTGAAAATAAGTGGGCGTACCCGAGTGCGCTCGGGCTCGAAGAACTGGGGGTGCCCGGCGAGCGGCCGTGCTCCGTCGACGACCCGAACGGCGTCATTGCCACGCGGGATGGTGTGAAGGGCAGCCCCGAACAACGCGACGCCGTCAATGTGCGTGACGCTCATGCCGACCTGCCGTCCGATCGGGGCGATGCCGGTGTCGTCGCCGCGACACGGGGCCCGTCGTGCTCGTCCGACTCCATGGCTTCATCGAGGTCGCCCGGAAGGCCAGCCGGTGCGCTCATCGACGCCTCGAGCTCGGCCGGGATCGGGGCGCGCCGATCGCCGCGGGCAAATCGCCGCTGAGGTAGTGCATGTAACCGAAGACGAGCTCTCGAACGGCGGTGTGCAAGCGGTCGAGGACCTGCTCGACGAACCTCATCACCGCGGCGGGCGCCACCTCGGCCGGGCCGCGAGAGGTGTCCACGACGTGGCGGTGGGCAGCCGAGACGTCGGTGCGCTGCTCGTTGAGCAGGTGGAGGCTCATCACGTGGTGACGCCCACTCAGCGCCCCACGCTGTTCTATCTCATGCAGCCAGGGTAAGCCCGAGCACGGACACTCCGGATCGAACCAGAAGTCGACGACCCTCGGGGCGGGAGTCGCTGTCATGACGTCCTCTGCTCGCTAGACTGGTCCCATGATCGAACTAATGTAGTTCGCTGTTGGGACTATGTACAGGGGTTAGATGACACGCGAACTGCCGACCAGCCTGCTCATGTTCATCGCCTCCCGCGCTGCCGGGGACCGGATCTTCCGAGCCGTGCACGAGGCCGGCTTCGACGACGTGACCATCGCGCAGAGTCGGCTCATGATGGGCATCGACACCGAGGGCACGCGTCTCAGCGTGCTGGCCGAACGTGCCCAGATCGCCAAGCAGACAGCAACGGCCCTGGTCGACAAGCTGGAGCGGGCCGGTTACGTGCAGCGGGTGCCAGATCCCTCCGACGGGCGCGCGCGACTGGTGCGGATGACTCCCCGCGCCGAGGCCGCCCTACCGACAGCGCGCGCCGAGGAGGACCGCATCGAGGCCGAGTGGCGTGCTCACCTCGGAGCCGAGCGCATGAATCAGCTCCGAGAGGCCCTGACCGCGCTCCGTGAGATCACCGACCCCTACCTCCTAGGGTCGCAGTGACCCCCCACTCAGCGGCGATCCGCCGTCGCTCACGGACGTGCTGGCTCACGGTCTTTCCACCGCAAACGTCCGCCTACGGGTGCCTCCAGGCATGGTGGCGTCAGCGTAACGGTGTCAGCAAGCCAAGCAGGTGCTGTGGTGTCGCTCCGCGGTGCACGAGGGGGCTCTGCGAGGAGTGGGCCGTCCACGACCGCCCACCGCTGGACGTAGTGAGGTTCACAATCCTGCGGCAACTTTCGACCGCAGCGGCGACCATGGAAGCCACTCACTTGTTAGGAGAGCGGTCCCTCGCCGTCGCAGCCACAACCGCTAGCCGACAGATCTATGGTCAGGACCTGCCTGGGTGGCCCCTTGTCGCTGAGGGGCTGCCCTGCGGCTCTTGCGGTTTCCCGATGCTCTCCCACCTCATCGTGCATTGGGCCGGGGAAAGGGGCGAGGCTGCAGAGTCGCTTCGCTGGGCGGCTATCCAGTCGTGCGAAAGTTCAGGGGCGCGACGCGAGAGGTCCCTTCCGGCGCCCGACGCATCTCAGCTTGCGGCTCGCGGCACGGCGTCGCGCCCGCCATATGAACACCGATGCCTCCCTTATCGATACCTGCCACCTCCTTGCGCGCCGAGTCGAGGCGGCGCCGCCCGGCAAGGCAAGGATCGCAGTAACAGCGCCGACCCCTGCCGTCACCGTCGCTATCGCACAACTGCTCGAAGGTCTTGCCAAGACAGTGATTCAGCATGCTCAGCCAGTTGGCGGAGCGGAGGCCGTGACTCTCTGCGTGGGCGTACCCGACGATACGCGCCAGCAGGTCATTGACCGCCTCACGCGCAGCAACCCTGCGACCTGATCACCCATCACGCACCGTCCGTGATTCCGCCGCTTGTGCCGCGTGCGA
This sequence comes from Nocardioidaceae bacterium, assembly GCA_025934895.1. Lineage (GTDB taxonomy): Bacteria > Actinomycetota > Actinomycetes > Propionibacteriales > Nocardioidaceae > Nocardioides_B. The sequence continues at coordinate 8,305 of JAICWH010000119.1, read as the reverse complement.
CGCGATGACTGCTTGCGTCAGTCCTTGCGCACCGCTCGTGTCGCCCGCTCGCTGGCGCTCATTCTGCCGAGCACCCGCACCGTCACGTCAGCTGGGGAGTAGGCGGTTCGACGACGCTCCAGCGACAAGACGTACCACCACGGCGGACGGAGATTCGACTTTCGGCGGTTGTGAGTGCGGCACAGAGCTTGGCCGTTGCTCACCACCGTTGGTCCTCCGCGCGACCAGGGGTATATGTGGTCGACCTCGGTTGCCGAATCGTGACATCGCCCCCACGCGAGAAGCATCGGGGCTTCGCATCGACCGCCGGCCCGGGTCATGACCGCTCGCCTGGTTGCGAACTTGAAGCCGCGCCACGGATCACGGGGTTGGAACATCCGAGGACCTCGGCCGGGCATCGGTGATGCGAGGAGGACGAGGAGAACGCCGAGTGAGACAAACAGCGGGACGTAAGCACGGAGACCGTCCAGAAGCGAGGTCAGGACAGAACCGGTCACGAACAGGAGTCTGTCGCGAGCAGCCGACAGTTCGCAGCAGATCTGCCCACTTGCGACTGAGAGCCCACTCGGCGTCGTGCGGCCCTCCCCCGCGAACGGCGCTTGCTGCGAGACACCGGACCGCTGTCTCATCTGACCGTTAGCAACGGCCACATGGACGGCATCGCTCAGGGCGAGCCATGCACGGCCAAGATCCTCAGTCGATGTCGGGGCGCGATCCTGCTGTTCGTCCCCACTATGGGCAACGCGGTCGAGTAGAAGAGGCACCATCTTCCCGTGCTGCGCTGCTCGGCTGGCAGACTGCGCCGAAGCGCCCCGGTAGGGAGCGGCCATCCGGGTTAGCCTGCGGGTCATGACGGAGAACACATCTCAGACCGAGGCGCGGGTGTCGAGGGTTCGGCTCGTCTGCGGCCTCGGGAGTGGCCAGCAGTTGAGCACGGTCTCCTTATCCTGGCCGACGTGTCGACGACGATGACATGCCCATGCCTGCGCGCCCTCGACCGTCCCGTGGCCCGAACAGAGAGATCCGCATGACCAAGCGCCTGCTCGACACCACGGCACGCGAGCTGGCCACCTACGGCCGCGGGGAGGTGCTCGCCTCGATCCGCGCCAGCGAGGGTCGGGTGCTCGCCGCGGAGGTCATCGCCCCCGCGATGGCCGCGGTCCACGATGTCAGCAACCCCGAAGTGGCGGCCGCGATGGGGGCGGACCTCGTCGTACTGAACCTGCTCGACGTGCAGAGTCCGGCCGTCGACGCGATCGAGGTGGCCGACGCCACGGACGTCGTCCGCGAGGTCAAGCGGCTCACCGGGCGGTTGGTCGCGGTGAACCTCGAACCGGTGGATCCGCACGCCGACCGGGTCACCGACGACCACTTCGTCGCCGGTGGAGCGTCCGGGCGGCTGGCGACGCAGGAGAACGTGGCGGCAGCGGCCGGGCTCGGGGTCGACGCCGTCGTGTTGACCGGCAACCCCGGCATGGGCGTCACCAACGACTCACTCGCCCGCGCGGTGGGCGCCACGCGCGAGGCCGCCGGGCCGAACGTCGTCGTCATGGCGGGACGGATGCACGCGGCCGGCAGCGCGTCGCAGGCGGGTAGCCGGATCGTGGACGACCGGTCGCTCGAGGGTTTCGTCGCGGCCGGTGCGGACGTCGTCCTGCTGCCCGCACCCGGGACCGTCCCCGGCTGCCACGAGACGCAGGTGCGCGGCTGGGTGGAGACGGTGCACGCCGCCGGGGCGCTGACGATGACCACGATCGGCACCTCGCAGGAGGGGGCCGACGAGGACACGATTCGGCGCATCGCGCTGATGGCGAAGATGACCGGGACGGACGTCCACCACCTGGGCGACTGCGGCCTGTTCGGCATCGCCTTGCCGGAGAACCTGCTGGCCTACAGCATCGCGATCCGCGGGCGTCGGCACACCTATCGGCGGATGGCGATGTCGCTGCTGCGCTGACCACCGGCGGCCAGCAGCCAGCACCGGCGCCCACGCAAGAGAGAGCCCGGCACGGGCGCAACCCTGGAGGGAGACGCGGAAACCGCCGACAGAACCGCTCCGAGCACGCGGCGCACTGAGGCACGCCGATGTGCTCGCCGAGCAGGGGTACGCCTGCGCACCGGATCCGCGCTGCCGCCGCGCCTAGATCCTGACCAGGCACGGCCGGCTCGAGGAGGCGGCGGTGATCTGGGATGCCGTCGCCCAGCACACCCCCGAGGACGTCTGGGTCTACAACAACGCAGGGTTGGAGTACGGCGCGATCGGCGAGCACGAAGCGGCGCTGTCGTGGTTGACCCGAGCGCTCGAACTCGCCGTTCGCACGGGTGACCCCGAACGCCTCGTCGGACAACTCCGCGACCTGCGCGCCGCGAGCCTGGCCGCGTTGGGCCGCGACCAGGACGACCTGCAGACCACAGAGCCGGTCACGCCGAGTGGTCCGACGGGCAAGACGGTCCGGCTCGTAGAGCAGGTGAGACAGATGGCCAGCGAGCGCGGGGAGCCGACCGGGATGATGCCGCTCACGGTGGCCTGGCTGCCCGCGGACGAATACCCCGACTGGCCCACACACTGGCCGGATCTGGCCGACAGCGACCTGGCGCAGGACGACCAGCACGGCGGCTCGGTCCCCCATGCCGTCTACTGCCAACGCATGGAGCGGCGGCTGCGCGAATTTCGCGAGACCGGGGCCGCTCGACTGTTGATCGCTCCCCTCCGAGCAGCCGGGCTCGATCAGTGGGTCGCCGATCACGAACCCGACGAGGACGATCCGGCACAGCTTCGGGCGCGGTACGCCGCCGACCTGGGACGAGACCCGTCACGGACGACGCCCTGGCCACCTGGTCGCAACGAGCCGTGCTGGTGTGGCTCGGGCCGGAAGTACAAGAAGTGCTGCGGTGCACCCGGCTGGGGAGCACCTCGATGAGGACGACCAGGTTGCGGGTGATCCAGTTCCGCACCGACGACGCCACCTACGCGGTCCCCTTCGAGCAGTGGGACGACGAGGAGCGCGAGGTCGACGAACGGGGTGTACCCCTGTCGTCACTGTCGCAGAGCTTCGTCTACGCCTACGACTTCGGCGACGGGTGGGAGCACGACATCGAGGTGCTCGGTCGCGGCGGCGACCTGCCCGGCTGTGTCGGCGGCGGGGGCGCCTGTCCCCGGGAGGACTGCGGCAGCCCGCACGGCTACAACGAGCTGCTCGAGGCGCTCGCGGATGACCGCCATCCCGACCACGAGATGATGAGCGCCTGGGTCGGGGACCGCCTGCGACCGTTCGACCAGGAGACCACCTCGCGGCGGATTCGCGATGCGGTCGGCGTCGTGCCCGAGAGTGTCCGGCTGGTCCTCGACCTGCTCCGACGGCGTCAAGCTCACCCCCGGTGGCCGACTCCCGCGGTCGGTGGTCCGCGCCGTACAGGAACACCGCCCGGCCTGGTACCCATTGGGGCGGCCCGCCTCGATCGAGGAGGACCTCTATCCGCTGGCCGTCCTCCACGACCTCCTGCGCCACGTCGGCCTGCTCCGCCTTGCCAACACGGCGTCCTGCGCACCACCAAGGCCGCAGGCGATGAGACCCAGACCGTGCGCCGTCTCCGGTCCTGGTTCGCCCCGCAGGAGTTCTCGACCGTGATCGCCGAGCGCGCGGTCACCCTGCTCGAGGCCCACGGTCCGATGCAGGTCCCGCAGCTCGCCACCGAGGCATTCGATCTACTGGGCCACGGCTGGCAGCGCGGCGGCCAACCGATCACCGCTCACGACGTCGAGCGCGAGCTCCACCGCCTGTCCGATCAGCTCCAAGCACTCGACCTCATCGACACGAACCGGTCGTCGTGGAGCGCCGGACTCTCGGCGCGTCGGCTGCTTCCTGGAGCGACCTTGCTCGCCGACCTGGTGTGACGCGTTCACCTCGAGGAGCGACGGCCTGCTGCGCGAAGTGGTGTGCCGGCGGCCCATGCCCGGCGCAGCGTGCGCCCGTAACCCTAGTTTCGTGAGCATCGAGACTGCCCAGAGCGCATCGTTGCGTGCAGCGACCGCCGCGCATCGCGATGCCCTCGACGCGATCCTCGAGCGCTACCGGGCAGCCAACCCCCGAGTTTTCGGGTCCGTGGCCCGAGGTGATGCGACGCCCGAGAGCGACATCGACCTCCTAGTCGACCTCATGCTCGGCGGAGGCAACGAGGTTCTTCGCGTCGCTGGAATCGCAGAGGAACTGAGCCGGACTCCTGGGAACCCGCGTCGACGTGGTGGCTGCATCTCTGCTGCGGGGCGAGGTTTCTGCGAGTACTTCCGGGTGAATCCGGATCTCCTCCTCGACATCGTCGACCACCAGCTCGGCCCATTGGCACACCGACTTGGCAACCTGTCCTGAAGCCGATCTGCCGCAGACCCGGGGAGCGCGATCGTGGCGGGTCCCCGCGTGGCGGAGCCGAGCAAGATGGATGGCGTGCAGTCGCCGCCGTCGTCAACGCCTCGATCTCGACCGCGTCGAGACTGTTCATCCAGATCTCGACAGGTTCTCTTGTCGGCGGAGCCGCTCCGCGCAGCGACCTCGTTCGCAACGACGAGTCATTCGCCCACCACCTTCGGCTGGGACCTCGAGACCGATACCCCCCGGCCCACGTCGCCGTCTCGAGCTGGCGCTGTCGATGCGTGGGCTCCCGGCCGCGACACCATAGTCCCGCCGAGGCGAACCGTCGCCGGTCACGCCGTCACGTCGAGATGCCACTTGGGGATCCCCTTTTCGGGCAGCCGGCAGCGCCTCGAAGGTCGAGGATCAATCGAAGGGCTGCATCCACGCGGCGAAGCTCGTCGAAGGTGCGATGTCCTCGGCCGGCCTGGAAGCCCTCGAGGATGCCTCCGCGTCGAGGCGGTCTCCGCCTCCAGCGGCGTCACCCGCCTCACGTTCACGCGGAAGGTCGTCTGTGGAAAACCGACTCCGGAACGCAGGTCGTGGCCGCCCGGCTGGAACGTTGCACGCGACTGCCCGCACAGCGAGATTGCCGGACGAGAGCGGACCTGTTCGGTTCAGGTTCGGCCAACGGGATGTCTTTGTGCGCGGTGTTCGTCGGCTGTCGGACTTCTTCCGGGCAACTTGTTCGATCGTTGTGTGTTACTCGGGGACTGCGCTCCGGTTCGTTGACCCATAGCCTCAGTGGGCGTGATGTCGTCGTACATGGGTGCCGCCACCCACGAGGGACTCGATCATCGGGTCGGTGATGATTGCATGGGGGTAGCCCAGGTCGGGCGCGCCGATGGCGTCGAGGCGACGGCGGTGGGTCGTCCGGAAGTCTTGTCTGAACGGCGGCCAGAGCCGGCCCAAGTTGGTCCGGGGTGCGGGCGCCGACGAGCACAGTGTCGACCGCTGGTCGACCCAGCAGCCATGCCTGTGCGACCTTGGCAGGTGTCCGGTCGAGTGCAGCGACGACGTCGCGGAGCGTCTCGAGGATGTCCCAGGTGCGCTCGGTGAACTTCGAGAGTCGCCGAACGGGTTCGCGCCCGAGAGGCGCCCGGAGTTGGGGGTCCGCTGCTCCTCGCGGTGGGACTGTCCGCTGAGAAAACCTCCCGCGAGAGGGCTCCAAGGCACCATGCCCAGCCCCATCTCTTGGGCGGCGCGGACGTGCTCGCGCTCGATGTCGCGCGACACGAGTGAGTACTCGAGCTGCAGGGCCGCCGGGCCGGGGATGCCGTGGGCACGAGCCAGGGTAGCTGCCTCCACCACGAACCACGCGGGCATATTGGAGAAGCCGTAGTGCCGGATCTTGCCGGCGCGGACCAGGTCAACCATGCCGTGCAGCACCTTGTCAGCCGGTGTGAAGCCATCCCACAGGTGCATCCAGTACACGTCGATGCGGTCAGTGCCGAGCCGACGCAGCGACCCCTCCCCAGCCCGGGTCATGTTCGCACGGCCGGAGCCGCCGCTCACCGGTCCGCCGCCAGCCGCGAACCCGTACGTCGTCGCCAGCACGACGCCGTCGCGGACGCCGCGTTCGGCGAGCAGTCGGCCGAGCAACTCCTCGCCTGCGCCGCCTGCATCACGTCGGCGGTGTCAAGTGAGTTGCCGCCCGCCTCGAGGTAGCGGTCGAGGACGGCGGCGGACTCATGTCGTCTGAGCCCCACCCGTCGTGGGCCATGGTCATGGTGCCACGGTCAGCGGGCCGACCAACAGTCCAAAGCGACCAAGAGGGCGCAGATCTTTCACACGGTCTCGTTACAAGATGGACTGGGGTTGAACTCACGCGTACGGCGAGTCCGCCGCCGTCAGTGTCGAGGCTAGCGCCGTGGACGAAGCTGCGGCGGCGGAGATGAGGAAGGGGGCGGCAAGGGTCATGTCGACCGTCCGGACCGGACGACGGCAACGGTGCCGGCCGTCATCTGCCAAGACCTCGGGCGGAGTCCGCGCTAGCGGGATGGACCTGGCGCCGCGCCTGACAGTGTTTCCACTCTCAAATCGACAGTGACGACATGGCCACCGAACTCGACGTATGTTCTTCGGTACGCAGCCGTCCTGGCGAACTCTTGGATCTCTGCCTCGACGACATCGCACAGCGAAATTGACACGAACTCGCCGACCGGCAGCGTCGCGCCGCCCTCGGCGGCTCCGGAGACAACCGCTGAAACGTGCACGCACAAGCCGCGATCCGTGGCCGCTGTCCCGCAAGCGATCCCATTGCAGTCACGCAGACGCCCGTCGCTCGGCGAGTCGGTCGAGAGTCTCTGGATCGACTGGCCGTATTCGTCGTCGAGCTGGCGACGCCGGCGTATGCCTGTTGGTCTAGATGCTGTTGGGCACCGTTGCTGCGATGGCCGCCGCGCCGCGCCAGCTCATCACGATCGTGTAGTGGTTCACGTCCGGCAGGTATGTCATGTCGATCTCGGACCAACGCGATGCGAGCTGGGTGACGGTCTCGGCGGCGTAGAGCCCGGGCGGGTCGTTCAGGAAGCCGCGAGACGTGTGGAGGAACCGCATCGACACGTGAATGCCGGCCAGGGTGGCCGGGAGGTCGGTGGTGACGATGTCGGTCCGGTCGGCCACCACGGGGTCAAGATCGGCGCTGCGGCGTAGCTCCGGTGGTTCGCCGATCAGGTCGTAGTCCAAGTCCGCGGCGGCATCGTCGGCGTGGGTGGCCAGCCCGTAGGGACCGGGGCAAGTCGCTCGAGCGGCCACGGCCGCGCAGGTCCGGCGCGAGCAGGCTGCGACCTGGCAGCGCCTCGGCGAGGAACAGCCACGAGACGTGCGAGCCGGTCAGGCCGTGCACGAGGACGACCGGTGGGCCGTCGCCCGTCCACTCGCCGACCCGGAGGGTCCCGCCGGCCACCGGCACGTCGTGGGCGCGGTATCGCTCAGGCATCGCCCATCGTCCGGACAATCTCCTCGGCTACCCGCTCCGGAGCCTCGAGCGGGATGCCGTGGCCGACCCCGTCGAGAACCACTTCGCGGACCCGTCCACCGGCGGTGGCGTATCGGTCCAGCACGGCGCGCATCTGGGTCTCCATCGGCTGTGGCGGCATCACATCGGGACCCGGCCAGCCGGGCACCGCGCCAAGCTCGCCGAGGGTGCCGAAGTCGAACATCGACCTGTCGCTGACGACCTGGTCCGCGGTCGCGTGGATCCACGTGATCGGCGGCTTGTCGGCGACGTCGGCCAGCCCGCTGGTGTCGAAGAACTTCGGCGACATCGTGTTCAACACACCGCGCTCGCCCGGCGCGACCGAGGGCCAGTTCTCCGACGCGGCGGTGCTGCCTGGGTAGTGGTCATCGCCCACGGCGGTGGTGAGCAGTTCCGCGACCAGGAACTCCTCGTCAACGTTCGCGGCGTTGCGGCCGGGACCGAAGAAGCTGAGCAGCACCACCCGTGGCGAACTGGTCGGGTCATCGGTGGAGTCGTCTCGCTCGGCCAGCCGACGGACGAAGTCGGGCGCCGCGGTGCCACCACCGGACCCGGCACAGTCGGCCGTGCACGGCTCACCGTCGGCACCCTTGGTGCCGCCGAACCCGTACGGCGAGACCGGAGCGACCAGCGTCACCGACGCGAGGTCGCCAGGGTGGCTCAGCAGGTACTGCTGGAGGATGGCGCCACCCATGGACCAGCCGGCCGCATGCACCGCCCGGTCTCCGGTCATCTCGAGCGCCTCGAGCAGCGAGTGGACGTCGTCAGCGAAGTCGCTCACGCCTCGCGTCGCGTCGATCGGCAGCGGCTCGGTACGGCCGAACGCCCGCATGTCGGGCGCGATGACCCGGACGTCGCCCGGCAACGCCTCCGCCACGTACTTCCAGAACCCGCCGGTGGTGATGTTGCCGTGCACCAG
>JAICWH010000212.1 GCA_025934895.1 Nocardioidaceae bacterium | reverse complement strand
GTACTTCTCCGGGTCGCGGCTCGGCACCCAGACCTTGCCGCACAGGGCGACCACCGGGGTGCCCATCACCATCGCCTCGGTGAGCTTGTCCTTGTCGACGTAGTGCGAGAAGCGCTCGTGGTCGCCGTCGTCGGTGGGGGCGGTGCGCCGGTCCTCGATCGTCTCGGTGCCGGGGCTCAACTGGGTGCTCACGATGGGTCAGTCTAGCTTTTCAGTTCATGCTGGGGTCGGCGGGCCGCGTCGACACCCATGCCAGCTCACCGGGCTGCCGGCGAAGCACCCGCTCCCACAGGTCGAGCGGGTGGTTGCTGAACACGTCGTCCGGCACGCTCGGCACGACGTACCACGAACCCTCGTGGATCTCGGCGGCGAGCTGGTGCACGCCCCAACCGGCATAGCCCGCGAAGATCCGCAGCCGGCGTAGGGTCGGCCCGATGACCGGTGCAGGGGTGTCCAGGTCGATGATGCCGACCTCGTCGTAGAGCCGCCGGAAGCCGACCGAGGCCGTCGGCGGCGAGATCCCGACGGCGAGGGCCGAGTCCGGGCTGACCGGTCCGCCCTGGAAGAGCACCTCGGGAGTCCCCGCGAGGTCGCCCCACTCGGGCAGGATCTCGGCCACCGGGACGGTGGACGGCCGGTTCAGCACCACACCGAGCGCGCCCGCCTCGTCCACGTCGAGCACCAGGACCACGGTCCGCTCGAAGTTCGGGTCGAGGAGCGTGGGGGTGGCGACGAGGAGGTCGCCGACGCCGACGTGCCGAGCGCCCCGCTCAGACATCCGAGGTCGGCACCTTCGCGGACCTCTCGGCCGCAGCGCGCACGGCGCTGGCGACTGCGGTGTGCACGTCGGCGTGGAAGACGCTGGGAATGATGTAGTTCGCGTTGAGCTCGTCGGAGCTGACCGCCGAGGCGATCGCCTCGGCGGCGGCGACCAGCAGCGTGTCGGCGATGGTGTGCGCCGAGGCGTCCAGGAGCCCGCGGAACACCCCGGGGAACGCCAGCACGTTGTTGATCTGGTTGGGGTAGTCCGACCGGCCCGTCGCGACCACCCTGGCGTGCTGGCGCGCCACGGCGGGGTCGATCTCGGGGACCGGGTTGGCCAGCGCGAACACCACCGAGTCCTTGGCCATCCCGGCCACGTCGTCGCCGTTGATCACGTTCGGCGCCGAGACGCCGATGAAGACGTCGGCGCCGTCCATCGCATCGTGCAGCGAGCCGGTCACGCCGGCCTGGTTGGTCACCTCGGCGACCCGTTGCAGCGACGGGTCGAGACCGGGCCGGTCGCGGTGGATGACGCCGGCCACGTCCGCGACCACGACGTCGCGCACGCCGGCCTCCAGCAGCAGCCGCAGGATCGCCGTACCGGCGGCTCCGGCACCGGACATCACCACTCGGACGTCGGCGAGCTCCTTGCCGACCACGCGCAGGGCGTTGGTGAGAGCGGCGAGCACCACGATCGCGGTGCCGTGCTGGTCGTCGTGGAAGACCGGGATGTCGAGGATCTCCCGCAGCCGGCGCTCGATGTCGAAGCACCTCGGTGCGGAGATGTCCTCGAGGTTGATGCCGGCGAACCCGGGCGAGACCGCCCGGACGATCTCGACGATGAGGTCGGGGTCCTGGGTGTCCAGGCACAGTGGCCAGGCGTCGATGCCGGCGAAGCGCTTGAAGAGCGCGGCCTTGCCCTCCATCACCGGCAGGGCGGCCGCGGGCCCGATGTTGCCGAGGCCGAGCACGGCGGAGCCGTCGGTGACCACGGCGACCGAGTTGCGCTTGACGGTGAGCCTGCGGGCGTCGTCGGGGTTGGCGGCGATCGCCTCGCAGACCCGCGCGACCCCCGGTGTGTAGACCATGGACAAGTCGTCACGGTTGCGGATCGGGTGCTTGCTCTGCATCTCGATGGTGCCGCCGAGGTGCATCAAGAAGGTGCGGTCGGACACCTTGTGGACCGTGACGCCCTCGATCTCCCGCAGCGCCGCGACGATGCGGTCGGCGTGCGACGTGTCCGAGGCGGCACAGGTGACGTCGATCCGGAGCCGGTCGTGGCCGGACGCGGTGACGTCGAGCGCGGTGACGATCCCGCCCACGCCCTCCACGCAGGTCGTCAGGCTGCTGATCGCGGACCCCCCGGCCGGCACCTCGAGGCGGACGGTGATCGAGTAGGAGATACTCGGCTGTCCGGGGGGCGGCTGGGCGGGACTCGTCTCAGGCATCTCGGTGACCACGGGCATATGCTGCCACGTCCGTCTACCGGGAGACGACGACCCGACCGCCATTGCGTGGAACCAGCTCGATCCAGGTGTGGCCGGCCGGGACGCTCAGCGGGCCGGCGGGGGTGCTCAGGGAGATGGCGCTGTCCAGGGCCTTCTTCCAGGTGCCCTTGACGACCCGTCCCCCGTGGAAGAGCAGCGCAGCGCCCGTGCCGGTGAACGTGGTCTCCGGCACCGGGTTGCCGGCCGGGTCGAGGTAGCCGGCGTTGCCGACCTTCACGCGCAGCACGAGCACGGTGTCGGGCCGGAACGAGTCACCGGTCGCCGCGAATCCGTTCTGGCACGTGTACCTGCCGCCAGCGTAGGCCCACCTCGTGGTGTGGCCGCCGGAGAAGACCGCGGACAGGCCGGTGGCAGGGCGCCCCTTCGGCAGGTCCTTCGCGCTCCCGAACGGCAGGTAGCTCGGGACCGCCGTCTTCGCAGTCACGGTCGCGGCCAGCTTGGTCAGCGTCATGAACAGGTTGTACGGCGCCGTCCGGGTGGGGACGCGGTGGTAGCCCGGCGCGCCGTCGGTGAACGTCCGGATGCCGGCCGCCTTGACCCGGCGCACGGTCGGCGGGGCACCGCCGCTGGCGACCAGGACCGCCTTGGCGGGCTTCACGATGCCGATGTCGGAGGCCCGCATCGAGCGGACCGGCCCCACCAGGCGAGGGATGTGCTGGTAGAAGAAGACGGCCAGCCGCGTGGAGCCACCCTCGACGAGCTCCTCGGTGACCAGGTCGGCCTTGCTCAACCCGACCTGCGGCTTGCTGGCCGCCGAGTTGTCGATCTTCACCACCATCACCGGGTGCCGGGGTGCGGCACCGCTGGTCGGCAGTCCGGTGAGCGGCCACTCGCCCGAGACGGTCATCCCCTGGGCCGCGGCCTGCTGCGGTGGTGCCCCGGTGCGATTCGACGAGTGGGTGCACCCGCTCAGGCCCAGCACCGTGGCCAGCACGACGCCCACGACCGCATGACGGCGGCGGGAGCCCGAGCGGCGGCCGTGGGGGCGGGCGTCGAACCGCGGGGGGTTGGCGACCATGGGGCCAGTGTGGCCCAGCGGCGGCGCCGCAGCGGCCAACGCCGGCGCGTGTCGGGGTGTCGGACGCGCTGTCGAGCGTGCGGGGCGCGAGAAAGTAGACTCCACCGGTGCGTTCAGGTGGCTTCCGTTTCGCGGTCGTGATGTCCCTTGCCCTGTGGGCGGTGACCGTCGCCGTCGCCGTCAGCTACCACCTGCCGGTGCGCGACCCGGACGGGGTGGCGGTCCCCACCTACATCCGGTTCCCGGCCATCCTGCTGCTGGCGTTCCTCACCGACGTGCTGCCTCGGACCGCCTGGCGGAGCAGGTCGCTGCGGCGGCTGCCCGGCACCCTGCGCGCCGTGGTCCGGGAGCGCTGGCCCTGGGAGCATGTCAGCTTCGCGCTGGTCGGGCTCGGGGCGTGGTACCTCACCTACGCGGCGTTCCGCAACCTCAAGAGCTTCGTGCCGTTCGTGAACCGCACCCTCTGGGACGACAGCCTGGAGCGGTTCGACCGGGTCCTCTGGCTCGGCCACGACCCGGCGACGGTGCTGCACCAGGTGTTCGGGATCGGCTGGGCGGCGCACTTCTTCTCGCTGGTCTACGTCGCCTGGATCGTCATGGTGCCGGTGTCCATCGTCGTCGCGCTCGTCTGGTCCCGCAACCGGGCCGCCGGCGCGTGGTACGTCACGGCGGTCGCCGTGGACTGGGTGCTGGGGGTGGCCAGCTACTACGCGGTCCCGACCCTGGGCCCCGTCTACGCCGACCGGCAGGACTTCCTGACGCTCCCGCACACCTACGTCTCCACGCTCCAGGAGTCGATGCTCGACGACCGGGTGCGGGTGGTCGCGGACCCGTTCAGCACCCACGCCGTCCAGACCATCGCCGCGTTCGCGTCCCTGCACGTCGGCATCATGGTCACGGTCTGCCTAATGGCCGAGCTGCTGTGGTGGCCGCGCTGGGTCCGGGTCAGCATGTGGGTGTTCCTCGCCCTGACCGTGCTGGCGACCGTCTACCTGGGCTGGCACTACTTCGCCGACACGCTGGGCGGAGTGGTCCTCGGTGCCGCAGGTGTCCTGATCTCCGCGGTGGGGACCGGCAACCACGAGCGCGGCCGGCCGCGACTGACACCTCAGGACGAGCCGACGACACCCG
>JAICWH010000042.1 GCA_025934895.1 Nocardioidaceae bacterium | reverse complement strand
TTCCAAGCCGTCAAGACCTGGAAGACCAGCACTGACCCCAATTACGAAGCCAAGAAGAACCGGGTCCTGGAGCTCTATGCGATCGCCGACGGGAAACGCGAGCCCGGCAAAGACGACCCTACGGTGGTGATGTGCATGGACGAGTTCGGGCCGTTGAACCTCCAACCTCATCCGGGACGGCACTGGGCACCGAGGGCTCAGGGCAGCGGTGACCAGGGATCACCGCGACGTCGGCGGCGGCGGGCGACCTACAAACGCCCCCACGGAGTCCGTCACCTGATGGCCGGCTACGACCTATCCACCGACCGTCTGTACGGCCACGTCGTGCACCGCAAGGGCCGCACCGAATTCCTGGCATTCGTCCGCTACCTGCGCTCCCTGCACCCTCCCGAGGTGCGGATCGCGATCGTGATGGACAACTACAGCCCCCACCTGGCCACCAAAGTCGATACCCGGGTCGGGGACTGGGCAGCAGCCAACAACGTCGAGCTGGCCTACGTGCCGTTCTACGGCTCCTGGCTCAACCGCATCGAGCCCCAGTTCACCGCCCTGCGCTACTTCGCCCTCGACGGCACCGACCACCCCAGCCACCGCGAGCAGGCAAGCATGATCCGCCGCTACATCGCCTGGCGGAACCGACACATCACCGACCCCCGGCTGCGCAAAGTCATCCGTCGAGCAGCGACCATCAAGAGGGCCAAGGTTGCATGACGCGGCACTAGCAGAGAGAAGAGCGTGCTACGTGGCGAGTCGCCGCATCGTTTCCGCAATGGCAGATAGAGGCTTCTCGCCCGTCCTTGCTTGAGCCACCGCCGGACTGACTGGCGAGAGGGGGGTGCGTATGACGATGGAGAATCTCACGCACGTGTGGTTCCGGAGGGAGACCCTGGACAGGGCTGAGACCGTCACGTCAGGATAGGCCGATTGTCACAAGCTGGACGGATCCGGAGCGGGTTACCTCGGGAAGGGGCCATAGTTGGACATCGAGCACGTCGTCGTCCTGTGTCTGGAGAACCGGTCGTTCGACCACCTCCTCGGCTATCTGCGGCACCCCAATGAGACATTCGAGGGCCTGCTGCACGGGGGGCCATACGGGAACCCCGACGTCAACGGCGCGAACATCCAGCCGTCGCCTGACGCCAAACCCGTGCTGCCCGTCGGCCCTGACCACTCGCACGATGCGGTGATGCGTCAGCTCGCCCTCAGCGGAACGCCATGGAACCGAACACCGACGAACCGAGGATTCGTCGCCAGTTATGAGTTGAAGGCATCGGGGAAGGCCACACCCCGACACGGAGGACTCCTCGGGTCGGTCCTGGACCCGGTGCTGGCTCGACGTGCCAAGAAGCCAGGCCCCCGCGCCGGTCGCGGCCCATTGGTGATGCGGTGCCAGAACCCCGACAGTGTTCCCGTCCTGAGTACCCTGGCGCTGCAGTTCGCCGTCTGTGATCACTGGTTCTGCTCAGTGCCCGGTGAGACCTGGCCCAACCGGAACTATCTGCACGCAGCCACCTCCGACGGTGAGGTGAACATCGAGACCCGGCCCTACTTCAACCGCACCATTTTCGAGCTGCTCGAGGACAATGGCGCCGATTGGAGGATCTACCACGACGACATACCCCAGGTATGGGCCTTCCAGAACCTGTGGGACACCCCCAAGCGGCACGCCAAATGGTTGCCCATGACGCGCTTCGCCGAGCACGTCAAGACCGGCGACCTACCCGCATACACCTTCATCGAACCCAACCACCGGCCTCCGGTGCACACCGTCGACCACATTCAGGCGCTCGGCGGCACGACGGGACAGAGCAACAGCCAGCACCCGGACAACAACAGGGTCGCCGACTCCGCCTACGACAGCTTCGACCCCACCATCGAGACCGACTTCGCTCGCGCTCAACAGCTGATCGCCTCTGTGTACGAGGCTTTGCGCGCCAACGTCGAACTGTTCGAGCGGACCATCTTCCTGATCACGTACGACGAACACGGAGGGTTCTACGACCACGTACCACCCACCCAGCGCGTAGCGGGCCAGGACCCGAAGCAGACACGCCGCGGAGCTGCCAAGATCCTGCACGCCCTCTGGCACCAACGCGCCCAAGCCTTCGACTTCACCACGCTGGGCGTTCGCGTACCCGCTGTGGTCGTTTCACCGCTCATCGCAGCGGGAACTGTCGACCACACAGTCTATGAACACGCCAGCGTCCCCGCGACCCTACGCGCGCTGTTCGCACCGAGCGCCGAACCACTGAACCGCCGCGACCGCGACGCACGACCATTCCATCATCTGGCTAACCTCAGCGCGCCCCGAACTGACCTGCCCGATCTTTCCGCCCATACACGGCCAGCTGTTCCAGCCATTCATGGGGATGCAGAAGCACCGCCGACGATCCACAGCAGAGCCGAGGTCCCCGACTACTACAACGAGTTCCTCGCGCAAGCCGAAGTGGTGCGACAACACCTCGCCGCCGTCGGCGAACCCGAAGCCGCGCATCTCACCCCCATCGCCTCACCGCACGACGGCCAGGCACTCGCGAACTCGTTCGACAGCGCGGCCCATCGCCACCGACACACCAGTCTCGCGGCACCCGAAAACTCACCGTCGTGACAGGTGGAGAACCTCACTGTGACCTCAACGGCTCAGAACGCCGATGTCCTGACCGGATGACCGGATGACCGGATGACCGGACTAGCCCTTGGTGAGGGTGACGTAGTCGATGTCACCGGCGAAATAGTCACAGGTCACCTGGACCGCGTCGCATTCCGACTTGCCCCCAATGGTCCACGGCTTGGTGTTGTTGAGCGTTCCGGTGCTGCGCGTGCTTCGCCCGGTCCGGACGCCATCGACGTACATGGTGACCGAGGTCGGGGTGCGTTCACAACGGACTGTATGGAAGACATTGTCGTTGAGCGGGGTAGTTCCCGACCCGGCGGTGGCCGTCCCTTGCGGGGTCTTGAACATGCAGCTCATCTTGCCCTTGGGCTGTTGGAGCTTGACCTGGCCGCCGACCGTCCGTGCCTGGCCCTTCTGGAGGACGTTTCCGAAGTTCTCCTTGGTGCGGTATCTGATCTCGATGGTGAAGTTGCCGCTCCCCGGGTCGAGTGACCCGTCGGTGGCATCCGGGATGGTGATGAGATGGGCGAGGCCGTAGGGGATGCCCTCGCCCGGCGGGTGCCGGTCGAAATGCGCGTAGACACCGTTCATCACGACATGGGACCCGATGGACCCGTCGTGTTTGAGACCGCTGGAGTCCACAGCCGTGGCCGAGCCGGCTGGCTCGTTGAGCTGCAGGTTCAAGACCGTGCCAGAGGCCGCGGCAGCACCACTGACCACCGTCGTGAATGCGACGACCACGAGGGTCCCGATGGATGCCACTCGTCGCTTGTTCCTGATCATGCGATCTCCCGGACCTCTCCAGATGCGTGCTCCTAGCATCTACCCCTTCTGGGCATATCGGACACCCTGGGGCGGGTAAAGAGTTGCCCATCTGTAGCAGGTGCGGGTCGAGGGCCTACAGGCCGGCCGGCTCATCACACGGTCCCCCGCCTGACTCCCGTACGCACCGTGCCGTCACGCAGGGTTGGTCGAAGCGATAAGTCCCTGCGCCGCGGCGGCAGCCGTGCCGCTGCCAGATGGTTCCACGTGCTCATCGCCGGAGGGGACATGACCGCACCAGGTGGCAGAGAATTCGATGGTCCATGTCGAAGTGCCTGACAGCCGTTCGACGTACGTGTGACAAGCAACTGTCCGGCAACTGGTAGGAGTGAGCAAGATGCCGCGTTTCATGGGATTCGTGAGGATGGAAGAGGGGATTGGCACGCCGCCGCAGGCGCTGTTCGACGCGATGGACGCCCACATCGCCGAACGCGCCGCCAAAGGTGTGTTCCTCGACGGGGGCGGTCTGTACGGGACTGAGGACGCCGTCAACTTCGTGGTCCGCCAGGGCGAGGTCAGCCGGGTCGACGGACCGTACGCCGAGGCCAAGGAGGTCGTCGGTGGCTGGGCCATCATGCACTACGACACCCTCGAGGAGGCCGTCGCCGATCAGCGGGAGTTCGCCGAGCTGCACGCGAAGTACTGGCCGGAGGTCACCGTGATCTCGACCTTGCGCCAGATCTCCACCGGCCCGGAGGCCCCCGGCGACTGAACAGAGCGCACTGCGCCGGTCTCGTGCCGGCACAGAGCACGTGCGGATGACCCGATCGAGGCCATCCTCGCCGCGTCGCGGGCCGAGTCGGCCCGCGACGCGGTGTTACCGGATGACCGGTGATCTGTTGCAGGACGAGAAGATGAGCCGCAGGGCGTTGTCCTCGACGCAGGTTCTGCCCCGCGGTGACGCCAAACGTCGAGACGCCGGGTAGCCGTCTGGCATCGGAGCGGCGACCAACGTGGCACCCCCGAATGGGGGTATCAGGAGGTCAGCTCCCGAACCGGGCGATGGACGCGCGCTCGCGTAACGGCATCAAGACGCGTTCTGGACCCTTGAGTGGCTGCGTCGACAGCAGCGCCTCGACGGCCCGTCGCCCCATGTCTGCGTACGGCATCGCGACCGACGTCACCTGGGGCCGTAGCCATCTCGCCAGGTCAGAGTCGTCAAAGGAGACAAGGGAGACATCATCGGGGACGACGACTCCTGCTGCGGCCAGCGCTTGGTAGACCCCGAAGGTGACACGGTCGTTCATGCAGATCACGGCCTGTGGTGGGCCATGATCCTGGAGGAATGCCGTCATGGCGTCGAATGCGGACTCGGGCCACCATCGGCACGCGATGACGCCGCCCAGCTCAGCACCTGCTTGGACGAGCGCTGACTCGACGCCGGCGCGCCGGCCTTCGGCAGGGAGCAGATGGGCTGGAGTCTCACCGACGATGAAGATGCCGTGTCGGTGCCCTGCCGCCAGCAGTGCGTTCGCTGCGGCTGCTCCACCTTGCACCTCGTCCGGCAGGATGGCGGCAGTTCGTGCGCTTGACCAGCAGTTGAGCAGCACGAGGGGATGTCCGGTCAGCTGACGAGGGACATTCACTCTGCCGGTCAACAACGTTGCATAGATGAACCCGTCGACCTGTCGGCTGATCAGGTCCTGGACGAGCCGCCGTTCGGTGGCGCGATCGTTCTGTGCCTCGATCACCACGAGCAGTTGCTGGTGCTCGTGGGCCGTCGTCAGTGCGCCGCGGATGAGCTCGCTGGCGTATGGCTCGGTCACGATGCCGTTGGAAACCAGACCGATGGTGGAGCTGCTCTTCGTTCTGAGACCGCGGGCCATGAGGTTCGGGCGGTAGTTGAGCTCTCGCGCGGCATCGAGCACTCGCTGCCGGGTCGAGTCCGGGATGCGCATGTCGCTCCGACCGGCGAGGACGAACGAGACGGTGGAGGAGGAGACGTCGGCCCGCTCAGCCACGTCCTTCATCCGGATGCGCCGCGGATGGTTCGCGGTCACGGGACGGGGACTTCGACAGGCGAGACGGGCCGGCACGGAGTCACGTGCACGGGTCGACGATACATGTCGCGTGCGGTCTTGACGTGACTCAGGTCACGGTGCTCTACTGCTAATTCGATATAGCAGACGGTAGGCACGTCTCTCGGACTCCTGTGGCGAATGGCATCGCCACTCGGGCAGAGGGTCGGTGGCTTCGAGGAGTGTGCTGTGCAGATGGTGCTCCATCGATCGTCCGGGCTCCCGAGGTGGCTGGCATGAGAGCCGCCTCGGCGCATCCGTCTGGTGTGCTGGGCAACCTGCCAGCCCCGGACGTCCGAGTCGGCCCCGGCGCCGACCCTAGTTGGTGGCGCCAGGCTGTGGTGTATCAGATCTACCCGCGCAGCTTCGCCGACTCCAACGGTGACGGTGTCGGTGACCTGCCAGGGATCACGTCTCGCGTCGACTACCTCAGCCGGCTGGGGGTGGACGCGGTGTGGCTGAGTCCCTTCTATCCATCAGCGCTGGCGGACGGCGGGTACGACGTCGACGACTACCGTGCCGTCGACCCGACTCTCGGAACGCTCGACGACTTCGATGACTTGGTGGGCGGGCTGCATGGGGCGGGCATCCGACTGGTGGTCGACATCGTCCCGAATCACACCTCCAACCGCCACGAATGGTTCCGGGAGGCGCTCCGGTCGGCTCCGGGGTCGTCGGCTCGCGATCGGTACGTGTTCAGGACGGGAAGCGGCATCGCGGGGGAGCAGCCACCGAGTGACTGGCAGTCGCTGTTTGGGGGGCCAGCCTGGGAGCCTGTGGGCGACGGGGAGTGGTACCTCCATCTGTTCGCCCCTGAGCAGCCGGATCTCAACTGGGCGAACGCGGAGGTTCGAGCGGACTTTCTCCAGACATTGCGGTTTTGGTCCGACCGCGGGGTCGACGGCTTCCGGGTCGACGTGGCACACGGGCTCGCGAAGGAACTCGCCGATCCGATGCCGTCGCAACGTGAGCTGGACACCGGCGTGCTCGTGGACGGAGCGCATCCTTGGGAGGACCGCGATGAGGTCCACGACATCTACCGGGAGTGGCGCACCGTCTTCGACGAGTACGACCCGCCCCGGACGGCGGTTGCCGAGGCTTGGGTTCCCACGCACCGCCGGACCCGATATGCCTCGCCTGACGGCCTGGGTCAGGCGTTCAACTTCGACCTGCTCAAGGCAGGCTGGAACGCCGAGGACTTTCACTCGGTGATCGAGGAGAACCTCGAGCTTGCCGCGCCCACCAGCGCTTCGACGACGTGGGTCTTCTCCAACCATGACGTGGTCCGGCACGCGTCCCGCTTCGCCCTGCCCGATGGGACGGACCTCGTGCAGTGGCTGCTCCACGGCGGCCTCGATCCCGCGCCGGACGCGGAGCTGGGCATGCGTCGAGCCCGGGCCGTGACGCTGCTTGCCCTGGCCCTGCCGGGTTCCACCTACCTCTATCAAGGTGAGGAGCTCGGCCTGCCCGAAGTGGCCGACCTGCCGACATGGTCTCTCCAGGACCCGACTTGGGTGCGTTCCGCCGGCAAGGAGAAGGGACGTGACGGTTGCCGTGTCCCGTTGCCGTGGACAGTCGAGGGTCCCTCCTTCGGGTTCGGCGAAGGCGCCTCACACCTTCCGCAGCCCTCCTGGTTCGCGTCGTACGCCGTGGCCGCTCAACTAGCGGACCCCGACTCGACCCTCGCTCTCTATACGAGGGCGCTGCAGCTGCGGCGTGCCTTGCAGACAGCCGAGACGTTGACCTGGGTCGACTCCGGATCCGACGTGGTCGCCTTCCGACGCCCGAACGGATGGTGCTCGATCACCAACTTCGGGGCCACGCCGATACCAGTGCCACCAGGGAAGCTGCTCGTCGTCAGTGATCGGCTCCCCGACGCCGACACGCTGCCCCCGAACGTCACCGCATGGCTCCGACAGACCAGCGGCAGAAGCGAGTCAGAGGAGAACCAATGACCGTGACCACTGCATCAAGGGCTTTGACCCGGCGCTCCTTCCTCTCCTGGAGCGCCCTCGGTGCCGGGTCCTTGCTCGCGTCGAGCGCACTGGCCGGGTGCAGCTCGTCGGGGGGTCGCACGAGCATCCGGTTCCTGCAGAACAAGCCGGAGGTCATCTCGTACTTCACAACTCTCACGGACAAGTTCAACCGCTCCCAGACAAAGGTGAGCGCGCGGCACGATGCCACGACGACGGCGCTGACACCCCAGTTCGTGCGAGGCGCCCCACCGGATCTCGCCTGCTACAACTACAACCTCGAAACCGCAAACTTCCTCGACAAGGGCGCCCTGATCGATCTTGCGAGTCTTCCCGAGGCGAAACTCATCGCGCCCAACGTCCAGGCACTGGTGAACCAGTTCGCTTCGTACAAGGGCCAGACGAACGTCATTCCGTACTCGGTCACGTCCGCGGGCTGCATCTACAACCTGGACCACTTCGAGAAGTACGACGTCCAGGTGCCGACGACGTGGAGCGAGCTGATCGCGGCGTGCAAGACCTTCAAGTCCCACGGGATCACCCCCGTCTATACGACGTTCCTTGACACCTGGACGCTCTCTCAAGGGATCTGGGACTACGTCACCGGCAGCAACCTGGACGTCGCGGCCTTCTTCAAGGCCCTCAAGGGCGAAGGCGGTGACGTCGGTCCGAGCTCGCGGGTGTCGTTCAGCAAGGACTTCGAGGACGCCACCAACAAGATCGTCGAGCTGTACTCCTACAGCAACTCCGACGCGGCCAGCCGGGGCTACAACGACGGCAACGCCGCCTTCGCTGCGGGCAAGGCGGCGATGTACCTGCAGGGTCCATGGGCGGTCGGTGAGGTGGCCAAGGCCAACCCGAAGCTCCGCATGGGCACCTTCGCACTGCCCGGCTCCGACGACGCAGCCAAGACCAAGTGTCGGGTGAACCTCGACCTCGCGCTGTGGATCCCTCACGACAGCGGCAGGCAGGCCGCCGCCCGGTCGATGATGCGGTGGCTGCTGCAGCCCTCGATCATGAACGCCTACAACGCCGCCAATCGCGCCACCTCACCGGTCAACAACCCCCCACCGGTCAAGGACAAGCGTGTCGCGGGGCTCAACCCCTACGTGCAGCAGGGCAAGTTCTACCAGGGCGCCGGCACCTACATTTCCGCGTCCATCCCCCTGGGCAACTACCTCCAGGAGCTGCTGCTCTCCGGCGACGTCAAGACGTTTCTCACCAAGCTGGACGGCGACTGGGCTCGACGCGCCGCCCGCTCGGCCGTCTGAGCAGCACCCACTTCTGATCAGCCTGATCACCCGACAGGAGCGCTTCATGTCCACCGCAGCAGGAACCGTCGGCACCGCCCTGGCAGTCGAGACCGACACCGGTCAGCCTCAACAGGCGCTCGACCATCGCGAGCGCCGATTCGACCCGACGTACCTGCTGATGCTGTTCCCGGCCGTTGCGCTGTTCACCGTGTTCATCACCATTCCCGCCCTCATCGGGATGCTGTTCAGCCTCACGAACTACAGCGGGTTCGGGTCGTGGAAGTTCGTGGGGCTCTCGAACTTCACATCCCTCGCGGGTGACCAGACGATTCTCGGGTCGTACTGGTTCACGATCTACTTCTCGGTGATCACGACGATTCTGGTCAACGTGATCGCCCTGGCATTGGCGATCGGGCTGAACTCGAAGATCAAGCTGAAGACGGCGCTGCGCGGGGTGTTCTTCGTCCCGATGGTGCTGTCGGGCATCGTCGTCGCCTACGTCTTCAAGTACCTCCTCGGCACCTCTATTCCCGCACTCGCCACGTCGCTGGGATGGACCGGCGGCGAGACGAGCCTGCTGGGCAGCCCGCACTGGGCCTGGCTCGGCGTCGTGCTGGTCACTGCGTGGCAGGCGGTCCCTGGCATGCTGATCATCTACCTCGCCGGGCTGCTGTCGATACCGGGCGAGGTCTACGAGGCGGCCTCTCTGGATGGAGCCGGCGCCTGGAAGGCCTTCCGCTCCATCACCCTGCCGCTGATGGCGGGGTACGTCGTCATCAACTCGGTGCTCGGCTTCAAGAACTTCCTCAACGCCTACGACATCATCGTCGGCCTGACGGGCGGCGGCCCCGGGACATCGACGACCAGCATCGCGATGTCGATCTTCACCGGCTTCCAGACCGGGGACTACGCCTACCAGATGGCCAACGCCGTGGTGTTCTTCATCGTCACCATCGCCATCTCGCTCGGACAGCTGTTCTTCATGCGTGGACGTGAGGTGAACCTCTGATGGCTACCTTGAACCCCACTGCCCCGCGAAGGCGACCCTCGCGACGCGCCACCGACACCGAGCGTGCCAACTGGAAGACCACCACCATCCTCCTGCTGTGCTCACTGACCATCCTGCTGCCGCTCTACCTCGCCATCACCATGCCGTTCAAGAACAACCAGCAGGCCAGCTCCGGCTCGGGCTTCTCCCTTCCCTCACCGATCGACCTCGGCAACTTCAAGATCGCCTGGGACACCGTCGGCTTCCCCAAGGCGCTGTTCTTCTCCGTGGTCATCGCGATCATCGCCGTCGCAGGGTCACTGATCGTCTCCTCGATGGCGGCCTACGCCATCGTGCGCAACTGGGACCACAAGCTCTACCGCTTCTCCTACTTCTACCTCCTCGCAGCGATGTTCATCCCCTTCCCCGTGGTCGCTCTCCCGCAGGTCCAGCTGACGGCCTTCCTCCACCTGGACAACCCCATCGGAGTCGGCCTGCTCCACATCCTCTTCGGCATGAGCTTCAACGTGCTGCTCTACACCGCCTTCCTGCGCTCTGTCCCGTTCGAGCTCGAGGAGAGCGCCCGGCTGGACGGCTGCTCAACCTGGATGGCGTTCCGGCGCATCATCCTGCCGCTGCTGGGACCGATGAACGCCACCGTCGGGATCTTCGCCTTCCTGGCGTCCTGGAACGACTTCATGATGCCGTCGATCATCACCGCGAACCCCGCCCAGCAGACGCTGCCGGTCGTGCAGGCGCTGTTCGCGAACGCCCTGACCACGAACTACAACATCGCCTTCGCGTCGTACCTGATGGCCATGGCCCCGACCCTCATCGTCTACGTGTTCGCCCAACGCTGGGTCATGTCTGGCGTCACCCAAGGAGCCATCAAGTAGACGATCACGTAGCGAGCCGGTGGGGCCACATCACACGACACCTGTGACCCGACCCCTGTGACCCGCCCCCCTGTGACCCTCTTGTGGATCGTTTGACGGGCGGTGCGGTTACAGGAGGTCGAGCTCGGCGGCGCGCGCGACCGCTGCCCGCCGGGTCTGGACGTCCAGCTTGGTGAAGATGTGCCGGGTGTGGGTCCGGAACGTGTTGATGGTCATGAACAGCTGTCGAGAGATCTGCGGGCCGGTCAGGGACGTGGCGAGCAGGCGGAGGACCTCTCGCTCACGGTCGCTCAGTGGCTCGATCGCCGCCGGAGCGGCAGAAGGCGTCTTCGTGCCGGCTGCTGCGGTGCGGAGCACCGTTCGGGCGTGCTCCGTGCTGCCGGGCCGCTGTTCGGCGGCGCGCAGCAGCACCTTCATCGGTGTTCCTTCGTCGAGGAACAGCCGCACGTAGCCGGCCGGGACGGCGACGGCCAGCGCCTGGTCGAGCCGTTCGAGCGACACGTCCCGCTCGCCGCGGGCGTCGTGTGCGAGGGCCGCGAGCAGGTGCGCGTCGATGACGCTGCTGCCGCGTCCACCGCCCCGAGCGCTGGCCAGGAGGCGCTCGAGCAGGCTGATGACCTCGTCGAGGAGGGCCGGACGGCCGTCGGCGCGGTGCTGGGCGATGAGCAGCCGGGCGAGCGTCAAGTGGTCGAACTCGGCGAGGTACGTCAGGTCGCCGGCGGCGCTGACGTGGTGGGCGCGCGCCCAGGCCCACGCGTCGGCCAGGCGTCCTTGGGCGATGTGCACTCGGGCGAGGGCCGCAGGAATGGGGCGTACGTCGGGAAAGAACCCGGGCAGGTACACGGCCAAGGCCTCTTCCAGCTCGGTCACCGCCCCGTGGAGGTCCCCGTGGGCGCGCTGCAGACCGGCTCGCACGAGGTGCCACCGGTGCCGGTTCTCCGGCAGGGACGCGGCCTCGCCGAGCGCCTGGGCGACCGTGAGGTGCGCCTGCGCTGCGTCCAGGTCACCATGCTCGCGCAGCACGTCGGCGAGCCCGACGTGGAGGTCGCCGGTTATGGACAGCGGGAGACCGCGTCGGGTCTCGGCCGACTTCAGCGCCTGTTCGCACAGCTGCTGCGCCTTCGCAGGGCTGCCGCGCGCCTGCCACATGTCGGCCAGCACGATCGTGGACCCGACCGCATCGGCCACGTTCCCCGCCGCACCGAGGCTCTCGACCGCGAGGGTGAACGTGTCGACGGCCGGTTGGAGGTCACCGTCGGCCCAGGCAGCCAACCCGAGGAATCCGGCGGCACCACCCCGGGCGAAGTGGTCCTCGGGGGCTGCCAGCTCGAGCGCAGCGCGGGCGTGCGCCGCGGTCGCCGCGGCGTCACCGCGGGCCTGGGCGGCCGAGGCTCGGTAGATCGCGATCCAGGCCGGCAGGGTACGGATCGCGTCGTCCCCGCCCCGCGACGACCGGCGGCGGGCCGGCGCCGCCTTCAGTGCCTGCTCGGCGTCGCGCAGCCGGGCCTCGAGACCGTCGAGGTCACCGGCCACGAGGCTCATCCACGCGCTCTGGGTGCTCAGCACCGGCCGCTGCCGGATCACGTCGTCGGGCAGCGCACGCAGCCATCCAGCCAGCAGGCGGTCACGTCGCAAGCGTCGTGCTTCGGGGAGCACTGCCTCGATGAGGTCGGCGGCCGTCTCGGTATCGCCGGCCGAGTTCGCGTGGCCGATGGCTTCCTCGAACAGTCCGTGTTCGGCGTACCAAGCGCTGGCCGCACGGTGCAGTCCATGGGCACGGGCCGGGTGCTCGGCCGTCAGGCGAGCCCGAAGGGTGTCGGCGAACAAGTGGTGGTAGCGGTACCACTCCCTCTGGTCATCGAGCGGGATGACGAACAGGTTGGCCCGGTCCAGCTGCTCGAGTCGGGCGCGGCCGTCGCTGCTCCCGGTGAGCGCGTCGCACAGCGGGCCGGTCATCCTCTCCAGAACGGCCGTGTCCAGCAGGAACCGCCGCATGTCGTCAGGCTGGTGGTCGAGGACCTCCTCGACGAGGTAGTCGAGCACGAACCGGTGGCTGCCGGTGAACGCGTCGACGAACCCCGCGGCGCCGTCACGTCCGCGCATCGAGAGTCCAGCGAGCTGCAGGCCCGCTGCCCAGCCCTCGGTGCGCGTGTCCAGCGCCGCCACCTGATCGGGGCTCAGGTCGAGGCCCATGACGTGGTTGAGGAACGTGTCGGCCTCACCTCGGGTGAACCGGAGGTCGGCGCCGCGAATCTCGACGAGCTCGGCGCGGGCGCGCATACGCGGCAGTGGTAGCGGCGGGTCAGCCCTCGTCGTCATCGCGATCGTGGCCTGCGGGGGTAGGTGCTCGAGCAGGAACGCGACGGCGTCGTGGACCCGCCCGTCCTCGATGACGTGGTAGTCGTCGAGCGCCAGCACCGTGGTCCCGTCTACCTCGTCCAGGTCGTTGACGAGGGCGGTCAAGAGGGTGTCGGTCGGCGCCTCCCCGCCGTACTCGAGCAGGGCCTCGAGGTCGTCGACGGCGACCGGGACGCCGGCTTGGACGGCGACAACCAGATGCGTCAGGAATCGACGCAGATCGTTGTCAGCCTCGTCCAACGAGAGCCACGCCACCCGGATCGCCGGTGCGACCGCGCTGGTCAGCCACTGGCTCAGCAGTGTCGTCTTGCCAGATCCGGCCGGTGCTGCGATGAGCACGAGACGTGGCAACCACGGCCCGATGCTGGCCAGGTCCTCGAGGAGACGTGGCCGCACGACGAGCGCACGCCGCGATACCGGGACATGCACCTTGGTCGTCAACACCTCCATGTCAGGAGAGTAGAGAGCGCTGGAGATTTCGGCACCTGCGCGACGACGACTCCGCCCGGGCCCGGAGTCTCACCTGCCAGGCTGAGGTGCCCAGGATCCGTGCCCGTGCCGGCGTACGAAGCGAACCGTCTGTCCGGGTCGCAGCTGACCACATCGGTCGACGTCGTCGTCCTCGACGTAGGCGATCACGGGGTAACCGCCGGTCACGGGGTGGTCGGCGAGGAAGAGCACGGGTTTTCCGGATGGGGGGATCTGGAGAGCGCCACGGACCATGCCTTCACTGGGAAGCTCGTCGGTCCGAGTGCGTTGTAGCGGTTCGCCGTCGAGCCGCAGCCCCACCCGGTTGCTGTCGCTCGTCACGGTGTACGCCTCTCCTGCGAGTGTGGTCAGGGACTCGTCCGTGAACCAGTCCAGACGCGGACCGGGCACCAGGCCCAGCGTGACGTCGCCCCCTTCGGGGTCAGGAACCGGCGCAAGGTCGACGCCGGGTGCTGGTAGCTCGGGATCGCGAATCTCGAGTACGTCCCCAGCGAGGATCGGCGCGGGACCCAAGCCGGAAAGGGTGTCGGTGGAGCGCGATCCCAGCACCGGTTCGGCACCGAAGCCGCCGCGCGCCGCGACGTAGGTCCGTAACCCACTGGCCGGGGTGCCGAGTCGCAGCTCCCAGCCCCTGCGGAGGTACATGGGTGCGTTGTGCGGAGACGGCCCGTCGCATCGTGCACCGGTGGTGGCGATCATGACGTCGTCGTCTGCCCGCAGGTGCAGCCCCCCGAACGTCACCTCGAGGACAGCGGCGTGCTCCGTGTTGCCGACAAGTCGGTTCGCGAGCCGGTACGACGCGCGGTCGCATGCACCGGACCGCCCGATGCCGAGCGCGGCCTGACCGACACGACCGGCATCCTGAAAAGTGGTGACTACGCCAACGGCGAGCACCGAGACCGAGCGCGTCATCGCCGCTGCTCGGCGATGAACCGGACGCGAGTCCCCGGTCGAAGGAGGGCGGCGGGATCTCGGGACGGGTCGAACATGGCGAGGCTGCACCGCCCTATCAGTTGCCAACCGCCTGGAGACTCTCGCGGGTAGACCCCGCTGAACTCGCCCGCCAGAGCAACCGATCCGGACGGAACCTTCGTGCGGGGCGACGACCGGCGGGGCACCTGCACCTGCCATCCCTCTGCGACCAGGTAGCCGAAGCCCGGCATGAACCCACAGAAAGCCACCGTCCACTCCTCAGCGGTGTGCCGCCGCACGAGCTCCTCGGTGTCGCAGTCGATCAGTCGCGCCGCGTCCTCCAGGTCCACACCGTCATAGACGACCGGAACCTCCACCAGCTCAGCCGAGTCAAGGCGGTCCTCGCGTGGCGTAAGCCGCTCGATCGCTTGGGCGACCGAGGACAGCGACGCGACCCCGGTGTCCGTGACCACCAGAAGCGTGCGGGCCGCCGGTACCAGGTCAAGCACTCCGTCCGGCATCGCGTGCTCGAGCGCGGCGTACAACCCGAGCACCTCGTGCAGGTCGTCGAGCTCGACGAGGAGGGCGCCCGTGCCGCTGGGGAGCAACCGCATCAGGTCGCGAAGGGGGCGACCGCAACCCCCGCCTCGGTGAGCGCGTCCTTGACCGCGCGGGCGATGTTCACGGCTCCGGCGGTGTCGCCGTGCACGCAGATCGAGCCGGCGGTCACGGTCAGCGAGCCGCCTTCGATGTCGGTGATCGGCTCACCGGTGGCCATCGCGACACACCGCTTGACGATCTCGTCGACGTCCTCCAGCACGGCACCCTTCACGCGTCGCGACACCAGGGTTCCCTCGGGGGTGTAGGCCCTGTCGGCGAACGCCTCGGGCACGACGGCCAGTCCCGCCTCTTCTGCCTGACGCAGCCACGCGGATCCTGGCAGGCCGAGCACGGGCAACGTCGGGTCGTAGTCGGCCAGGGCGCGTACGACGGCGGCTGCCTGCTCCTCGTGGTGCACGATGGCGTTGTACAGCGCCCCGTGCGGCTTGACGTACCTGACCCTGGATCCGGCGACGCGGGCGAACGCCTCGAGCGCACCTACCTGGTAGATCACATCCTGGGTCAGGGCCTCGGGCTCGATGTCGATGAACCGGCGCCCGAAGCCGGGTAGGTCGCGGTAGCCGACCTGCGCCCCGATGGCCACACCGCGTTCGACCGCGCGCTCACAG
The DNA here is from genome assembly GCA_025934895.1 of Nocardioidaceae bacterium. Classification (GTDB taxonomy): domain Bacteria; phylum Actinomycetota; class Actinomycetes; order Propionibacteriales; family Nocardioidaceae; genus Nocardioides_B. The sequence continues at coordinate 12,339 of JAICWH010000042.1, read as the reverse complement.
ACCCGACGCATGATCGAGGCATCGCTGGCGTGATAGCCGCAGGCCACGTTCGCGCTCGTGACGACCCCCAGCAGAGCGTCGTCGTCCCCGAGCGCCCAGTGACCGAAGCCCTCGCCCAAGTCGCTGTTGAGGTCGATGCCCGTCATCTCATCTCCTGCCGCTAGAAGAGGTCCCTGAGGCCGGTCAGCGAGTTGTAGCCGAGGTAGATCGTGAGGACCCATGCCACGATCCCTATGACCAGCAGCCAGCCCGGATAGCGGTAACCACCCAGGAGGTCACGCCGGCGGGCCGCGATCCACAGCACGATGCCGAGCCCGAAGGGCAGGATCAGCCCGTTGAAGCCACCGGCGAAGATCAGCAGCTTCACCGGAGTCGTCTTGGCGATCACGAAGATGAGGGTGGAGACCACGATGAAGCCGCAGACGACCCAGCGCTCCCAGCGGGTGACCCACCCGCCGAGCACCTTCAGGAACGACGTGGAGGTGTACGAGGCACCGATGACGGAGGTGATCGCTGCCGACCACAAGATGACGCCGAACACGATCTCGCCGGTCGTGCCGAGCGCGTGCTCGAACGCCGAACCAGCCGGGTTGAGCTCGTCAAGCTTCCTGCCTCCGGCTACCACCCCCAGGATCGCGAGGAACAGCAGCACCCTCATCAGGCCGGTGATCATCACGCCGGTGATGGAGCTGCGGGTGATCTGGGGAACGAACTCCTCACCCTTGATCCCGTTGTCCACCAGCCGGTGCGCGCCGGCGTACACGATGTAGCCGCCGACCGTCCCGCCGATGAGGGTGGTGATGACCAGGAAGCTGACCGTGTCCGGCGCGACCGTCTGACGCAGGGCCTCCCCGACGGGCGGCCGGGTCTTGATGGCGACGATGGTCGTGAGTGCGATCATCACCACGCCGAGCAGCACCACCACGCGGTCCATGGCCACTCCGGCCTGGCGCACCAGGAAGATGCCGATTGCGACGGCGGACGAGATCGCGGCACCCAGCCGGACATCGAGTCCGAAGATGGCGTCGAGGCCCAGTGCGGTGCCCGCGACGTTGCCGATGTTGAAGACCAGTCCACCCAGCACGTCGAGTGCGGCCAAGACGTACCCGGAGCCTGGCAGCACGCTGTTCGCGAGGTCCTGGGCGCGCCGGCCGGCGATCCCGATCACCCTCCAGACATTCAGCTGGATGGCGATGTCGAACAGGATCGAGACCGCGATCGCGAATGCGAACGCGGATGCCAGTTGCGCGGTGAACGCCGTCGTCTGGGTGATGAAGCCGGGGCCGATCGCCGATGTCGCCATCAGGAACATGGCGCCCAGGAACTTCGCTCGACCGCCCAGCTGTGCGTCGGCCGGGGGCGTGACCTCGGTCCCCGAAGACCCTCGCGACCGTCGTCGCGGCCTGCTTCCGACGGCAGGACTCGAGCTGTCCTCAGGTGTGTGCGACATCGGCGCTCCAGGTGTCACGAGCAGTGCCCGGGCGAGGGGCTTGTCCGGTGCTGTGGTGTGCCACACGCTACGCGTTTGTTGAACAAGCCCACAAGGGGACGGTCCTTGGATCGGGGCGCAGGGTTGGGTCATGATGGGTCGGTGACTCCCTGGGGAGGGACTGCTGAGCCGACCCGCGACGGCGGCGTTGCCTGGCTGCGGTCCGTCGCCGACGACGCACGGCTGGTCAACCCCAGCAGCACCGCCGAGCGGGTGGCTGATGTCCTGCGCCGGCGTATCACCGAGGGGGACCTGCCGCCGCGCACACGCTTGTCGGAGGAGCAGCTCACAGAGGTCCTCCGGGTCTCGCGGAACACGCTGCGCGAGGCGTTTCGGCTGCTGACGCACGAGAGGCTGCTTGTGCACCAGCTTCACCGGGGGGTGTTCGTCAGGGAGCTCGACGAAGCCGACCTCGTGGACCTCTACCGACTCAGGCACACCATCGAGTGCGGTGCGCTCAGGTCGCTCACCGACGTCGACCCCGACCGTCTCCAGTGCCTGTACGACGACGTGGAAGCCAGCGAGTCGGCCGCGGGGAACGGCGACTGGGCAACGGTCGGCACGGCCAACATGCGGTTCCATCGCGACCTCGTGGCCCTGGCGGACAGTCCCCGCACGAATGAGGTCGCCGGACGGCTGCTCGCTGAGCTGCGCCTGGCCTTCCACGCGGTCGCCAGCCCACGACGCCTGCACGAGCCGTACGTCGTCCGCAACCGCGCGCTGCTCGACCTGCTCGTCGCCGGCCAGTACGGCAAGGCGGCCCAAAGCCTCGAGGTCTACCTGGAGGACTCCTTGACCGAGCTGCTCGACACCGTCCGCAGCGCGACCGTCAACGAGCAGAGCTGCGAAGGGTGACCAGCATGCAGGTGAGCATCCGAGTGCCGTTGGGGCGACCGCTGCCCGAGCTCGCCGACTTCGCCGCGCGTTGTGAGCTAGCCGGGTTGAGCGGCGTCGGCGTCCCGGATCACCACCACACCGGACGCGACGCCTACCTGACACTGGCCGCCATGGCCCAGAGGACAGATCGGCTCTCGCTGTTCCCCGCGACGTCGAACGTCGTCACCCGGCACCCGCTCGTGCTGGCGTCGATGATCAACTCCCTGGAGGAGCTGGCTCCCGGCCGGGCCATCCTCACGGTGGCGCCCGGTTTTCTGTCGGTGGAGAAAGCCGGTCAGCCACAGGCTCGACGGCAGCGGCTGGCCGAGGTCGTCCTTGCGCTGCGCGGCCTGCTGGGGGAAGGGCGCGCGACGTTCGAAGGCCATGAGCTGACGCTGGACAACCGGCCGGAAGGCGGCTCACACGTCGTCGTACTGGCCTCTGGACCGAAGCTGCTCGAGGTCGCCGGAGAGGTGGCCGATGGTGTGATGATGCTCGTGGGCCTCGACCCACGCAGTGTCGAGGCCGCGCGCCAGCACGTGCGCCGTGGCGCCGAACGAGCCGGCCGCGACGTGGCCTCCCTGGACGAGATCTTCATCGTCCCGTTCGGGCTCGGTGACGAGCGCGCCACTCGAGCGTGGCCGCAGGGCTGGTTCCGCGAGGGTCACCAGTGGCTGCGGTACCCCAGCGCGTCGAACCTGCACTGGCTTCGCTACGCCGGCATCGACCTGCCCGCCGACTACGACCCTGCCGCCGTGTCGGACGACCTGGCAGCCCGGATCTGTGACGCGTTCGGACTCTTCGGCACCCCCGACCAGTGCGCCGAGCGGCTGCTACGCGCTCGCGACGGGATCGGCCTTCGGCACGTCTTCCTGTTCCCGACACATACCTGGGCGAACCACTACGAGCTGCCCCATGGCGCGGTCCAAGCGTACGGCGACGTCATCGGACCGGCTCTGCATCACTGACCCGAGGAGATCACCATGACAACGAGCACCCCGCCGGTCGGCACCGTCGACGCACCCCAGGCGGCGCGATCGACTCCGGCTGAGGCGCGACAGCGCTTTCGGGAAGGTCTGGTCGCCCCTACCACCGGGTGGGCCGCAGGCTTCACGCAGGCCAACATGGTGATGCTGCCGCAGGACTGGGCCTTCGACATGCTGCTCTTCGGACAGCGGAACCCACAGCCGGTGCCGCTGCTCGACGTCACCGACCCCGGCGCGACCGCCAGCCGGCTCGCGCCGGACGCCGACCTACGCACGGATGTGCCGCGTTACCGGGTGTGGCGAGACGGCGAGCTGGTCGCCGAGCCGACAGACGTCAGCGACCTGTGGCGTGACGACCTGGTGACGTTCCTGATCGGCTGCAGCTTCAGTTTCGAGACTGCACTGATGGCCGCGCAAGTACCGATCAGGCACATCGAGCAAGGCCGGAACGTGTCGATGTACATGACCAACCTCGACTGCCAGCCCGCGGGGCGGCTGTCCGGCCCGCTCGTGGTCTCCATGCGTCCGGTCCCCGCCAGGCAGGTCGTGACGGCGGTGCAGGTCACCGAACGGATGCCTGAGGTGCACGGCGCACCCGTCCACGTCGGGGCACCCGAGGCCCTCGGCATCGCCGACGTGTCGACGCCGGACTACGGGGACCCGGTCCGCTTCGAGGACGGCGACGTCCCCGTGTTCTGGGCCTGCGGGGTGACGCCGCAGGCCGCGTTGATGGCGTCCAAGCCCCCGTTCGCGATCACGCACGCCCCGGGACACATGTTCGTCACCGATATCCCTGACACCGTCTACCGGCGACACTGACGAACGGCCGGGATCAGGCGCGGTGGCGGGGCTCCGCAGCGGTCGCCGGAGTCTGCGCCACCTGGCTCAGCGTGGAGGCGAGGTGGTGCAGGCTGCGGACGACGGGGTCGTCGGCGCGCGCGGACGCCCGGTCGCCGAACAGGGCGAGGTCGCCGTCGGCGAGGGGCCGCTCGGCGGCTGGCACGGCCGCACCCGGCGGCCGCGCCATCAGCGCCCGCGCCGCCTCGGCGACGGCCCGGGCCGCCGTGGCCGCAGGGACCGTCGCCGACTCCGGGCGTCGTTGCAGGGCCAGGCTCAGCGCCCGGCACTGGGATACCGCGGCGATGTAGAGGCCCAGGCGGCGACGGGTGCGCGGGCTGGAGTTGCCCATCACCAGCGGCCGGGTGAGGGGCCGGGTGACCAGGGCCAGCTTGCGGGCCCGGTCGTCGAGTGCGCGGGTGCATGCGTCGAGCCGCAGCGCGCCAGAACCGGGTCCGCGCTGACGGGTCGTCCTGCCGGCCGCGGTGTCCTCGGCATACCGGGCGGCCTCCTCGAGGAAGTCGATCATCGCGGTGAGCATCTCGTCGCGCGCCGACCGCACCGTGTCGCGGGTCGAGACGGGCGCGAAGATCAGGGCGACGGCTGTGCCGGCCAGCGCGCCGACTGCCGTCTCGCCCAGCCGGAGGACGAGGAGCGAGTCACTGAACATGCCGAGGACGGTGTAGAGCTGGCCCAGCAGGATGGTGATGAAGAAGGTCATCGCGGCCTGGGAGACCTTGGCGAGGTAGAAGGCGAAGAACACCGACGCCAGTATCACGGCAATGACGACCGGCGTGTGTCCGTAGGTGACGTGCGCGACGGCGATGGCGGCGATCAGGCCGGCGAAGGTGCCGCCGACGCGCGCGGCGCCCTTGAGCAGGGTCTCGCTGCGCGTGCCGGTGCCCGCGAACATCACGAAGGCCGCGATCACCGCCCAGTAGTAGCGGGTGGGCGAGAGCGCGGCGCCGAGGCCGATCGCGATCAGCCCGGCGAGCGCGACCTGGATCGCCTGGCGGGTCGTCATCGACAGACGTGAGGCGGGGTTCCAGTGTCCCCGGGGCGTCACGTCTCGGGCCACGGCGGGGGAGCCGGGCAGGCTGCCGTTGATCAACGTGGTGGCGGCCTCGAACTCCTCCTCGCCCGGGTCGACCTCGGGCGGGGCGTCTACTGCGGCGTCGAAGCGGAGGAACTCCCGCACGCCGTAGGCCAGGTGCCGCGCCTGCCACCAGCCGACGCCGCCGGCCTGCTCGGTTTCGATCGCGGCAGCAGCCAGCTGCTCGGCGGCGGCGACCGCCGCGGCGTCCTGGTGGTGGGCGAGGGCATCGAGGGTCCGGTGGGCGAGCGCGACCAGGTGCGGGTCGCCGCCCTGCAGGCGGGCCGCGGCGCCGGCCATCCGCTCCACGGCCTGCTGGGCCTCGATCAGCCGCCTGCGCAGGGCGGCCGCGGACCAACCCTCCCGCAACGCACCCTGCTCGACCGACCAGGCCTCGGCGAGCAGGGCCGTCTCGGCCACCCCAGCCTGCCGCGCCGCGACGACGCGGACGCCGCGGCGGCGGCGTCGCTCCCCTCCGGCCGGCACCTCGAGCAGCTCGGCGCACGCGCGGGCCACCGCACGCCCACGAGCGAAGAAGGCGACGGTGGTGGCATGCAGGATCCGACGCGGATGGATGCTGAAGACGGTCGTCGAGAGCAGCAGAACCCACCCGGACGAGACGACCGCCGCGATCAGCAGGTTGGGCACCAGCGGCCACGACGCCTGGAGGAAGGTGGCGAAGAAGAAGCCCATCCAGCCCATGAACCCGTAGAAGAAGAACTGCGGACCGAAGCGGCGTACCCACACCGACAGGAACAGCACCAGCGCGAACCCGACGACCTGCAGCGCCCGTTGCGCATCGGTCAGGGTCGCGGTCACCAGGCCGAGCCCCACCGCGACGGGGAAGAACGCCGCCGTCCGTACCTTGACCCACCGGTCCCACCCAGACAGCGCGTTGGACCCGAGCATCGCCACGACCGCGCCGAACAGCGCCGCCGCGAAGGCTGCCTGCCCGGTGAAACCGAGGATCCCGGCCACCGCCATCTGCACGGGAAGCGCCGTCCCCACGCACACCGCTGCCGACAGGCCCGTGCGCAACCGGCCCAGACCGGGGTCGGACGCCGCCAGTCGATCGGCGACCTCGTGCAGCCCCCGTCCTACGGCGCGCAGGGGGCGCCCGCGGGCGTCGTCGACGGTGGCTGTCACCGCCCGATTGTCCCAGCCCCCTCATGGTCGCGGCATCGGCCCGACCGGCGGTGTCGGAATACCCGGCTGACCTGGGATTCCTGCCGTCCGTAGCGTCGCAACCCCTGGCCGTTGGCTCGGTCGCGCCTCTAGGGTGGACCGATGGCGTCGGTGAAGCAGGTCCAGGTCACCTTTGACAGCGCAGAACCTGAACGCGTCGCTCGCTTCTGGTGCGAGGTGTTGGGGTACGTCGTACCGCCGCCGCCGCAGGGGTTCGCCACCTGGGGCGATTTCGACCGCTCGCTGCCCGCTGAGCGCCGGGGTTCAGCGTTCGCATGCGTCGATCCCTCAGGTGTGGGCCCGCGACTGTTCTTCCAGCGCGTGCCTGAAGGCAAAGTCGTCAAGAATCGGCTGCATCTCGACGTGCGTGTCGGCACCGGGCTCGTCGGCGAGGAGCGGGTGGCCGCACTCGAGGGCGAATGCGCACGACTGGTCGCGCTCGGCGCGGTACGCGTGCGACTGCTGCGTGCCGATGGCCACGACGAGTCCTGCCTAGTCATGCAGGACATCGAGGGCAACGAGTTCTGTCTCGACTGAGTCGCCGCGACCGTCATAACTCGCGCGCCGCACCTGGTCAGGGCGAGTGTCACCGTCTACAGAGACCAGTCGAGGGCGCAGACGTCGCACTGGTAGCGCACGGAGATCAGATCCGCCGGGTCCCCCGCGGTTCTGCGCCACGCATGGTCGTGGTCGTGGTCGCCGGCAGGTGAGGGCGTGATGAGCGTCGACCCGGTCACCGAAGCGGCCTCGGTCGTCGGTCGAGGATGCTGTGGCTGCTCACGGCGTCATTATCGGCCGGCCAGGTGCTCGACTGAACCCCTCGTTCGGACAACCTCGTCCGTTCGACGTCAATCCAGGTACCAGTCGCCAAACCGTCGGACATTTTACCCAAATAGGGTCAAGTTCCCTTTAAGGCGGACCGATCGTCTCAGTGTCACCGAGCGAATCCGCTCACTGGACAGCTAGCACACACCACGCGCGCCCGAGCCGGCACCTTGCCGTGGCTCCGGATGAGGCGCGCGGGTGAACGCCTTGGGAGGGGCTATCCAATGAACACTCTGCTGCACTCTTCGCGCAAGATCCTGACCGCTGTCGCCGTCGCTGCCGTGGCGGTCATGATGGGATCAGCCGCTATCGGCGTTCCGGGGGCCGCCCACCACCAGACCGGTGTCAGCCAGGCCACCAAGGAATGGAAGCCGCGAGCCGCGACCACGACCACGGACGTCGTTCTGGCCACCAAGGAGTGGAAGGGCGCAACACCGTCGACCAAGGAGTGGTGAGCCAGCGCCAGGCCCGGGTGCGATGCAGCACCTGACCCAACCTGCGTTCAGTTCGACGAGCTGAGAAGCCGGCCGCTCCCCCATGGGCCGGTTCTCATGCTTCGTCCGCGTCTGTGTCTAGACGAACCATAACCATAGGTTTACCACCGCTGGCCGGTACCAGGTCCAAAGCGTAGGTTCTTTACCAAGCAGGCGGCATTGGTACAGGGTCCCTCAATCCCCAAGAACGGGAGCCCAGCGGCCCGCTGAACGAGGGCCGCCCCCGAACTCTTCTGATTGCCAGCCCCAGGGTATGTCAGGAGATCGCCGAGGGCGGCCCCGTCATGTCCCACGCGGGCCGAGCCGTTAGCGCCGGCATCCCCGGCATGGCGCCGGTGTCCGACGCCGCGCCTGCCGAACGAGTAGCGGGTCGCGGGGCCCGCCACCGATCCCCGTGCCGATGGGTATCTGGCGATCCGCGGCGGGTTGGCCTAGCGTCGGGTCACCGCCGCGCCAGAGGGGAGACGCCACCGTGGACCGAACGGATCTGCTGGTGATCGGTGCGGGCCCCTACGCCTACGCGGCGGCCGCCTTCGCTCGCGAGAACGGCGTCGACGTGCACGTCGTCGGCCGTCCGATGGCCTTCTGGCGCAACCAGATGCCGGCCGGGATGTTCCTGCGGTCGGGGTCGGGCTGGCATCTCGACGCCGCCGGGGAGCACACCTTCGAGGCCTACTTCGAGGACCGCGGGCTGAGTCGTGCCGAGCTCGACCCGATCCCGATCGGTGTCTTCCTCGACTACACGGAGTGGTTTCGCGCCCGCAAGTCGCTCCAGGTGGACGAGCGAATGGTTACCGAGCTGGCCACCACCGGCGATGCCTTCCTGGCCACGATGGAGGACGGCACGACGATCGCCGCGGAGAAGGTTCTCGCCGCTCCCGGCGTCCGGCATTTCGCGAACCTGCCGTCGTGGAGCGACGCGGTCCCGACCGACCGTCGGGCGCACACCAGCGAGCTGGTGTCCTTCGACGACCTGGCCGGGGCGCGGGTGCTGGTGGTTGGTGGGCGACAGAGCGCCTACGAGTGGGCAGCCCTCCTGTGTGAGCACGGGGCCGAGCGGGTCGACGTGGTGCACCGGCATCCGACGCCGTCGTTCGCGAACGTCAGCTGGGCCTTCGTCGACCCGTACGTCGAGCAGACGCTGGCCCACCGCGGCTGGTGGCGTCGGCTGCCCTCCCTCGAACAGCAGGCGATCGCGGCGAGGTTCTGGCAGGTGGGCCGGCTCACCCTCGAGCACTGGCTGGTGCCCAGGATGACTGCCGGAGTCGTGAACAGCCATCCGGGATGTGCTGTCACCGATGTGGCGGTCGGCGATGACGACGTGACGCTGACGCTGTCCGATGGGCACACCCGGACTGTCGACCTGGTCCTGTTCGCGTCGGGCTACCAGGCCGACCTGGCCCGGGTCCCCTACCTCGGTGGGGTCCTGGACCGGGTGTCGGTCACCGACGGCTTCCCTCGGCTCTCCGAGGGCTTCGAGACGTCGCTGAGCGGGCTGTTCATGGTCGGCTTCGTCTCGACCCGGGACTTCGGCCCGTTCTTCGGGTTCACCAAGGGTTGCCCGGCGTCCGCGCGGATCGCAGTCGCCGAGATGTGCGGGACTCGGGTCGCTTCGGACCGGGCGGGCTAGGGACCCGTTCGGGGCGACCGAGAACCCAGTGCGGTGAGAGTCGCCTTCGGCGCACCGTTCCAGTCGTCAGCGCGACCACGGGCCCCCATCCGGATGGTCGTGCCGGAGCACGCCTTTCCATCCGGGCACCGTCGTCGCAACGGCTAGAGTCGGACCGATGCCAGCGTCGACCTCGGGCAGCGCCCGCACACTCGCCCAGGTGTACCGGCATTTCGGCGAGGTCGACGCGTCTGGAAAGTCGCCGCTGTACGAGCGTGTCGCCGTTGCCCTGAGCGAGTCCGACGCGGCGTTGCGCGCCATCGAGGCGGCGCCGGCGCGCAGACGGCAGCCCAGGGTGATCCTCGCCGCCCTGCACGACCTCGCCCTCGCCGGACGCGCCCCGGCGCTGGCCGCGGCGTATGCCGCCGCGGACGGTGACGCCGCTGCTGGCGCGGCGATCGACACGCTGGCGCGCATGACGGACTCGGTCGTGGCCATCGCCTCGCGCCGTCAGACGGTGACCAACGAGGCTGGACGTTGCGCCGTGCTGTATCCCGCGATCGCCGAGGCGGCGCGCCGGGCAGGTGCGCATGCGATCGGGCTGGTCGACGTGGGTAGCCCGGCCGGGCTCAATCTCCATGTCGATCGCGTCGGCATCACGTACAGCAACGGACAGTCCCTGGGCGACCCCTCATCTGCCGTGCAGCTGTCGTCTTCGATCGTGGGAGACCGGCCTCTCCCGATGCGGGCGGTGCCTGAGGTCCTGGCACGGGTCCGTGTCGACCGCGACCCGGTCGATGTGACCGACACGGATGACGCCCGTTGGCTGCGCGCCTGCCTGTGGCCGGATCAGCCCGACCGGTTCGCGAACCTTGAAGCGGAGATGGCGGTGGCGGCGACGGCCCCTCCGCTGCTGCTGCGAGGTGATGCCGTCGAGGTGTTGCCCGAGGCCTTCGCCCGCGTGCCCGCGGACGCCCTGCCCGTCGTCACCACGACGTGGGCACTGTCGCGCTTCCGAATCGAGAGTCGTTTGCGCTTTCTGCACCGCCTCGTTGAAGCGGCCGCCGACCGGGCGGTGGGCTGGGTGTCGGTGGAGGGGGTCGGCGTCGCGCCGACGATACCGACCCTCGGCGATCGCCACGCCTCCGGCCACAGCATCATCGGCCTGACGCTGTTCGACCGGACAGCTCCGCGCGCCGACGCCGTGGGCCGCTGCTGGTCGCGAGGACGCTTCCTGAAGTGGCTGGTGGACTCCTCGACCGGCAACGCAAGCAGTGCTCGCGCTGGTCTCTGACCCGTCTCTGGCCGGGGCGCCACCGATCGGGCTCGTCTGTTCGACGTAGACGAGGTACGTCATTCGCGGGACGAATTGCCGCCCGAGTGCTCTTAAGGTGATGTCTCTCTGCCCCCGGAGCCGTCCAATGTCCCCCACCGCAACCCGGGCTTACCCGCACTGGATCCTGCACTTGCTGCTCCTGGCGCTGGTGTGTGTGACCGCCATCGCCTGGGCGGGACGTGCCGACGCCGCGGGCTCCACCTTCTACGTCGACCGAACCGTCACCGGCTGCTCGGACACGGGCGCGGGAACGGCGGCGACTCCTTTCTGCACCCTCGCCAAGGGTGTGGCCAGCCTGAACGCCGGCGACTCCCTGATGATCGGCGACGGGACCTACGCGGAGACGATCAAGCCGGCCGTCTCGGGGACGCCCGACAGTCCGGTGACGCTCACCCGGTGGCCCGGTCACTCGCCGACCATCACCGGTGCGACGTACGGCGTGCAGATAGCGTCCCGCGCCTACGTCGTCGTGTCGGACCTGACCTTCGCCGGCACCATCCTCGACGGCATCTACGTCAGCAACAGCAACCACATCACCGTGACCGGGAACGTCGTCACCACCGCAGGCCAACCGCGGAAGGGTGCGACCGCTCCCGGGATAAGCCTCCGGTCGAGCACCGCCTCAACGGTTGCGCAGAACACCAGTGACCACAACAGCAGCCATGGCATCTACGTCTCCGGCACCAGCACCGGCAACACGATCGAGGGGAACGAGGCGAGCTGGAACGCCGAGGGCTGGCAGCGCAATGCCAACGGCATCGACGTGATAGCCCCCGGCAACACCATCCTGCGCAACGTGCTGCACGACAACGAGGACACGGGACTCAACTTCTACACGGGTGGCAACGACAACCTCGCCACGCTGAACGTCAGCTACAACAACGGGGACCATGGCATCGACGACTACAACGTGACCGGCGGCCGCCTGATCGGGAACACCATCTACCACAACTGCACCAGCGGCATCAACGTGGAGGGCACGTCCGGCCACTACCAGGTGGTCAACAACATCTCCGTCGACAATGCCGTCTACCCGGCCTACAACGGCATCTCCTGCGCACGCCGTGCCGGCAACATCGGCATCTGGGACTCGGCGCCTTCGACGACTGTCGTCGACCACAACCTGGTGTGGCTGAGCAAGACGGGGACGATGTACGTCTTCGGGTCGCCGTACAAGTCGCTCCAGGCGATGCAAGCCGCTACTGGACAGGAGGCTGCCGGGGTGCAGGCGGACCCGAAGTTCACCGACGCGACCGCCGGGCACTTCCAGCTGACCAGCGGATCGCTCGCCATCGACCGCGGCGACTCTGGGGTCTCCGGCGCCCAGGACCATGACATCGTCAACGCGGCGCGGGTTCGCGACACCACCGCGGACAACTCCTTCGCCGCGGGACCTCGGCTGTACGACGACCTCGGCGCCTACGAGTTCCAACCCGATGCAGGGTCTGGACCCTCGGCTCCTAGTGCCCGGCTGAGCGTCACCCCGACGTCGGGCGCGGCACCTCTGCAGGTGAGTGCCGATGCGTCCGCGAGCAGCGACCCGCAGGGTCAGACGCTCAGCTATGTCTTCGACTTCGGTGACGGCACGACGACGGACGCGCAGTCCTCG
>JAICWH010000182.1 GCA_025934895.1 Nocardioidaceae bacterium | reverse complement strand
CTCCAAACAGCGTGGGCAGCGCGGGCGTTCCTGGGCCCGGCCGAGTCGGGTCGTACCCTGACTGCTCTGCTCGTCAGATCCTGGTCGATGGTTCGGCGGCGGAAAGCGCGGCCCGGCCCCGGGTCGCGAGGACGTACCGGACAGCACCGCCTGGACCGACACGAGGTGCTCAGAATCGCGGTGGGGAGCAGGGTGATCTGTCGCCGGCCACGTCGTGTTCAGTGCAGAACCGCGTGCAGCAGTATGGCGCCCACCAGGAAGCTGGGCGCGGTGTGGGTGATCAGACCCATCCAGGTGCTGCGGTACCGCTCGCTGGCCCAGGCCTGGTTGATCGCGCCGTCGAGAAAGGTGACTGGCATGCACCAGGGCTGGTGCAGGTGGTAGAGGGTGAACAGCGCTCCGTTGGCCACGACGTTGCCGCGGCCGAAGACGGCCCGGGTCCGGGGGAGCAGCACGCCGCGGAAGAGCAGCTCCTCGGCGATGGGCGAGGCGAACATGTTGATGACCATCAGGCCGTAGCCGACCCAGTTGTGGTCGAAGTAGTTCTGGACCCGGGTGGTGAGCAGGGCGCTGGGCAGGTCCCTGGGCAGCGGGCCTTGCGGGTCGACCGGAAGCATGTTGACGAGAGCGGTCGACACGGTGAAGAGCACGGCGTAGGTCCAGACGCGGCGCCAGCCCAGACCGGTGCGGGGGTCGCGTGGTGCGTTGAGCCGCAGGCCGCGTCGTACGGCTGGCCAGGTCAGCGAGCCCTGTTCCCGCCGCACGATGATCAGCGCGAGGACCATCATCCAGATCAGTCCGACGTCGAAGGCGACGACGAGCGAGTCGATGAACGGGTCGCGAGAGTGGATGTGGTGGCTGGCCCATGGCGCGACCACCCAGCCGAGCAGGCTCATCGGCACGGTGGCGGCCAGCCAGATGCCGACGATGTGACGGGGTCGGTACTGGGCAGGGTCGCCCGTCGTCGACGTGGTGGTCGTGTCCCTGGTGCTGCTCGGTGTGGTGGTCATGGTGATCAGCTCTCCTGGGTGCGGGGCGGCGGGGGTTGGGTCGGTGCGGTGGGGCTCATCGCGGGTCTCCTCCTGCTGGTTCAGCCGGGCGGTCGAGCCAGGTGCGTCCGTGCCGAACGGCGCCGACGACCGCGGTGACCTGCCGGAGCACGATTCCGGGTTGCTCGTGTTGGATGTCGTGCTCGCTGCGGACGGCGATGACGTGGCGGCTGCCGTCCTCGAGCGCGGCCAGCTCGTCCTGGAGTCGCGACCAGAGCCGCTCGGAGGCCGAGACGGGCCAGCCGTCGGGGTAGGTGCCGGGTGCGACGACACCGTGGGTGATCACCGCCAGCGGCATCGGTGGCAGCGGGTGTGCGTGCAGGGCCGCACGTGTCTGCCGTTCGGCGCCGCATATGTCCAGCCGCTCGGGGTCGACGACCGCGGGCGAGATGTCGCAGGTGTGGGCGGCGAACCCGGCCCAAAGGTCGGGCGGCAGGTGGTGGCGCAGCATGGCGACCTCGCGCCGGTGGTAGGCCGGGTGGACGCCGTCGATGAGGACCAGTCCGGCCACCTGGCCGGGATGTCGTGCGGCGTAGAGCAGGCTGAACAGTCCGCCGTTGGAGTGCCCGGCAAGCACGATCGGTCCTCGGATCCGGGCCGCGGAGAGCAGCCGGTGCAGGTCGCCGACGCGGTCGGTCCCGCTCCGGGGCGTGGGCCCGGGGTCGCTGCGGCTGAACGAGCCGTTCTGCATCGCCGGGTCGTAGCTGCACGTCCTCGTGGTCGGGGAGAGCCGGTTCTGCAGGGCGAACCAGTCGGTGGTGAGACCGTTCTCGAACACCACCGTTGGGCTGCCGGTGCCGGTGCAGCGCAGGAAGAGCCGTCGACCGCCGACGTCGTACCAGCCGGAGTGTTCGCCGTGCGGCACGATCATCGGTGGCGCCTGGGTCACCGCGAGCTCGTCGATCAGGCCGGAGGTCGGGTCGACGCCGACCGCCGCGGCGGCTCGCAGGTGCGGCGTGTCGACGAGGGCAACAGCCTGACGGTCGCGCGCCGGGTGGTCGAAGCCACGGAACCGGCCGGGCCCCAGCTCGGTGTACGTCGCCTGGAACGTCGCCACGACCTGCTCGGCGGGGAAGAACGCGAGCAGCGCCGGGTCGACGTGCGCACGCACGTCCTCGACCGAGAGGTTCGCCCCGCCGTCGGCCAGCAGGGCGAGCACCCAGCGCAGCTGCCGACCCACCGGAGTTGCCGGCACCCGCGGCTCACCGCCACAGGCGCGGAGCTCATAGGCGCCGACGCGGTGACAGTAGACGTAGTGCTGAGGGGCTTCGGTGGCGCTCGCCGTCGCCGCCACCAGGGATGCGGTGCCGAGCAGACCGGCACCGGCTGCCCTGAGGGCGCGGAACAGAGGACGCATGGCGGTCTCCTTGCTGGGAGATGACACGGGATCGGGAGGGTGGAAGGGACGGTCAGCCGAGCAGCAGCGCGGCCGCGGCGACGGCGAAGAAGACGCTCTGCGACGAATGGGCGAGGATGCTGAGCACGGCACTGCGGTAGCGGCGAGCGGGATAGGCGAGGGCGAAAGTGTCGACGAGGGCGCCGGGCATGGTCCATGGCTGGTGCAGGTGGTACGTCGCGAACAGCAGCCCGTTGACCAGCCAGTCCCATCGGCCGAAGGTGCGGGACATCCGGGGCAGCAGCAGCCCGCGGAACAGCAGCTCCTCGCCGAGCACGGTGTTGAGGACCATCTGTACCAGCACGATCGCCGGCCACAGCGGACCACTGGTCAACAGGGCATGACCTGCCGAGGCGCTCAGCAACGTCGAGAAGTCGTGGCTCGCGGGGTGCGGCAGCACCGGGATGAGCTCTTCGGCCGCGAACAGCGCGGTCATGGGCACCAGCACCCACCACATCCGGCCGCCGCGGCGGTCGCTGCGCGGGCTCACCGGCGCCTGCAGCCAGAGTGCCCGGCGCGCCACCGACCAGCGCAGCGTGCCCTGCTCACGGCGCACCAGCCAGAGCACCAGGACGGCCTGCCAGGACAAGCCCACGGTGAGGGCGAGGATGAGCGCGCGAGAGAACGCGGTCGGTCCCTCCAGAGCGCGCGCGAGCAGCGGCGTGCCCACCCAGGCGAGGACCCCCATCGGCACGGCCGCGGCGGCCCAGGTCCCGATCACTCGGCGGGCGGAGTACTGCGGGATGAAAACCTCGTCGGCTGCTGTGGTGGTGGTGTTCGCCAGAAGTGTCATGGCGACCTCCGATCGGAGCGGATGAGACACCCACGACGCTAGGCTGCGAGCGGGAGCGGCGCGTCGCCAGAAGGCCGTGTTCGCACTGCCCCGGTGGGGGAGCCGAGGTGGTCCTTTGGTATGACGCCGGCGACCGTCGAGCGGGATTGCCGTCACCTCGTGAGACGTCCTGGGCCGCTCTCCGGCAGGCTCAGCATCGACCTTCTTGTGGTGCTGGCGGCGATCCGCGCGGCGGTTGGCACGGCCCTGCGTACGGGTGGTCATAACGCCGTCGATGCCGTCGCCGTCCCCGCTGCTGCTGCTGCCGTTGCCGTCGCCGTTGCCAGACAACAACGGGGCCTCGCTGGCGCCGCCCGAAGATGACTCATGAGCCGAACACCTTCAGGCCAGACGCTACGTGTGCGATCCCGAGGGCAACTGCTTCGAGATCGTCTGGTCCGACATGCCGACGAATCCCGTCGTCATCGCAGCTCGCCGGGCGGCCGGTTTGTAGCGGCAAGCGGCACACGGAGCGACATGTTGCTGTCGCGGTTGTTCGACGTGCCCTTCGCCGGCCGGCTCGCCCGATCATGCCTTCGTCGTATCGACCAACCGTCCCGGTTCAGCCCGGGAGGGCGTCTCCGGGGAAGCCGAGGCAGGAGTAGGCCTCGTGGGTCATCATTCCTGCCAGGATGCAGGGGTCCTGCTCCATGATCTGTTGGGCTTCGTCGGCGGGCACGGTCATGATGGCGATGCCGGCTGTGGTATCGGAGAGGATGGGGCACAAGATGGCGACCAGGCCGTCGGTGCGCAGGGAGACCATTCGTCGCTGGTGTTCCAGTTCGATCGCCTCGGCGCCGTCTTGGTATCGCTGTGGGCCCCATCGCAGCATCACGAGGCTCTAGGGCTTCGCGGTGGCCGCCAGGTCACGGATCTGCATGTCGGTGACGGTCGGGTCATGTCTACTCCTTGGCTTTCTTTGGGAGCGGTCAGCCGATGCCGACGCGTTGGTGGTCGACCTCGATGAGGGCGACAATGCGCTCCTGGTCGCGGCCGTAGGGCTGGCCGGTGTACTTGGTCGCGATCTGGTCGACCGCCGTCCATCCGCGGTTGCCCTCGAGCCAGGTTAGGACGCGTCCGCGCAGCATGATCGGTGGGTAGGGCGCGTCCGAGGGAGTGAGCGAGATCGCCACCCGTGGGTCGCGGCGCAGGTTGTGAGCCTTGCGCGAGTCGGGCCCGGTCATGATGGCGACGTAGTCGCCGTGGGTGCCGATCCACACCGGGACCGAGTGCGGTGCGCCGTCGGGGAGGATCGTGGCCAGGTGGGCGATGGGCGTGCCGTCGAGCAGTTCGCGTACGTCGGGGTCCAGCATCGTATTCGTCCTCACTTCTCGATCCGATAGTGGAGATGGATGACGCCGGCTGCCGGCGAGGCCTCCACGAGAACGAGCCGCACCTGTTCGGGCAGGTCGTTGAACAGGCGCCGGCCGCCGCCGAGGAGCACCGGAACCTGATGGATCACGACTTCGTCGACCAGACCCGCCGTGATCGCCGTCGTGAGGGTGATGCCGCCCTGGATGGCGACGTCCTTGTCTCCGGCCAGTTCCTTGGCCAGTTCGATGGCTGCCTCAATCGTGTCGGCGAAGAACTGCCGCTCGGAGTCCGCGTACTCGGTTGGCGCCGGGCGGTGGCTGGCGACGACCATCGGAGCGGTCGGGTGAGGGCCTTCGCCGCCGAACATCTCGGAGTCCTCGTACGTGGTGCGGCCCGTGACGACAGCCCCGACGCGCTCGACGAGCGAGTCGTAGACGACCGCGTTGCGTGGGTCGCCGTACCAGTCGAAGAGCACCCCGCCGTCGCCCAATCCGTGGCCGGGCCGCGGGCCGCGGCCGGTGATGTAGCCGTCGACCGAGGTGGCCAGGGCGCTGAAAACCTTGCTCATCCGTACTCCTGCGTTCCGTGAAGAGACCTGACGAGAAGACGCTAGCACCCAGAGTTCCTTGAGGGAACTCCGCTTGCTAGGGTGGTTCCATGGTGCATCCTGGAAGCTGTATCGGGCCAGCGGGTGTGAGTCCCGTCCCGGTAGGTACCGGAGCGCCGGGTAGCAGGCCCCGGTTCGTCGTCGAGAGGTGGCGGGCTGAGCGGGGTGTCGAGAGCCTCTTTGGAGGGAGCAAGAGCGCGGGCCGTAGCGTGAAGCGAACACTGCAGCCTCGTCACACTCACAACGGGAGAGCCGAGCCGCTCATGTCACGGCGAAGGCCACGTCTGGCGGGCCCTGGTCCGGGGTTAAGCCTGTCGGGTCTCCTCGGGGTAGGGGTGGCGGCACGTGCTCATGGTCTGGTGCGGAACAGGAGAGACCCGTCTGCGCGTGCCTGCGTCGGGCGAGTGACCGGTCGTATAAGCCGATGGTGAAGTCGACCGGAGTGCAGCGGGAGTCCGACGGGGTCGTAGTACCGGTGATCGGCGTGCAACATAACGCGCCGGGAGGGAAGGGCCCCGACTTTGGTCACGCCGAGGAAGCGGGTAGGCGTGAGGGCATGACCGGTCCGGTCCGGTCCAACTACCCCGACAGGCCACAGCCTGTCGTAGCCGTGGACGGTGCGCCGTCGGCGGTGAAAGTGCGAGAACTGCAACGTCGGCTATGGACTGCGGCCAAGCAGTCGAAGGATCGGCGTTT
>JAICWH010000045.1 GCA_025934895.1 Nocardioidaceae bacterium | reverse complement strand
CCTTCCGCTCGTCCAAGCCTTCGTTGTGGGCCTGGAAGTAGCCGAAGTCCAGGCACCACGAGCAGCCGACCTGCGCGGCGACGGCCATGTGCGCGAACGACTTCAGGTTCTCGTCGCAGGCGCTCCACTTCCGTGCCTTGCTGCTGACCGCGAGAAAGGCCTTCAGCACGGGGCGGTTGTGGAAGTACACGCCCACCGGCTCGGGCACATCGCCGAGGAGCTTCTTGCTGAAGCGCCTGACGATGAACCCGAAGACACCGGTGACCGGAGCTGGTTGGATGCGGGCGGTGCTGGTCATGTCGTCCTCCTATGTGCCTGGCTATGACATAGGACACCGGTGACGGGCGCCGTGTGACACCCGCGGCCGTCCGAAATCAGCCGGCCGCGAGGTCGGAGGGGTGCTGCGCGAGCGGGGTGACGTCGATGGTCATGTACGGGAACAGCGGCAGGTTCCAGAGGATCTCGTGCAGCCGCTCGTTGTCCGCCACGTCGAAGATGCTGAGGTTCGAGTACTGGCCGACGCAGCGCCAGATGCTCACCCACTCCCCGGCCCGCTGGAGGTCGTGGGAGTACGCCTTCTCGCGGGCCAGGGTGTCCGTGCGGACGTCGGAGTCCATCCCGGGGGGCAGGGCGACGTCCATCCGCACGGCGTACAGCACGCGCTGCTCCTCAGGCCCGGTCGAGGGCGAAGTCGTAGGTGACCTGCTCGCCGCCGTCGACCTGCCGAGGGTCGAGCATCAGCTCGGGCTTGACCGCGGAGGCGATGTCGTCCTCGTTGTGGGGGTCGCCGGGGAAGTACAGCTGGGTCGTGACCAGCTGGTAGCCGTCGGCGGAGACCTTGAGGTGGACGTGGGCCGGTCGCCAGGCGTGCCAGCCGGCGGCGGAGATGAGCTTGCCGCAGGAGCCATCGGTGGGGATCTGGTACGGCGCCGGGCGCAGCGTGTGGATCCAGAACCGGCCCTCACCGTCGCAGGTGACCGTGCCGCGCAGGTTCCACTCGGGGATCCCGGGGGCGAACTGGGAGTAGTAGCCCTCGTCGTCGGCGTGCCAGATCTCCACCTTGGCCCCGGCCAGCGGGGTGCCGTCGGTGTCGGTGACCTGGCCCTGGAACAGCAGCGGGGTGCCCTTCTCGCCGTCCCGGGTGGGCAGCGTGGCCTCGGACCCCAGCTCTGGCGCGTTCGGCACGTAGTAGGGGCCCTCGATGGTGCCCTTGCTGCCCTGCCGCGACTCGTTGGCGACCTCCTCCACGACGTGCTCGACCCACACGTCGAGGAACAGCGGCCACTCGCCGTCCTGGCCCACGTTGATCAGCCAGGACTTGAGGGCGTTGTACTCGTCGTAGGTCACGCCGTGCTTGCGGATGGTGGCGTGGATCCCGTCGAGGACCTCACGGGCCAGCATGCTCACCCGCTCCGGTGGGGTGTCGGCGACATTGGCAAGCTTGTCGGCGGCGAACCGCTCGGTGGCCTTGGCGCCGGATGCGGCGGCGGTGGCGGTGGTCTCGGTGGTCATGACTTCTCCTCTGGTGGTGATGGTTGGCGGGGGTGGTGGGTGATGCCCCTGGGTGTGCTACGTGTCCTGGCGGTAGTGCGCAAGCTTGTCCGGGTCGATGTCGACACCGTGCCCGGCGCCGGGGCGGACGGCCAGCTCGCCGTCGCTGATCACCAGCGGCTCGGTGAGCAGGTCGTCGCTCATGTCGAGGAAGTTGGACAGCTCGCCGGCGCGCTGGGAGGTCAGCCGGTACGCCGCCCCGAAGGCGACGGTGCAGGCGGAGCCGAGCTGGCCGTCGATCTGGTTGCCCATCACCACCTCCAGGCCGAGGCCTTCGCAGAGGTGGTGCGTGCGTTGGGAACCGGTGAAGCCGGTGCGTGCGGTCTTGATGCTGATCGCGGTGGCCGAGCCGCCGAGCACCTCCCGAGTGACGTCGGCCGGGGTGACCACGGACTCGTCGGCAACGAACGGTACGTCGATCTGCTGCACCAGCCAGCGACGACCGAGCACGTCGTCGGCCGGGCACAGCTCCTCGGCCAGGCTGAGCCCGAGGTCGGCCATCTCCCGCATCGCGCGGGCGGACTCGGACGCGGTCCAGCCGCGGTTGCCGTCGACGTACAGCTCGACGTCCTCGCCGAGACCCTCTCGCAGCGCCCGCACGACGGCGACGTCCAGCGAGGCGGGCCGCCGTCCGACCTTGACCTTGAAGACGTCGATGCCGTGCGTCTCACGCATCCGGGTCGCCTCGTCCACCATCGCCTCGGGGCTGTCGAACCCGAGCATGTGCGAGACGCGCATCCGGTCGGTGTAGCCGCCGAGCATCTCGGTGACCGACAGGTCGAGAGTGCGGCCCAGCGCGTCCCAGATCGCCATGTCCACGGCCGCCTTGGCCACCGGGTTCCCGACGGTGCGGGACAGCCGGGCGTTCACGACCTCCCGCTCGGTGAGCGACAGCCCGACCACCTGGGGTGCGAAGACGGTCTCGAGGACGGCCACCATGCCCGACTGGGTCTCGCCGTAGGTGAACGGCCGTGGTGGCGCCTCGGCGACACCGGCGACCCCGTCGTCGGTGTGCACCCGGACGAGCACGTGCTCGGCGGCGCGCACCTCCCCGCTGGCGAACCGCAGCGGTTTGCGGTAGTCGATGGAGTAAGGAATCGCCTCCACGGCGGTGATCTTCATGAGACGTCCTCGAGGTGCGGCAGCGTGGTGACTGACGAGACAGCCGGGGCCAGGTCGAACAAGCCGTGCGCGTCGAGGGCGGCCACCAGCGCCGTGGTCTGTGGGGACGGGTCCTCGCGGAGCCAGACGAGGGCGAGGTCGATGGTCGCGGCGCCTTCCACCTCGCGGAACACGACATCCTGCAGCGGGAGTGCTCGCGCGGACGCCGGGACCAGGGCGACGCCGAGGCTCGCGGCCACCAGCGCGAGCAGCACCGACGTCCCCGGGGCGTCGTGCTCACCACGCGGCGAGAAACCAGCGGCACGACAGGTGCGCAGGACCGCCTCGTTGACGGCCGAGTGCGAGTCGGCATACATCACGAAGGCCTCGGTGCTGAGGTCCTGGACCTCGAGAACCGGTTCGGCGACGAGGCGGTGGTCGGCCGGGAGGGCCAGCACGAGCGGCTCCCGGCCGATCGTGCGCTGCGCGAAGTCGTCGCCGGCGACCGGGGGGCGCAGCACGCCGAGGTCGAGGTGCGACGAGCGGAGTCCTTCGACCTGGGCCGGGGTCAGCATGTCGGCGTGGATCTCCAGGGCCACATCGGGCAGCTCCTGCTTCACGATCCGCGCCATCCGGGGCAGCTCCGCGAAGGCGGCAGTGCCGGTGAACCCGATGCGGACCAGCCCCGCGCGGCCCTCAGCGATCCGGCGGGCGCCGCGCACGCTGTCCTCGAGTCGCTCGAGGAGCCGGACGGCCTCGGCGTGGAAGAACTCGCCTGCCGGGGTGAGCGCCACCTGCCGGGTGGTCCGGGCCAGCAGGGTGACGCCCAGCTCGGCCTCGAGCTGCCGCACGGACTGGGAGAGCGCGGGCTGCGCCAGGTGCAGCTGCTCGGCTGCCCGCCCGAAGTGCCGCGACTCAGCCACGGCCACGAAGTAGCGCAGGTGCCGCAGCTCCATCGCTACCTCCTCGGGGTCCTGCGGGTCAGTGACGGTGGCCACAAGGGTGGCCCTGCGAACACCGTAGGAGAAGAATCCATCCATGACAAAGACCTGATGCGGCGTGATTCATAAATGCGGTCGATCAACGACCACCTAGGTCAGACCTAGGCGTTTGCCTGGTGTGACGACAGCCACGCGCTGCCACAGTGAAACCACTGCAAACCCTTTGGAGGACTTCGTGACCGACATCCTGGACCACGTGCGAGCGACTCTGGCCGACGCCGTCATCGACGACGCCGAAGCCGGCGTCTACCGGGCTAACCGGCGGATCTTCACCGACGAGGAGATCTTCGAGCTCGAGATGAAGCACATCTTCGAGGGGAACTGGGTCTATCTTGCGCATGAGAGCCAGGTGGCGAACCCGGGCGACTACTTCACGGTCTACATGGGCCGGCAGCCCGTCGTCATCACCCGCGACCGGGACGGTGAGCTGCACTGCCTGATCAACGCCTGCGCGCACCGCGGTGCGATGATCTGTCGCCGCAAGACCGACAACCGGACCACCCTGACCTGTCCGTTCCACGGCTGGACGTTCCGCAACGACGGCACGTTGCTGAAGGTGAAGGACCCCGAGGGTGCCGGCTACCCGTCAACGTTCGACCGGGACGGCTCCCACAACATGACCAAGGTCCCCCGCTTCGAGAGCTACCGCGGGTTCCTCTTCGGCAGCCTGTCCGACGACGTGTCCAGCCTCGAGGAGCACCTCGGTGACACCACCAAGGTGATCGACATGCTCGTCGACCAGTCGCCCGAGGGCCTGGAGGTGGTCCGCGGTGCCTCGACGTACACCTATGACGGCAACTGGAAGGTGCAGGCCGAGAACGGGGCCGACGGCTATCACGTCACCGCGACGCACTGGAACTACGCGGCGACCACCTCCCGCCGCGGGAGCGGGGAGTCGAAGAACACGACCAAGGCGCTGGACGCGGGCGGTTGGGGCAAGTCCGGCGGCGGCTACTGGTCCTACCCCCACGGCCACCTCTGCCTGTGGACATGGGCCGCCAACCCCGAGGACCGGCCGTTGTTCGACCAGCTGGACACGCTGAAGGAGAAGTTCGGTGAGGCCAAGGGCGAGTTCATGGTCCGCGGCTCTCGCAACCTGTGTCTCTACCCGAACGTCTACCTCATGGACCAGTTCAGCACCCAGATCCGGCACTTCCGGCCGATCGCCCCGGACCAGACCGAGGTCACCATCTACTGCATCGCCCCGAAGGGCGAGAGCAGGCAGGCACGCAGCCACCGGATCCGTCAGTACGAGGACTTCTTCAACGCCTCCGGGATGGCCACCCCCGACGACCTCGAGGAGTTCCGCTCCTGCCAGCTGACCTTCCGGGCCACGAACGCGCCGTGGAACGACATGAGCCGGGGCGCTGAGCACTGGCTGACCGGGCCCGACCCGGTCGCCGAGGCACTGGACATGAAGGGCGTCATCTCCGCCGGGGTCAAGAACGAGGACGAGGGCCTCTATCCCGTCCAGCACGGCTACTGGCTCGAGACGATGCGCGCCGCCGTCGAGCGCGAGGCGGCCGCCGCCGGCTCGGACGGTTCCCCCACCTCGACCAGCGTGACCAGCAAGGAGCAGTGAGATGAGCGCACCGGCCACCGAACGACCCGCCACCGGGCACACCGGCGGACACGCCGTCGTCGACCAGAGCACGATCGAGCAGTTCCTCTACCGCGAGGCGCGCTATCTCGACGATCGCGAGTTCGAGAAGTGGCTGTCCTGCTACGCGGACGACGTCGAGTACTGGATGCCGTCCTGGGGTGACGACGACCTGCTCACCGAGGACCCGCAGACCGACGTCTCGCTCATCTACTACGACAACAAGGGAGGGCTCGAGGACCGGGTGTTCCGGATCCGGACGGAGCGGTCGAGCGCCACCTCGCTTCCGGAGCCCCGCACGAGCCACAACATCACCAACGTGGAGGTGATCGAGCGCCGCGGTGACGTCGTCGACGTGCGGTTCAACTGGCACACCATGTACTTCCGGTACAAGACGATCGATCCGTACTACGGGACGTCGTTCTACACGATCGACTTCTCCGGAGAGTCGCCGCTGATCCGGCGCAAGACGGTGATCCTCAAGAACGACTACATCCACCACGTCGTCGACATCTACCACTTCTGACCCCACCCGACTCCGCGTGAAAGGAGGCCGCCGTGAGCCACCAGGTAGCCCTGTCCTTCGAGGACGGCGTCACCCGATTCATCACCTGCCAGGACGACCAGACGGTTGCTGACGCGTCGTACCGGGCCCGGATCAACATCCCGCTCGACTGCCGAGACGGCGCCTGTGGCACCTGTAAGGCGGTGTGCGAGTCGGGGACGTACGACGGAGGCGTCTACATCGAGGACGCGCTCACCGAGAAGGAGGCCGCCGAGGGCTTCTGCCTGCCCTGCAGCATGAAGCCGCGGTCCGACCTGGTGCTGCAGATCGCCAGCACATCAGCCGTCGCCAAGACCAGCGCGGCGACGTACACGACGACGGTCACGGCCCTCGAGCGGCTCTCGCCGACCACGGTGGCCATCTCGCTGCAGGCGCCACCCGACGGCAAGCTCGCCTTCCTTCCCGGTCAGTACGTCAACATCTCGGTGCCCGGCTCGCAGGAGTCACGGTCCTACTCCTTCAGCAGCGCGCCCGACGCTGACGAGCTCAGCTTCCTGGTGAAGGTGACCCCGGGTGGGCTGATGTCGGAGTACCTCACCGGTCGCGCCGCCGTCGGTGACGACATCACGTTCACCGGTCCGCACGGCAGCTTCTTCCTGCGGGAGGCCGAGCGCCCGGCGCTCCTGCTCGCGGGCGGCACCGGCCTGGCTCCGATCCTGTCGATCCTCCGCCAGCTCGCGGCGGACAACAGCGACCGACGAGTGCACCTCGTCTACGGGGTGAGCACCGACGAGGACCTGGTCGAGCTCGAGACTCTGGACGCGCTGGCCGGTGACATCGAGTCCTTCACCTGGGACCACTGCGTCGCCGACAAGGCGAGCCGGGCGGCCAACACCGGCTATGTGACCAGCCTGATCGAGCCCGACCACCTCAACGACGGGGACGTGGCCGTCTACCTGTGCGGTCCGCCTCCGATGGTCGAGGCAGTGCGCTCGGACTTCGCGGGTCGAGGTGTCGAGCCGACTGGGTTCTACTACGAGAAGTTCACCCCCGCGGCGCACCTGGCGGCACCGGCGGTCGAGGAGGCAGCCGCCGGGCCCGACGTGGTGGTGACCTCGGCGCAGCCCGAGGCCCAGCAGCAAGCCGAGCCGAAGCCTCATCAACAGCCCGTATCCGCTCCGCCCGAGACGGGTGCGCGGCCCGCGCTCACTCCTGTGCTCGTCGACGATGCCGACCCCCTGGCCCGAAGCGTCGCCGGGCAGGTGATGCTGCCGGCAGCGGTCATCGAGCCGCTGCACGGAGCGGCACCGACCGGCGCCGACACGGACCCGGCGGCCACGGCGCGAACCATGATGGGCCAGCGGGTCGCCCGGGTGGGATCCGAGGACGAACCAGTGGCACTCGACGATGCCACCACGGTCATCGAGGCACCCGACGCGCGGAACGTTGCGGGGCAGCTGCTGTGGCCCCCGCGCAGCATCGACCCGCTCGTGGCGCGGAGCCCCGGCCTGGGACCCGCGCCGGAGTCGGACGGTTCGACGATCCTCGCGGATGGCTACGAGATCGGTGAGGAGCACCCGTCCGTCCATGAGTCCGACGCCGTCTTCGAGGCCCGCCAGGCCTTGGAGCTCGGTGCGCTGGAGCTGGTCATCGGTCGGCTGTCGTCGCGTCAGCTGGTCGGGTACCGGTTGCTGGCCGAGGCCACCGTGCCGTACGTGGACGGGGACCGGTTCGTAGACGCCGCCGCGTACACCGAGACCAACGCGGCGTTCCACGACTACCTGTTCACCCAGACCGGGAACGACCACCTCCTGCAGGCCTACCACGCGCTCGGCGTCAAGGGAGCGATGGAGGAGGCCCTGCGACACGCCACCTGGTGCCATCCGCTGTGCGCCCAGGACCACCTCGACATCGTGGACGCGTTCGAGGCGAAGGACCGGGAGCGCGCCCGACGTCTGGTCAGCGAGCACGCCGACCGGTCGAAGATGACCATGCGCCGCGCGATGGACGAGACGATGGCCCACAAGCGGCCGGCGTTCGTCACCCCGGGACGCTTCGCAGGGCAGGTCGTCGTGGTGACCGGCGCCGCGCAGGGCATCGGTGAGTGCACGGCCCGACGGATCGCTGCCGAGGGAGGCATCCTCGTGCTCGCCGACCGCTCCGACCTCGTCGAGCGGCTCGCCACCGAGCTGTCCGCCGCCGGCCAGCCGGCGCATGCGGTCGTCGCCGACCTCGAGACCTGGGAAGGCGCGTCGGCGGTCGTCGAGAAGGCGGTAGCGCAGCACGGTCGGGTCGACGTCTCCGTGCACACCGTCGGTGGCACCATCTGGGCCAAGCCGTTCGCGGACTACCCCCCGGAGCAGGTTCAGGCAGAGATCTCGCGGTCACTGTTCCCGACCCTGTGGTGCTGCCGGGCCGTGGTCCCGCACATGATCGAGCAGGGGCACGGCACCATCGTCAACGTTTCCTCCATCGCCACCCGCGGCCTCAACCGGGTGCCGTACGCGGCGGCCAAGGGCGGGGTCAACGCCATCACGTCGGCGCTCGCGCTGGAGGTGGCGCCGCACGGCATCCGGGTCGTCGCCACCGCACCAGGTGGCACAGATGCGCCGTCGCGTCGTGTCCCGCGCGGTCCGGCTCCGGCGTCCGAGCAGGAGCAGGCGTGGTACCGCACGGTCGTGGACCAGACGGTCGAGTCCTCGCTCATGAAGCGCTACGGCACGCTGGACGAGCAGGCTGCGGCGATCTGCTTCCTGGCCTCGGCCGAGGCGTCGTACATCACCGGGACGGTCCTGCCCGTCGCCGGTGGGGACCTCGGCTGACCGGCTCGCGCGGCGCAGCCCCCCGACGGCTGCGGCGGGCCGGTCTAGGGTGAGGTCGTGACCGAGGTCTCCATGACGATCGTCGCTCGCGACAACGTCCTGGCCGGCCTCAGCCGTCGACTGGAGCAGGCTGGCTCGCACGGGCCATCTCTGCTCGTGGTGTCCGGCGTGGCAGGGGTCGGCCGGACGGCGGTCCTTGACCGTCTCGCCGCCGGGGCCTCGGGTCGGGTGCTCCGGGCGCGCGCGGTGTCCTGGGAGTCGTGTGAGCCCTACTCCCTTGTCCGGCTCCTCGTCCCCGACCTGACGCCGGGTGTCAGCGCCTTCGACACGGCGGCCTTCGTCGCCCAGTCGCTGTCCGGCGCCGGGGAGCCCGCGCTGGTCCTCGTGGACGACGCTCAGCATGCGGATCCCGAGTCGCTGCGAGCGCTGGCAACGGCAGCCAGGCACCACCCCGAGGGTCGGTTCGTCGTCGTCCTCGACCGGTGCACGCCTGCCTGGGGCGGGGCGACCCATCGGCACCGTCCGATGGAGGTGGAGGCCGCCGCGGACGAGGTCCTGGAGCTCCAGCCGCTGACCCCCGCCGAGGTGGGCGAGGTCGCAGCCTCTCGCGGGACTCCGCTGCACGCAGCGTTGGCCGAGCACCTGTGCCGCCACACCGGAGGAATCCCACGCCACATCGTCGACCTCCTCGACCACCTCCCTCGTCAGACCTGGACGGGGAACGCCCCGGCGCTTCCGGCGCCGGGTGCGGTCGCGGCTCGCACCGCGGAGATGCTCGAGGCGTCGTCGGTGGCGGCCCGTGCCCTGGTCGAGGCGGTGTGCATCCTGCAGGCCCCGGTGACACTGGCGAGCGCGGCCGCCGTGGCCGAGCCGGGCGATGCGGTCGCCGCCCTGGACGAGGCCGAGCGACGCGGACTTCTGACTCTGGTCGATCGCCTGGGAGCACCACTGCTGCAGCCGCCCGATCCGATGGTGCGAGCGGCCGTCCTCGCCGAGATGGGACCGGTACGTCGCTCGCACATGCACCGGCGCGCGTCCGCCACCGTCGATGACGAGGTCGCCGCCCTCGTCCACTCCGTAGCCGCCTCCCCACTGCCGGATGCCGGGGTAGCACATCGGCTCGACGACCTCGCCACCCGCCGATCCGCATCGGGCGAGTGGGCGACCGCCGCCGAGCTCCTCACCCTGGCCAGCCGCGTGACCAGCGAGCCGGGCCTTCGCGAGGGGCGGCTGGTGCGCGCGGTCGACGCCCTCGTCGGTGCTGGCGACGTCTCGTCCGCGGCGAGCCACATCGCCGAGGTGGAGAGCCTGCGGGAGACCCCGATGCGCAACGCCGTGCTGGGCTACCTTGCCATCCTCCGGGGCCGGCCGCTCGAGGCCGAGACGCGGCTCGGCCGGGCCTGGCAGCTGGTCAACGCCGGTCGCGACCCCGAGGTCGCCGCCTTGATCTGCCAGCGTCACGTCCTGCACCACCTGGCCCGCTGTGACGGAGACAGCCTGGTCCGCTGGGCCGACCGTGCGGTCGAGCTGGCCGGTCCGGACAGCCCTGCGGCCGTGGAGTCGTGGGCCATCCGGGGACTCGGCCTGGCGAGCACCGGGAGGATGGCCGAGGCGTTCGAGAGCTACCAGGCGGTGGCGGGCCGGGTCAGCCACGGGGCCGTGGTGCAGCGTGTGCAGATGGGCTGTGGCTGGCTGCACCTGGCGACCGACGACATCGACCTCGCGCTCGCCGAGCTGGAGACCGCCGTACCGACGGACTTCCTGGGGGGGTCGACGCGGATCTCGCTATGGGCGCACGCGTGGTTGGCCCGCACCTACTTCGCTACGGGGGATTGGGACGCGGCGCTGCGCACCGCCCATGCCGCTATCGCCCTGGCGGCTCGGACCGGGACAACCCTGTTGGTGCCTCTTCTTCGCTGGACGCTCACGCAGGTGCAGGCCCTGCGCGGCGACTGGGCGGCCGCCGAGGACAGCCTGCGCGCGGGTGACGCACCCGCGAACAGCTACGCGGTGATGCGGGTGCCGGCCTGTCTGGCCCGAGCCGCGGTGGCGGAGGCCCGAGCCGACTACGACGGGGTGCTTCGCGCGCTGGCACCGCTGACCCAGCCGTGGGCCAAGGGTGACGTCGAGGAGCCGGGCTTCTGGCCCTGGCCCGACGTCTACGCGAACGCGTTGGTGATCAAGGGCCGGTACGCCGAGGCGGAGGCATTCTTGAGCGACCACGAACGGCGTGCGCAGGTCAGAGACCACCGGTCGGCGCAGGCGCGTCTGGGATATGCCCGAGGTCGGCTGCACGGGGCTCTCGGCGACATCGCCGGAGCCCGGGCGTCCTTCGAGGGCGCGCTCGAGCTGCTCGAACCGCTGCCTCTTGCCTACGACCGGGCCCGCGTGAACTTCACTTACGGCCAGACCCTGCGCCGTGCCGGGAAGCGGCGGGAGGCAGACGGAATCATCGCAGCAGCCCGGGAGGCCTACCTGTCGCTGGGAGCCGAGACGTATGTGCGCCGCTGCGACCGAGAGCTCAAGGCCGGTGGGGTGCATGCCGTCCTGACCGACCGCACAGCCCACTCACTCACTCCGCAGGAGGAAGCGGTCGCCGACCTGATCGCCGCCGGGATGACGAACCGGGAGGCCGCCGCCGAGCTGTTCCTCTCGATCAAGACCGTCCAGTTCCACCTCACGCGGGTCTACTCCAAGCTCGGGATACGCTCCCGGTCCGAGCTGGCAGCCACTCGACCGACACTTCTCGACCACGAATGAGGCGGCGCAGGCAGCAACATCATCACCGCCCCGCGACACCCGTGCTGTCTCGGTGTCAGCGCCACGCGTAGCGACGCTCGGGTCGCCCGACCTCGCCGTAGCGCAGCGACACCTCGACCTTGCCCTTGTCAGTCAGGTGCTCGAGGTAACGGCGCGCGCTCACCCGAGAGATCCCGAGCAGGGCCGCCGCCTCGGCCGCGGAGAGGTTGCCGTCGTCGTCGGGGCCGCGTCCTCGCAGCGTCTCCTCGACGAGCTTCAGCGTCTCGGGACTGAACCCCTTGGGCAGGCGCCTGTCGACGGGCGCGATGTTGAAGACCCGGTCGATGTCGGCCTGGTCGGTGTGGTCACCGGCGATGGGAGCGTACGCCTGTTGGTAGTGCTCGAGCCTGACCCGCAGGTCGTCGTAGCTGAACGGCTTCATCAGGTAGTGCACGATTCCACCCCGCAGCGCGCGGCGGACGGTGTCGGCCTCGCGAGCGGCGGAGATGACCAGTACGTCGACCTCGGGGGCCGCCTCACGCAGGTCGCCGAGCAGGTCGAGCCCGGAGACGTCAGGGAGGTAGACGTCGAGCAGCACCAGGTCCGGCTGCAGACGCTCAGCGGCCTGACGGGCCTCGGCCCCGTTCCTGGCTACTCCGGTGACCTTGAAGCCGGGGGTGCGTTCGACGTAGCCGGTATGGATGCGGGCGACCATGAAGTCGTCGTCGACGATCAGCACCTCGATCATGTCGGCACCTCCTCGCGGTCCTCGGCGCTGCTGGTGGGGAGGGTGGCCGAGAAGACAGCGCCCTGGTCGTTGCGGAGGGTCACGTCGCCGCCCCGACGTCGGCAGATCGAGCGTGTCAGCGCGAGACCGAAGCCACGGGCGGCATGCTCGTCTCCACTCTTCGTGGAGTATCCCTGACGGAACACCGCGTCGCCGTCGGGGACGCCCGGGCCGGTGTCGCCGACCTCGACCACGACGCCTCCGTCGGCGTCGGTGACGAACACGGTGACGACCGCCCGCTGGCCGGGTGCGGTCTGGGCGGCCGCGTCGAGCGCGTTGTCGACGAGATTCCCCACCACCGTGGCGAGGTCGCGGGACAGGGCGCCGTAGACCCTGCCCAGGTGGGACTCCTGACGCAGGATCAGCTCGACGCCGCGCTCGCTGGCCAAGCTGGCCTTGGCGATCAGCAAGGCCGCGACGGTGGCGTCGTCGATCCGAGAGGTGACCTCCTCGTACAGCGACGTCCGGCTCATCCGCACGCCGTCGATGAACCCGAGAACCTCGTCGTACTCCTCGAGGTGAAGGAGACCGGAGATGGTGTGGAGCTGGTTGGCGAACTCGTGAGTCTGGGCCCGCAGGGTGTTGCTCGTGGCGCGGCTGCTGCCGAGCTCGCGTTCGAGGGCCGACAGCTCGGTGCGGTCCCGCAGAGTGGTGACGGACCCGATGACCGACCCGCGCGACCGCATCGGGCGACGGTTGAGGGCGAGCACCCGGTCACCGACCAGCAGCAGCCGGTCCGCGCCCGACTGCCGGTTGCTCAGGACGTGCACGACCTGTGGATCGAGCGGCATCTCGTCCAATCGGCGCCCGACCGCGTCGGGGGGCATCTGCAGCAGCTGTCGGGCACTGTCGTTGACCACGGTCACCCGGTTGTCGCGGTCCAGCGCGAGCACGCCTTCCTTCACGCCGTGCACGAGCGCCTCCCGGTGCTCCACGAGCTCCGCGATCTCCGTCGGCTCCATGCCGAGGGTCTGCCGCTTCACCCGACGGGAGAGCAGCAGCGAGCCACCGAGGCCCAGGACGGTGGCGACGCCGAGGTAGGCGAGCAGGTTGGGGGCGACGTCCCCGAGCCGGGTCCAGACCGAGGGGACCTCGCGCTGGACGGAGGCGAGACCCACCACGAGGCCGTCCAGGTCGTAGACAGGGACCTGGGCGACGACCAGGGTGCGGCCCCCTTGGTGCTGGGTCCCGGTCCATGAGGCGCCTCGAAGCACCCGGTTGTCCGGCAGGGGGATCCTGCTGCCCACCTGCGCCGGGTCCGAGGACACCAGCGCCAGGCCCCGGGCGTCAGTCAGCAGCACCCCCGTCGATCCCGACACGGTGCGCACCGACTCGGCGACCGAGGCCAGCGCTGTGCTGCGGCCGGGGCCGGCGGCGGCGATCCGCTCGCGCACCAGCGGGTTCGCCGCGAGGTTCTCGGCGGCGCTCCGTGCGGGCCGGATCTCCTGGCGCTCGAAGTCGCGGGCCGACTGGGCGATGGAGATGGCACCCACGGCCACGAGCACCACCAGAACGATCAGCGCCTGCAGGACGAGGAACTGGCGCGCGAGGGTCATACCGCTTCGTCTCACGTGTTCAGGATGGCACCACCGCCGACGCGTGTGAACGTGACCACAATGACCACAACGTCCGCTGAGAACGCAATCGTGACGGCGGTCAGAGCAGCGGCGAGTGTCTACCTCGACAGATTCTTGGCGCTCGGAGAGGAACCACTATGCGTCGCTTCACCTCGACACTCACTCGTCTCAACCGGGTTGCCATCGGTGCCCTCGGGCTGGCCCTGGCCGCCTCGGCGCTATCCGCCTGCGGAGGCGTCACCGGCAAGTCCTCGGATGCCGGCAGCGGCAAGCCGATGTCGGACCTGCGGATCATGGTCCCGAACTCCGCCGGTGGCGGCTACGACATCACCGCTCGAACGGCGGCCAAGGTCATGGAGGACAAGAAGATCACCAACGGCACGGAGGTGTTCAACCTGGAGGGTGCCGGTGGGACGGTCGGCCTCGCGCGCACGGTCAACGAGAAGGGCAACGCCAACCTCACCATGCTGATGGGGCTCGGCGTCGTCGGCGCGTCGTACACCAACAAGTCCAAGGCGACGCTGGCCGAGACCACTCCGATCGCCAAGCTGATCGAGGAGTACGGCGCGGTGATGGTGCCCAAGGACTCGAAGTTCAAGACCATCGACGACCTGGTGAAGGCGTGGAAGGCCGACCCCGGATCGCTCAGCGTGGGCGGCGGGTCCTCACCCGGTGGGCCCGACCACCTGCTGCCCATGCAGCTGGCCCAGGCGGTCGGGATCGACCCCAAGAAGGTCCGCTTCGTGTCCTACGACGGCGGCGGTGACCTGCTGCCGGCGCTGCTGGGCGACAAGATCGACTTCGCCACGTCGGGTGCGGGCGAGTTCAAGGACCAGATCGCCAACGGCGACATCCGGGTCCTCGCGACCAGCGGTGAGAAGGCCGCTCAGGGCATCGACGCGCCGTCCCTGAAGGAGGCCGGGATCGACCTCGTCTTCACCAACTGGCGCGGCGTCGTGGCCCCTCCCGGCATCAGCGAGGAGGAGCAGCAGCGCCTGATCGGCGTGTTCGAGAAGATGCACCAGACCCAGGAGTGGAAGGACGCGCTGAAGGCGAACAGCTGGGCGGACGCGTTCGAGACCGGGGACGACTTCGGGACGTTCCTGAAGAAGCAGGACCAGCAGGTGGCCGACACGCTGGGCAAGCTGGGACTCGCATGAACACCACGGCGACGAGATCCGCGACCCGGCCGCGGCGGCAGAACCGGGCGGAGCTGGGGGTCAGCCTCCTGCTGGCCCTCGTGGGGGCGGCGGTCGTCATCGACGCGGCCCGTCTCAACGTCCCCTACTCCCAGTCGGACCCCGTCGGTCCACGCACGGTGCCGTTCATCGTCGGCGGGCTGCTGCTCGTGTGCGCGGTGACCCTGACCGTGAACGTCCTGCGGGGCGGCCGCGGCGAGGCCGAGGAGGGTGAGGACGTCGACCTCAGCGCCCCGACGGAGTGGCGGGTGGTGCTGCCTCTGCTCGGTGCCTTCCTCGCCAACATCCTGCTGATCGACGTTCTCGGCTGGGTCATCTCCGGCGCCATGCTGTTCTGGGGCTCGGCCTGGGCGCTCGGCAGCCGGCACCCGGTCCGCGATGCGGGAATCTCGGTGGCCCTCGCGCTGGTCACGTTCTACGGCTTCTACGTCGGTCTGGGGATCCTGCTGCCCGCCGGTGTCCTCGAGGGGGTGCTCTGAGCATGGACGTCTGGTCCTCCCTCCTCGACGGGTTCGCCACGGCGCTCACCCCGATGAACATGCTGTACGCGTTGGTCGGGGTGCTGCTCGGCACCGCGGTCGGCGTGCTGCCGGGACTCGGCCCGGCGATGACCGTGGCGCTGCTGCTGCCGGTCACCTTCGCCCTCGAGCCTGCGAGCGCGTTCATCATGTTCGCAGGGATCTACTACGGCGGCATGTACGGGGGCTCCACCACCTCGATCCTGTTGAACACCCCGGGGGAGTCGTCCTCGGTGGTGACGGCGATCGAGGGGCACAAGATGGCCAAGGCCGGCCGAGCGGCCCAGGCTCTTGCCACGGCAGCGATCGGCTCCTTCATCGCCGGCACCATCGGCACTCTGCTGCTCGTCGTCTGCGCCCCGGTGGTCGTGAAGTTCGCGGTCAGCCTGGGCAACCCGAGCTACCTCGCGATCATGGTCCTCTCCCTGCTGGCGGTGACCGCGGTGCTGGGCAACTCGCGACTGCGCGGCTTCTGCGCCCTCGGCCTCGGCCTGGCGGTCGGGCTCGTCGGCTCGGACCCGGTGACGGGGCAGCAGCGACTGACGTTCGGCATGCCGCTGCTCGTCGACGGCATCGACATCGTCGTGGTCGCAGTGGCGATCTTCGCGGTCGGTGAGGCGCTCTGGGTGGCCGCCCACCTGCGTCGTACCGCCGCGCACGTGATCCCGGTAGGCCAGCCCTGGATGGGCAAGGAGGACTGGAAGCGGTCCTGGAAGCCCTGGTTGCGGGGCACCGCATACGGGTTCCCGTTCGGCGCGCTTCCGGCCGGTGGCGCCGAGATCCCGACCTTCCTGTCCTACGTGACCGAGAAGCGGCTGTCCAAGCATCCCGAGGAGTTCGGCCACGGCGCCATCGAGGGGGTCGCGGGTCCCGAGGCGGCCAACAACGCCTCGGCCGCCGGGACGCTCGTGCCGATGCTCTCGCTCGGGTTGCCGACGAACGCGACGGCCGCGGTGATGCTGGCCGCGTTCACCCAGTACGGCATCCAGCCGGGACCGCTGCTGTTCGACCGGGAGCCCAAGCTGGTCTGGGCTCTGATCGCGTCGCTGTTCATCGGCAACGTGCTGCTCCTGGTGATCAACCTGCCGCTGGCCCCGGCCTGGGCGAAGCTGCTGCAGATCCCGAGGCCCTACCTGTACGCCGGCATCGTGTTCTTCGCGACGCTCGGGGCCTACTCGGTGAACCTGCAGGCGTTCGACCTCGCAATCCTGCTGGTCCTCGGTCTGCTCGGCTTCCTGATGCGGCGATTCGGGCTCCCCGTCCTTCCGTTGGTCCTCGGAGTGATCCTCGGGCCACGGCTGGAGCAGCAGCTCCGGACCTCGCTCCAGCTGAGCCAGGGAAGCATCTCGGGTCTCTTCTCCGAGCCGCTGGCGATCGTCGTGTACGTCATCGTCGCCCTGGTGCTCGCCTGGCCGCTGGCCCGGCGGCTCCGGCATGGCACATCCCGCAGCACCATCGACACACAGCAGGACGCCGGTCCCGACGTCGACGCCGGCGACCGAGGAAAGGTGAGCTCGTCATGAACGTGGTAGTGGGATACGTCCCGACGCCTGAGGGCGAGTCCGCGCTCCACCATGCCCTCGAGGAGGCCCGCGGCCGCAAGGCGCGGCTCCTGGTGGTGAACACGTCTCGTGGGGACGCGCTCGTCGACGAACGTTTCGCCGACGAGGGCCAAATGAACCTGCTGCGTGATCGGCTCACCGCCAGTGGCGTCGACCACGAGGTCATCCACGGCATCCACGGACGCGACGCTTCCGAGGAGATCCTGTCGGTGGCGCGTGACCGGCGTGCCGACCTCATCGTGGTCGGGCTGCGCCGCCGGTCACCGGTCGGCAAGCTGATCCTGGGGTCGACGGGGCAGCGGGTGCTGCTCGAGGCGGACTGCCCCGTCCTGGCAGTCAAGAGCTAGCACAGACGCGCCAGGACAGCCAGTCGTGTCACCAGGGTCCAGGCGGAGAGTCAGGGGTCTGAGAGTGCCCGGTGATGCGACCGCCTGGTCGCCTCGGGTTCGGATCGGGGGCCAGCGCAGCGAGGAAGCTCTCGATGTCGGCGATGCCCTCGGCAACCTCTTGGGCGAGCGCTTCGGACGACGGGACCTCGTCAGTCGGACCGGCCGAGCCATGGCGGACCGCAGTCAGGATGTCGGCGCTGCCGTAGAACGCCGCTCCGACGATCGCGAGATCACGGAACAGGTTCGCCATCAATCGTCGTACGGCGACTCGCACCATGGCGCTCAGCCCCAGCTGCTGGGGAACCATCGCTCACCTCCGCTGATCGTGGATGGCTCGGATCAGGCGCCGCGGTAGCAGCCCGCTACGAGCACGCTATCGCGGCTCAGAGAGAAAGTCGTGGGGTCGCGCGCACCAGGATCGGTGCGGTGACAGGGTGCGCGTGGATGTGCTCGCCAGGCTCCGTTCGTACGTCGTCGGCGAGTCGCGCGACCAGCTGGCCTCCGACGGCGTGGTCACCCCCCGGACCGGGTTCTCCAACGCGCCTACAGGTACGTCGCCCAGGGACCGCTGATCGCGAAGGTGTAGCCGGGAACCTGGACGCTGACGAACAGGATCCGGCCGTCCGGGGAGAAGCAGGGCCCGGTCATCTCGCCGTAGACGTTCCCGCCGGCGGGGTTCTGGGCGCGGACGACGCGGCTGCGGGCGATCGCCTGGGCGCCGTACTCACGGCTCCAGGCGAGCAGGTGGTTGGCCGTGGCGCCGTCCTCGGCGAGGATCAGGCTGCCGTAGGGCGAGACGTGCACGTTGTCCGGTCCGTCGAAGGCCAGGTCGAGGCTCACGCCCAGGGACTGCTCCCACCCCGGGGGCGCCGAGCGCAGGAGGGCGTTGTAAGGGAAGTACGCGACCAGGGTCAGTGTCTGCTCGCGGAAGTCGTAGAACCACAGCTGTCCGTCGTGGGGCGTGGCGTTGGCCGGTACGTCGGCGGCGGCGGCGAAGCTCGATGTGAAGTACATCCCGCGCCCGGTCCCCGAGGCGCCCTCCAGCTTCTTGCCGCGGGTGATCTCGCCGTTGTCGAACTGCAGCCGTAGGGCAGTGGTGGTTGCGTGCCGGTCGGGGACGGCCTTCCAGGTCGCCTTGAACGGTCGGCCGATCTGGGCTGACGTGACGTAGGACAGATCCGCAAGGATGCTCCCGTCCGGTGCCAGCAGGGCCAGCGCCGCCAGGGTGCCGTCATCGTCGCCGAGCGACTCGGCGATGTGCGGACCGAGCCGGTAGCCGGTCGGGGCGCTCCATCGGTAGAGAAGCCCACTCGGCGTGCTCGCATCCTCGGTGAGATAGGCACGGGTGCGAGAGGGTTCGAGGACGACTGCTTCGCGTGGTGCTCGACCCCAGGCCCTGATCGGTTGCGGGGACCGCCCGGACGGTCCGTGGGGGAAGACCTCGAAGACGTAGCCGTGGTCCTGCCGCAAGATCGACGTGCCGACGACCGTGCCTGCAGTGAACTCAGTCTCCTCACAGCTCAACCAGGTCCCCCAGGGGGTCCTACCCCCCGAGCAGTTGTTGAAGGTTCCTGAGAGGACGACCCTCTCCGAAATCCGCTCGCCTTCCCTCGTGACGTCGATCACCGTGCACCCGCCGCCGAGCACCCCCCCGTCGTAGATGGTGCCGGGGGTCAACGGAACCGGCTGGACGCTGCCTGGCCGGGCCTCGTGGTTCTGTATCAGCCGGTATCCGCGCCCCCAGACCAGCGCGGACAAGCCGTCGGGGTGGTCCGGCGTCAGGGCGCCGTCCTGCATCGTCGTGACACCTGCCTGAGCGACGACCCGATAGCTGAAGCCGGGCGGCAACGCCAACAGATCGCCGTCGACGAGCGGCGGGAAGAGCCTCGGTCCGGGCCAGCGAGCGGAGGCCGAGCTCCGCATCGTGGCCCGAGCCGGACTGCCCAGGCCAAGGGAGGCGGCTACCAGTCCGGCGCCGGTGGCGCCACTGCGGTGCAACAACTGACGTCGGTCGAGTGACATGATGCTCCCTTCCGCGGGTCGAGCCAGAACCAGGCGGGGGTGCGCCGCAGCGTGAAGAACATGTTACTAATCGGTTCTCGTCGCCACCAGACGCGAGCTTGACTCCAGAGCTTCGTCGAGCCAGTGGCCGGCGGGTCGTACACCCCGCCTCGGCGGCGTGTCGCTTTGACGTGGGGGCGGAGCAGGGCCGGAGCGCCCGCCTGCCGAGCGCGCGGAAGGTTGCGCGAGAATGCGAGGGCCGGCGACCGGCGCAACCCGAGGAGCGACCTCGCATGCCAGCACACAGACGCCCGGATCCTCCTCGATGACCGTCCGGCCCCCCGAGCCGCCTCCCCAGCCGCCTCCCGGACCGACGGTCGACGCGGACGCCGTCGAGGAGGCCGCAAGGCGACTGAGGGGGGTGGCGGTGTGCACCCCCCTGGAACGCAATGAACGGCTCTCCCGGCTGGTGGACGGCGAGGTCTGGCTGAAGCGCGAGGACCGCCAGCTGGTGCGGTCCTACAAGCTGCGCGGCGCGTACAACCTGATCGCACAGGAGCAGGAGACCGCCGGCCGCCGCGGCGTGGTCTGCGCGAGCGCGGGCAACCACGCTCAGGGGGTGGCCTGGGCGTGCCGGGAGCTGGGCTTCCCGGCGCGGATCTACCTGCCCCGCACCACACCGCGGCAGAAGCGCGAACGGATCGCCGGCCTCGGCGGCGAGCTGGTCACCGTCATCGTGACGGGCGACGCCTACGACGACGCCCAGCGGGCGGCACTCGCGGACTCGGCCGACACCGGGGCGGTCCTGGTGCCGGCCTTCGACGACCCCCGGACGGTGGCCGGCCAGGGAACCGTCGCCCCAGAGATCATCGAGCAGCTCACGGATACCATCCCCGACCGGGTCGTGGTCCCGGTCGGAGGCGGCGGGCTGCTGGCCGGCATGGCCACCTGGCTGCGGGAGCGGCACCCCGGGGTGGAGATGGTAGGAGTGGAGCCCGCGGGCGCCGCGAGCATGACCGCGGCCCTCACGGCGGGTCACCCGGTCGCGCTCCCCGAGCTGGACGGGTTCGTCGACGGAGCCGCCGTGCGCACGGTCGGGTCGGTCACGTTTCCGCTGGTGCGTGACAACGCGACCCGGATGGCGACCGTGAACGAGGGCCGCCTGTGCTCGGAGATGCTGGCGCTGTACCAGCACGACGGGCTGGTCGCCGAGCCCGCTGGCGCACTGGCCACGGCGGCCCTGAACGACGCGGTACGGCCCGCCCCGGGACAGGTCACGGTGTGCGTGATCTCGGGCGGCAACAACGACGTGAGCCGCTACAGCGAGATCATCGAGCGCTCGCTGGTCTACGAGGGCCTGAAGCACTACTTCCTGGTCGAGTTCCCCCAGGAGCCCGGTGCCCTTCGCCGGTTCCTGGAGGAGGTGCTCGGTCCCGACGACGACATCGCGTTGTTCGAGTACGTCAAGCGGAACAACCGCGAGACCGGCCCTGCTCTGGTAGGCATCGAGCTGGGGCGCGCGGAGGACCTGTCCTCCCTCCTGGACCGGATGGCGGCCTCGCCACTGACCGCGCGCCGGATCGAGCCGGAGGACCCGCTCTTCCGGTTCCTCATGTGACCCGAAGGGCGCGGCCTTCGGAGACCCAACCCGATCGGCACGCCGGAGCAGGCGACCGAGCAGCTCACCGCGTCGTCCAGGGCACTGACCCGCGCGTCGTACCTTGGTCCGACTCGGTCAGCCGGTCGCGGTTGACGTGCGACGGCCGAGCACGAAGTAGGCCACCGGGACGGCGCCGACGGCGTTGACGAGCACGAGCGCCGTTGCCCACGCCCACTTGTTGCCACGGACCTGGTCGGCGGGTCGGCGCCTGAGGTCGACCAGAGCCGCCACTTTCAGGGCGCCCTCACACGTGCCCGCAACAACGATGAACCGTCGGGTGGCCGGGCTGAGATCACTCCACCGTCTAGTCTTCACAACGCCTCCCCTTTCTCGGTGAGGGCCATAGGGCTCAGCCATCAGTGTCGCGGACGGGGGATCGGCGCGCACCTCCTGGCCCGGGTTGATTGCACCGCTGTGCCGGCACGGGGGAACATGACCTGGTGAGCAGCGGGAGGGGACCGCGAAGCTTCGACCCGGACGCGGTCGGCAACGCGGAGACTGACGCCTGGGCGTCGTACTACCGGCGGAAGTGGTGGCCGTTCCTGCGGGCCGCGGTCGGGATGGTGAGCGAAGGCTTCGGGATGGGGCGGCTGCACACGCTGCAAGGCGCGTACTACGTGCTGCGGGCCAACCAGGCGTGGGCTCCCTATCCGGACAACGACCCAGCCGCGGCGCGCGCCTACATGCAGCGGTTCTACCAGCTGGTGCTCCGCGACGGCGACCTCAGGCTCGAGCCCGAGGAGGCGGCCCGCCGCGAGGTCGAGTGGTGGCGGCTGCACCGCGAGCACCAGTACGGTCGGGTAGGGGCCGAGGAGCCGCTGGTGGATTCGCTCGTCGACCTCTACTCCTACGTGTACGGCGTTCCTGCTGAGACCGTCCGGGAGGCGGCGCGGC
The DNA here is from genome assembly GCA_025934895.1 of Nocardioidaceae bacterium. Lineage (GTDB taxonomy): Bacteria > Actinomycetota > Actinomycetes > Propionibacteriales > Nocardioidaceae > Nocardioides_B. Next base: position 5,327 of record JAICWH010000045.1, on the reverse strand, counting down.
AGCGGGTGCTGGCAATGGAGCACTCGGACGCGTGGGTGCAGGCCGGCTGCGACCTCGCGGATCCTCTGCTCGGCCAGGAGCGGGAGGCGTTGCTCGCGTCCTACCGGGCCCTGCGCGCAGCGGTCGCCCGCTGACCGGCCACCGGATCCCGCAGGGCACCTGACCGGCCCTGCGGACGGGCCGGGTCGGCGGGTGTTCGGCCTGCGGACGGGCCGGGTCGGCGGGTGTTCGGCCTGCGGACGCGCCGGGTCGGCGGGTGTTCGGCCTGCGGACGGGCCGGGTCGGCCTCGTCACGGCGAGGATGTGGAGGTCAGCTCAGCCTCGAGCTCACCGTGCGAGGCGATGATGCCTGACAAGATGCTGCGGGCCGCCAGGAGCAGGTCGCGCACCTCTGGAACACTGATGGAGTAGACCACTTCTCCGCCGTGCCGATGCGACACCACAAGTGACGTACGGCGGAGCACCGCCAGCTGCTGGGAGAGGTTGCTCGGCTCGATCGCGATCTTCTCCAACAGCTCGTGAACGGCATGGTCGCGCTCGGAGAGGAGCTCCAGGATCCGGATCCTGGCCGGGTGCCCGAGGGTCTTGAAGAACTCGGCCTTGGCCTGGTACAGGGGAACACTCACGACGTCACCGACCCTCGGATACCCTGCTCTGCTCATGCGCGTCGAAACCGTTCTTGCACGTGAAGATTACAACTCCTGCAAAGGTTTTCAACTCGTGTAGCGTTCGGAGCGACGCCGACAGAGAAGGACGACGATGGTGGATGCGGCCGCTGTGGAGACCGTGCTGGACGAGGCCGGGGTCAACAACCCGCGCGTCCGCGAGTTCGTGGCCATCTGGGCGGCCCTCACCGCACCCGAGCGCATCGAGGTCGTCAGCTCGGCGGACGATCCTCGGCTGATCCGAGAGGCCCTCGACGCCGGCGAGCTGCTGCCGGCCGGCGAGGGTCGCTACTACTCCCGCAGCTATCACAAGGACACCGCCCGCTCCGAGGAGCGGACGATCGTGGCCACGAACGATCCTGAGGACAAGGGTGTCTACAACAACTGGCGCCCCGCCGCGGAGATGAGGCCGCTGCTCGAGGAGCGGATGCGGGCCGCCTCGGCGGGCAAGACCATGTACGTCATCCCCTACCTCATGGCGCCACCCGGCAACCCGCTCGAGCCGTGGGCCGCCGGTGTCGAGCTGACCGACGCCCGCACCGTGGTGCTGCACATGATCCGCATGTCGCGGGTCGGGGTGGAGCACCTCGAGAACCTCGATGACCCCGACCAGTTCGTGCGCGCCGTGCACGTCACCGGCAACCTGGAGAACCTCGGCCAGGGGACGCCCGAGGACCAGCGCTACTTCGTCACGGTCGCCGACGAGCGGACCATCCTGCACTTCGGGTCGTCGTACGGAGGCAACGCGCTGCTGGGCAAGATCGCGCACGGCTTGCGCCAGGCGGCGTACGACGGCTGGGTCTCCGGGAGGTTCCTCGCCGAGCAGTACATGCTCATCGGCATCCACGACAAGCAGACCGGGAAGGACTACCACGTCTGCGGTGGCTTCCCGAGCGCATCCGGCAAGACCAACCTCGCCATGATGCTGGCCCCCGACGCCCTCGGTGATCGCTACCACGTGTCCTTCTACGGCGACGACATCACCTGGCTCTGGGTCGACGAGGCGTCCGGCCGGCTCTACGGGATGAACCCGGAGTACGGCGTCTTCGGGGTCGCCAAGGACACCAACGAGGGCACCAACCCGGTCGCCCTGGCCTCCGTCGGACCCGGCACCACCTGCATCTTCACCAACGTCGCCTACAACGAGGTGAGCCACGAGGTCTGGTGGGAGGGCCGAACGCCGGCGCCACCCGCGGACCCCGCCGGCTGGCTGGACTGGAAGGGCCGCCCGATCGCCGACCGCGAGCCTGACGACGACAGCCCGTGGGCGCACCCGAACAGCCGGTTCACCACCACGCTGGACAACGTCCCCAACATCGCGAAGGACTACAACGCCCCCGCCGGTGTCCCGATCGACGCCATCATCTTCGGTGGCCGCACGCGTGACCGTGAGCCACTGGTCCGCGCCATCACCGACCTCGCCGAGGGGGTCTACGACGGCCTCACCCTGGGTGCGGAGGCCACGTTCGCCGCCGAGGGGGTGGAGGGGATGCTGCGCTACGACCCCATGTCGAACCGCCCGTTCATGGCCTACGGCGAGGGGGACTACGCGGCGCACTACCTGAAGGTCGTCGGGGCGGCGTCCGAGCAGCCGATCTTCGCCCACGTCAACTGGTTCCAGCGTGACCCGGACGACGGGCACTTCCTGTGGCCCGGCTACCGGGACAACCTGCGCCCGCTGCTGTGGCTCCTGCAGCTCAAGAGCGGCGAGGCCAAGGGACGCCAGACGCCGGTCGGCATCATCCCGACCGAGGAGGAGCTGAACCTCGAAGGCGTCGACATCACTGCGGAGGATCTCGAGACGATCCTCACGATAGACGTCGACCGCTGGCGCCAGGAGATGGGCTTCCGACAGACCCATCTCGAGCAGTTCCCCAACCTGCCCGAGGAGATCTGGGACGCGCACCGTCGTGTCACGAAGGCGCTCGACGACGCTTCCGAGTAGGTCGCCCGCGCGGTGTCACCCGTGCGGGCGAGGAGGTTGGCCGACTCCTCGAGCACGTCGACGGCACGCTGCAGGTGCGGAAGGAGCGATGCCCGCAGCCGCGAGGCCTCCGAGGGGGAGTGTGCGGCCCAGGGCTCTGCCAGTCGACAAGCAGGTGACTCAACTGGAGACGTCATCGAGCTCGCAGCGCAGCGAGGAATGCCGCATAGCTCCACGTGAGGTTCCGGACGCTCTTCTCGTAGCCGGTGCGGGCGTCGAACTGCTCGGAGAGCTCCAGGTGGTCGCTGTGGAACAACACGGCCTGCAGCATCCGGTCGCCCGCGTCGCGCAGCCGCGAGGCCATCTGGGCTGCTGACGCCTCGGCCTCCACTCCGGCCTGTGCGAAGAACGGCCCGGCCAGCCGGTCCGCCGCGAGAGCGGTGAGCTGCTCAGGGTTGGCGGCCACTCGGTAGTACAGCGTGGCGAAGGCGGCCGTGCACAGCGCCCACGGATGTCCGACGCTCGTCTGGCTGTCCGTCGTGTCACCGTCGTAGCGGTCGTCCGGGTAGCGGCCGACCAACGGCCCGATCCCGCGAGTGGCGTCTTCTGCGTTGACCGGGTAAGCGACGGGACTCGCCGGGTCCGCCCACTGCGCCCGGATCTTCGCTGCGGTCGCGAGCAGTCGCGGGTCCCAGGGATCCAGCGCCCCGACGACTGCGGCGAGGATGACATCGACTGCCGGATCCCGGTCCCCGACATCGCCCGCGTCCAGCAGGCAACGGTACAGCCCGGCGGCCGCGTCCCAGTGCTGGTCCAGCGCCGTCTGCAGCCATTCGATCGCACGGTCGATGTCGCTGTTGTGCGGCGGCGCGTACGGGGTGGCGGCGAGTGCACGGAACGCCCGCAGCTGCACCGACCGGGCGAAGATGGAGTGCCCGACCTTCTCCTCCCACAGGTCCGTCGTGGAGCCTGTGTACGCGGTGATGAGGAAGTCGAGGTCGCGGCCGATCACCTTGCCGGCGTTGTCCCGGCCGTCCGGGTCCAGCAGCGGCAGCGCGGCGAGGGCGGCCACGATGCGCAGGGCCGGCCCGTCGGCCTGGTCGGACCAGTCGCGCGCGGTTGCATCGATCCGCCAGCTGCCCCGATCGAGCGGACCGGTCCCGTTCGTCTGGCAGGCCGCAGCGAATCCGAGCCAGTCGGTGAGGTGCTGCACCGCCCCGATCGACAGGACCGGATCGGTTCCGGTGGCGATCTCCAGCGCGACGAGCGCCGCGTCACGCGTCCAGTTGTAGACGTAGTTCTGGTCGACGTCGGGCGCCTCACCCGGGAACGACGGGGATGCGATGATGCAGCCGGGCTGGGATCGTCGGCCCGGGTCGATGGGGTCCACGAACATCCAGCCGTCGGTGGCGACGTTCCGCAGCATCAACATCGCGATGTAGGGGGTCACCGCGGTCACGTCTTGGGTGACCAGCGGTGTCAGCGTTTCGTAGTGCAGGCGCGACATGCGCGACCTCAGCTCATGCCTGGAGTCACGATGGTGACGGACATGACTCCAGGTACCGTCCGGGCCAGGGCATGGACGACGTCGCGGCGGCTGACCATGCCGACGAGGCGTGACCCGTCGACGACAGGGACGATCTTCACGGTCGGGCCGAGGATCATCTCAGTCGCTTCGGCCAGGTCCAGGTCCTCGTGCACGGTCACCGGGTGCCGGGTCAACACGTCGCGTACCAGCATCTACTGCCTCCTCGTGCGCCGTCATCGTGCATCAACGCTAGGACAAGGGAGGCAGGTGCGGCAGGGTCAGAAGTCCCGACGGGGTGCCGTGAGCGCCATGCCGCCCGTCTGTTCGGACCACTGCGGCACCGACCCGCGAGTTCTTTGCCGATTCAGACCTTTCACCCAAAACATGTCAAGTAATCTATACCGCAGACCCATGCTCAGCGTTCCCGAGCGACGTGCTCGTGGACAGAGCTAGGGGACAGAACGCGCGCGTGGCCCGTCACGGTGTCGGGCCACCTGGGCGCGCGCGTTCACCGCCTTGGGAGGGCAATCACATGAACCTGAACATTCTCACGCACTCGGCGCGCAAGGTCCTGAGCGGCGTGGCCATCGCCGCCGTCGCGCTCACGATCGGCTCGGGCATCGGCATTGCCAGGACCAGCCACCATCACAAGGGTGTCAGCCAGGCCACCAAGGAGTGGAAGCCGCGCGCCACCACCACCACGGACGTCGTTTCGGCCACCAAGGAGTGGAAGCTCCTGCAGCCGTCGACGAAGGAGTGGTGACACCCCGTCAGGCTGCGGTGACGCTGAGGTGCACGAAGCCTCCCGGCTGAGCCTGCTGGCCGGACACCCCTTCCACATGGCGTCGGGACGGCTCGGGTGTCCGGCCAGGGCTCTAAGATGAGCCTCGCTGAGACGGCAGTCGGTCACCAGAAGGTTCGCCCCACTGCTGCGAGCACGCACATGTGTCCGGGTTTCTGACGAGTGGGGTGTGTTGTGATCATCGGTGCCGTCAAGGAGAGTCGTCGGGGCGAGACACGGGTGGCGGTGACGCCTGCGACGGTGAGGCAGCTGCTGGGCCTGGGGTACGAGGTGGTGGTGGACCCGGGTGCGGGTGCCCTGTCGTCGTTCCCGGATGAGGCGTACGTGGAGGCGGGCGCGACGCTGGGGGATGCGTTGAAGGCCGATGTGGTGTTCGGTGTGAACGCCTTGTCGACCGAGCAGCTGGAT
>JAICWH010000104.1 GCA_025934895.1 Nocardioidaceae bacterium | reverse complement strand
TTCGGGGTCGTCACCGTTCACGTGGAAGATCGGTGCCTGGACCATCCGCGCGACGTCGGTGGAGTAGAGCGAGGACCGCGAGGAGGCCGGAGAGGTGGTGAAGCCCACCTGGTTGTTCACGACCAGGTGGATGGTCCCTCCCGTGCGGTAGCCCCGCAGCTGGGAGAGGTTCAGGGTCTCGGCCACCACGCCCTGTCCCGCGAAGGCAGCGTCGCCGTGCAGGAGCAGCGGGAGAACCGGGAACTCGGCGCCCTTGTTGAGCACGTCCTGCTTGGCGCGCGCGATGCCCTCGAGGACCGGGTCGACCGCCTCGAGGTGGGACGGGTTCGCGGCCACCGACACCTTGACCTTGGTCCCGGAGCCGGCCGAGAACTCGCCCTCCGCGCCGAGGTGGTACTTCACGTCGCCGGACCCCTGGACCGTGCGCGGGTCGATGTTGCCCTCGAACTCACGGAAGATCTGGCTGTACTTCTTGCCGACGATGTTGGCGAGCACGTTGAGCCGGCCCCGGTGGGCCATCCCGATCGCGACCTCGTCGAGGCCGGCGTCGGCAGCCGCCTCACAGATCTCGTCGACCAGCGGGATGGTGGTCTCGCCCCCCTCGAGGCTGAACCTCTTCTGTCCCACGAACTTCGTCTGCAGGAAGGTCTCGAACGCCTCGGCCTGGTTGAGCTTCAACAAGATCCGCAGCTGCTCCTCGCGGGGAGGCTTCACGTGCGGCTGCTCCACCCGTTCCTGGAGCCAACGGCGCTGCTCGGGGTCCTGGATGTGCATGTACTCGATGCCGACCGTGCGGCAGTAGGAGTCGCGCAGGATGCCGAGGATGTTGCGGAGCTTCATGAACCGTCGGCCCTCGCCACCGAACGACCCGGTGGCGAACTCCCGGTCGAGGTCCCACATGGTCAGTCCGTGGCTCTCCACCTCGAGGTCCGGGTGGCTCCGCTGCTGGTACTCCAGCGGGTCGGTGTCGGCCATGATGTGGCCACGCACCCGGTAGGCGTGGATCAGCTCCAGGATCCGGGCCTGCTTGCTGATCTCGTCGTCGTGGTTGGCCGAGATGTCCTTGGCCCAGCGGATCGGCTCGTAGGGGATCCGCAGTGCCCGGAAGATCTCGTCGTAGAAGTCGTCCTCGCCGAGCAGGAGGCCGTGCATCCGCTTGAGGAACTCACCGGACTGGGCGCCCTGGATCACCCGGTGGTCGTAGGTCGACGTGAGGGTCATGACCTTGCTGATCGCGTTGCGGGTCAGCGTCTCCTCCGAGGCGCCTTGGTACTCCGGCGGGTAGTCCATCGAGCCGACACCGACGATGGTGCCCTGGCCCGTCATCAGCCGCGGCACGGAGTGGTTGGTGCCGATCGTGCCGGGGTTGGTCAGGCTGATGGTCGTGCCCTGGAAGTCGCTGACCGCGAGCTTGTTGTTGCGCGCCTTGCGGACGATGTCCTCGTAGGCCGTCCAGAAGGCGGCGAAGTTCATCGACTCTGCGCCCTTGATCGAGGGCACCAGCAGCTGACGGGTGCCGTCCGGCTTGGCCATGTCGATGGCGAGGCCGAGGTTGACGTGGGCCGGGGTGATCAGGTTCGGCTTGCCGTCGACGACGTCGAAACCGCGGTTCATCTCCGGCATGGAGACCACGGCCTTGACGAGCGCGTAGCCGATGATGTGGGTGAACGAGACCTTCCCGCCCCGCGCCCGGGCCAGGTGGTTGTTGATCACCACGCGGTTGTCGATGAGCAGCTTGACCGGGACCGAGCGGACGCTGGTCGCGGTCGGGACGGTGAGGCTGGCGTCCATGTTCTGGGCGGTCCGCGCCGGTGCCCCGCGCAGGACGGTGAGGGTCGGCTCGTCGGCGACCTCCGGCGCGGTTGTCGGTTCGGGATCCTTGGGGACCGGGGAGGTCGACACCTTGGCCGGGGTCTTGGCCGGGGCCTTGGCCGGGGCCTTGGGTTGGGTCTTCGGGGGCGCCTTGGTGGTGGACTTCGCGGCCGGGGTGGGCTCGGGCCTGGCCGGAGCCTTCGGGGTCCCGGGCGCGGGCTGGCTCTTGGCCTCGGGTCGGGCAGCAGGGTCGGACGTCTTTTGAGCAGCTGGGGATGCAGCCGGGGGGGCAGAGGCGGGCTGGCTGGCAGCGCGGTTCGTGTCGCCGTTGCCGGCAGCACCGCTCTTCTTGAAGAAGTCCCACCACACCTTGTCGACGCTGTCCGGGTCCTTCTGGTAGCGCTCGTACATCTCGTCCACGAGCCACTCGTTGGCACCGAAGTCGGAGCGTGCCTCGTCCATCGACTGCTGACCTCCGGACGCTGCGGAGGTGGTGGCACCTGTTGAAGACTCGGGCACGGCCTGGATCGCCTCTTCCGCGGAACTACTGTGATGGAATCTATGGGTGGAGCGGCTACCAGGCTAGACCTTGGCGGCAACTCGGCGCAGCCGGGTTGCCGCCGCTGGCACGGGCCGTGGCGGCCCCCACGCGTCCCGGGGAACGAGCCGGCGCAGCAGAGTGGCCGGCTCGGCGACGGCAGTTCTCCGCGCCGGTAGGCGATCCTTGTGATGGAATCCGGGCAGCGCAACGGCGACCGCACTGCGCAGGAGGTGAGCGTGCAGGCTCTGTCGTGCCAGCGCTCTTCCGACCGGCTCCCGAGAGCGCCGAGGAGGCTCGGGGTGCTGCTCGTGAGCCTCCTCCTGGTCGCGTCGACTGCGGCGTGCACGGGGCGCACCGGTTCCGAGCCGGCGAAGCGGTCCCTCTCCGCCACGAGTCCAGCGACCGCGTCCCCGACCCTCTCCGGCCCGCCGTCGGTGCCGATGCGCGTCGAGGTCACGCACGTGGCCGGCCGGCTGGCTGCCCCTGGTCGGCGGACTCTCGCAGCGAAGGTCGGGCGGACGATCTCGGCGTACGTCGATGCCGCGTTCCTCACCGGGCGCTACCCACGGTCGAGCTTCTCGACCTCCTTCGCCTCGTCGTTCACCTCCGGCGCCGCCCGACAGGCACGCGGTGAGCAGGCCGTGCTGACCAACCAGCCCTTCGGCAGGACGACCCGTTCGGTCCGCGCGACCCGGCGTACGGCGTACCTCTCCGTCCTCGCGCCGAGCCAGAGGGTGGCGGGTGTGACGGCGGCGGTGGACCTGGTGTTCGCGGTCGACCGGGGGACGGCCCCGCCAGACCGGGTCGAGCTCCGGGGCCGTCTGCTGCTGACGCGTGACCCGGCCGGCGCGTGGCGGATCTTCGGCTACGACCTGGACCGCTCGCAGTCCCGTCACCGAGGCGGCGGATGAGGCCGCGGACGGTCGTGCTTGCTCTGGTCATGGCGCTGGCTGCGCTGGTGATACCGCCGGACACGGTTCGACACAGCGACGCGGCCCTGGTCCGCGTGCTGAACGCCGAAGGTGTGGACCACCCTGGCACGGTGGTGTGGGTCCTCTGTCTGGGGTCGGACGCCCGGCCAGGACAGAGCCTGCTCGGGGAGCGGGCCGACGCCATCCAGCTCGTGGGGCTCAACCTGCGGACCGGCGCAGGCACGATGATCGGGATCCCGCGCGACTCCTACGTCGAGATACCTGGCCACGGTCACGACAAGATCAACTCATCGATGACCTACGGGGGCCCGCAGCTGATGGCGCAGTCCGTGGGCAACCTGGTGGGAGTTCACCCGGACTACGTCTTCACCACCGGGTTCCTCGGGTTCCGAGCCATGGTGCGAGCGATCGGCGGGGTCACCGTGCACTCGAGGTTCGCCTTCTCCGACCCGGTCCGCCCGCAGGGCTATGTCAAGGGCGTCAACCGGCTCAACCCCTTCCAGGCACTCATCTTCGGAAGGGTGCGGCATCCGCTGCCACGCGGCGACTTCGACCGGTCGGGCAACCAGGAGGAGCTGTTGCGCGCCATTCTGCGCAACGTGCGGGCGCACCGGTCGAAGCCCGGGTTCATGGAGCGGGGGTTGCTGGCGGCGGTCAAGAACATGGACACCGACGTCGGGCCGGCCGAGCTGTTCCGGCTCGCGCAGGCGGTCACCGACGTCGACCCGGCGAGGCTCCGGGGCTGCGTGGTGACCGGGCCCACCGGCTACGCCGGCGCGGCCAGCGTGGTCTATCCCGACGTCTCGATGGCCCGCCGACTCGGGAACGACGCTCGCAAGGACGGGACGCTCGACGGCCGCTGTTGATCAGCCGTGCATCAGTCGACCGGACACCTGTTGCCTCAGGACAGGAACTGACCGTTGCGACGCCTAGCCTGAAGCCATGACAACCGAACACAGCACCCCCGCTGCATCCGGGTCCACCACCGGCGAGCGCGCCGACCTCGTCGAGGTACTCCGCCGGCACCGGGACCTTCTCCGGCACACCGTGGGTGGACTCACCGACGAACAGGCCCGGCTCACGCCCACGGTCAGCGCCCTGTGCCTCGGCGGGCTGATCAAGCATGTCGCCGCCACCGAGGAGCAGTGGGCGCGGTTCGTCGTCGACGGCCCGGCCCCGACCCCGGACTTGGACTGGGCCAACGTCGACTGGACCAACCCGCCGCCGGAGGTGCAGAAGTACGCCGACGCCTTCCGGATGCTCGAGGGTGAGACTCTCGGCGGGCTGCTGGCGCAGTACCAGCAGGTCGCTGCCGCCACGGACGAGTTGGTGCTCAGCGTCGATCTCGACGCTCGACAGCCACTGCCGCAAGCGCCGTGGTTCGAGGCCGGCGCGTCATGGAGTGCGCGACGCGTCTTCATGCACGTTGTCGCGGAGACCGCTCAGCACGCCGGCCATGCCGACATCCTGCGCGAGAGCATCGACGGCCAGAAGTCCATGGGCTGAGACAGCTGTAGGGCCACCGGACTCCGGTCCCGCGGACTCCGGTCCGGGCCTGCTCGAGTGTCGGCGCGTCGACCCCTTGTCAGGCTGCATTCATCTGGTCAGTGTCAGACTTCGGGGCCAGGTGCCATGGTGACGTGGTGACGTGGTGACATCGCCTCAGCGCGTACGACGGAATGCTGCGGTGTCCTGGGCGACCCACCCACTGTCTGAAGGAGACCGGGCTTGTTCGACCTCATCAACGGCGTCCCGTGGCATCCCCTGGTGGTGCACGCGGTGGTGGTCCTGCTCCCGTTGGCCATCCTCGGCACCATCCTGATCGCGGCCCGTCCGCCGTGGCGTGCGACCTACGGACCGCTGGTGGTGCTCCTCGCAGCGGCCGCGACGGTCCTGATGCCCGTGGCGACCTCCAGTGGTGAGTCCCTCGAGAGGCGAGTCGGTGACCCGGGTCAGCACGCCCGCCTCGGCGACCAGCTCATCTGGTTCAGCCTCCCGCTGCTCGTCCTGATCATCGCCCTGGTCGTCCTGGACAGGCGCGACGGACGACGCGGCGCCAGCAAGGGCCACGCGCTCACCACCGCGGTCGCCGCTCTCGCCGTCGTTGCGGCCGTCGCGTCCGGGGTGCAGGTCTACCGGGTCGGTGACTCCGGCGCCCGTGCCGTCTGGGGTGACCGGGTCGGAGCCTCGCACTAGACCGATCGGGCGCTGGTGTCCTGTTCGCGGCGTGCCAGGGTGGCGGCCTGGGCAGGTGGTGGTGGTCGAGTCCTCACCACAACAGGTCCACGACCAGCCATCCGACGGCCACCGCTGAGAGCCCCATGACCGTGCTGGCAGTGACGTTCAGCAGAGCCTCGACCCAGGAGCCGTCCTCGACCAGCCGCACCGTCTCGAAACCGAACGTCGAGAAGGTCGTCAGCGCACCGCAGAACCCGGTCCCGACCAGAGTCAGGAGCCACGCCGGTGCGCCCGCGTTCGAGACTGCGCTCGCCAGGCCGCCCAGCAGCAGGGACCCGGTCACGTTGACCGTCAGGGTGCCCCACGGGAAGACGGTGTCGTGGCGTGACTGGACGAACAGGTCCGTCAGATACCGCATCGGAGCACCGATCGCGCCGCCGAGCAGGACCAGAAGCACGGTCACGACTCGGGTCCACCAGCGGGGTCCTGCGCAGTCGGGCCGTCGGTCCGCCGGCTGACGTACCTCACCACCTCGACCCGGTCGAGGATCACCAGACCCTCGGTGACGATCTCGTCCAGATCGGGAAGGAAGGCCCGGATCTTGTCGTCGGTGTCGACGATGACGATCGAGCAGGGCAGCTCTTCGGCGAGCGACAGGATGCGGCTGGTATGGATGTGCTGCGACTTGCCGTAGCCCTCGACGCCACGGAACACGCTGGCGCCCGCCAGTCCGGCCCGGTGCGCCCGGTGCACGATCTCCGTGTACAGGGGCCGTCGGTGCCACTGGTCGTCCTCCTTCACGAGAACGGTCAAGCGCGTCGCGGGACCTTGGAGCGTCATGGTCGACTCCTTCCTCGGGCATCCGCGTCGGGCGCCCCTTGCGAGTCGGTGTCGTCCCTGGCGGAGCGCAGGTCCGGGTGCCGCCGCCGGCTCCGCTGGCGACCTACGATCGCTGCGACCGCCGTACGGGCCACCAGGACGCCCGCCCAGACCGCGACGAGCCCGGTGAGCAGCGTCCCGACGAGGTAGCCGAACGCCTGCGGCACCTCACCGTTGGACAGCAACGTCCGAGTGTCGAGCATGTAGGTCGAGTACGTCGTGTAGCCACCGAGCACACCGACCCCGACGAACGGGCGGACGTAGCGGCTCGGGGGCCAGAAGTCCAGGAGGAGCACCATGAGCAGCCCCAGAGCGAAGGCCCCGGTGATGTTCGCCAGCAGGGTCGCCCACGGGACCTGGGTTGCCGTGTGCGGCAGGGCGACCAGGAGCCCCCACCGAGCGACGCTGCCGAGCGCCCCACCGACGGCGATGACCAGCAGCACGTCCCATCGGTCGCGAAGGCCCTGGGACCCTCGACGAGGGGGCGCTGACACCGGGGGCGACCCCTCGGGGCGCATCAGCTCCACTCCATGACCGGCGCCCGGGCTGGTGACCGCGGGGACCACCGTCCCCACGCGATGCCCGACCGGGAACACGCTCCCACGTCCGGGGGATCCTCGCTTCCGTGCACGCACACTCCTACCGTTGAAGGTAGGGACTGTTGGCGGCCTGGACCGCGGTTGTCGGCGAGCCCCACCGCCGTCGGAGCGCAACGTTACCGGACACGGGTCCGCGTGCGGGCGGCCCGGACATCGAGCCAGCCGCGGCGACGAACGGAGCGGGCAGATGCTCGACCCCTGACGCGCCCACGACTCTCACGGCGCAGGTTGGGGACGAACCCGGGGGAGAAGGCCGAACGCCAGCAGGTAGATCCCGGCGGTGAGGAGCAGAAGGTTGTCGTAGCCGGTGAGGAGAGCGGCGTACTCCAGGCACCCGCCGACGATCGCGCCCAGCAGGTTGACGCCGAACGCCTCCTGGGAGTCGGCGGTGTCGGCGAACCGCTTGGCGAACGCCACGTTGGCCAGGAAGATCGGCAGGAACGCGAGCACGGTGGCGACCGCCAGGCGTGGTCCGAACGGCAGGCCGAGCAGGAGCTCGGGGCGGATGGACCAGGCGAGTGCGAGCGCAGCCAGGACGCCGGCATAGACCACGGGAAGCGGCCAGGTCCGGAACCGCCTGGTGGTCTCGACGGCCGCCAGCACGACCAGCAGCACGCCGGTGAAGACCAGCGCGTTGACCAGCCAGGTGGTTCCGAAGAGGAGCGCGAAGGTCGCGACGTTCTTCGTCTCGAGCAGGAGGAAGGCCGCTCCCATGAAGAACAGGTCCGCGTAGGGACGCATCCTGCGCAGCGGTCCGGCGACCGTTCGCACCAGCAGCAGCGACAGCAGCAGGATCCCCAGGAGGGACCAGACGTAGATCCCCGGGATACCGCCGCCGTGGAAGTAGAGGAACGGTGCGTTGTCGGTGGCGGGGGCGACGACGTCCGGTCCGGGGCGGTACGTGGTGTCGCATGCCTGGTTGCTCGGGCTGACCGCCACCGTCACGACGGCCTGGTGCTTGGCGAACCTGTCGACGCATGGCTGGTGGCCGAAGGCGGTGGCCGCGGTGCCGGCCAGCCGGTCGATCAGCCAGTTCTCCCGGTAGAAGTTGTACATCGCGAACCCACCACCGGGCTTGAGGTGGTCGTGCGCGGAGCGAAGCGCCTCCTCGGTGAACAGGAACGACTCGAGGCGGATCTGCGAGGCGCCGTTGACGAGGGACAGTGAGTCGGGCAGCGCGAAGAGGATCAGGTCGTAGGACCTGTGGGTGTTTTGCAGGAACGCCCGCCCGTCGTCGATGTGGGTGGTGACGCGGGCGTCCTGGTAGGCGTGGTCGGGGTTGTGCAACCGGCCGAGCTGCAGGATCCGCGGGTCGATCTCGACGGCGTCGACGTGCCTGGCTCCCTTCCGGAGCGCGATGGCCACGTCCGAGCCCGACCCGGCGCCGACCACCAGGACGTTGTCCAGGCGGACGTGGGGCAGCCGACGGTACGGCGTGCCGTACTGCTGAGCGGAGTGCGCCAGCCGCCAGTCGGCGCGGGCCATCGTCTGGTGGGGCACGCCGTTCACCCAGATCGACAGGGCGCCCGGGCCCGCGTGGGACGCATGGGTCTGGATCTTGTAGTACGGCGACCAGCTGACTCCGGGCGTGAGCGTCTCGGTCAGCAGCGCACCGACGAGGACGACTGCGCAGGCGGCCGCGATCAGCCGCCGCCGAGCTCCCAGGTTCAGGATGACCAGCGCGAGGCCGGCAAGGATCCCCCAGACCACCGAGGGCGCCCAGAGCAGGGACAGGACGGTGAACGAGCAGATCCCCACGAGCGACCCGAGGAGGTCGTAGCGGTAGGCGGTCAGGGGAGCGAGCATCCCGAAGCAGCGACCCACCACCTCCGCGGGTCCGGCGAGCGTCGCGGCGACGAGCACGAAGATCACGGGCAGCGCCAGCCAGGCGGGTGGCCCGCTGACCCGCATGGCGGTGAAGTAGATGACGTCGCTGCCTTGTCGCTGGATGCTGACCGGGAACACCAGGGTGACCACGACGAGTACGGCGAGCAGGGGTGCCGTCCAGGGCAGCGCCGACCAGCTCTTGCGGCTGATCAGGAAGCCGATCCCGATGCCGAGGAAGGAACCGAGGAGGACGAAGTTGGAGAAGTAGCTCAGATGCACCACGTTGGCGCCGAGCCAACGGATCAGGGCCAGCTCGAGGAACAGCATGAGCGCGCTGCCGAGGAGCAGCCTGAGAACCGGACTGCCGGTGGCATGTGGTCGGTGTTCCTTGAGCTGGCGGAGCATCACTGGTCCTTCGGGGTCAGGGGCCGTCGGGGATTGTCTCAGCAGCGGCCGGGTATCGGTCGGGGGCTTCCAGGTGCCGGGTCATGAGCTCACTCTTCACAAGGAACCTGACCCCATCCTGACCTCGAGCTGTACCACCCTGCCTCGGTCGGGCGCACGTGTTTCAAGTGGGGAGCCAGCGGGTAACACCGAAACGCTGATCACACAGCAGCGCTCCAGACCCCGGCGTCTCATCGTCTCCTCACCACTGGAAGCATGCCTCGTGCCCGACACCGTGACCGACCCAAGGACGCCGGAGTCGGTGCCCTCACCGCCGGCCAGGCAGGGTGAAGAGCCGCCTGTCTGCCTGTTCTCGGACCGCCCCCACAGCTGGATCTCCTGCGGCAACTTGTCGTGCCGCAGGTACTGAACCAGGCTCGGAGCTCGCCGCGACCTGTCCGAGCGCTCAGCGCATCTGGGCGGCGAAGGTCAACGCGTCTGTTGGGGTCATGGCGTAGCCGTCGTCCCAGAGCCCCTGGTACTCGTCGGGGGTCAGGACGATCCGGGTGGTGGCGAGCTGTCCTTCGACGCGGCGTCGGACGACGGGCCAGGATCGAAGGCCGTGAAGAGCCCGCAAGTGTGCTGCGGCGCCGCTCAGCCGTACGCCGCGTGCTGGGTCGCCTTGGCTGACGGCTAGGCACGCGAGGGTGTCGAGCGCTCCGTGAAGTCCGAGTTGCTCTCCGGTCTCGCACATCAGTTCGAGGCTGTGCCGGGCGAGCTCGGCGGCGTTCGCGAGGTCCCCGTCGGCGAGGGCGACGTCGGCCAGGCTGAGCCGCACCAGTGCTTCGAACCGGCTCATCCGCAGGCGGCGGTAGAGCCGCAGGCTGTCGTCGAGGTGGCGCCGTGCGGCCGGTAGGTCGTGGTCGGCGTCGGCTGCGATCATGCCGAGGTGGTGCTCGGTCGCGGCGACCACGAAGGGGGGACCGGCCAGGTCGGCGACAGCGGCCGCCTCCTGCAGCATCGGTACGGCGGCCCGATAGTCCTCCTGCACGCGTGCCACGAAACCGCAGGCCAGCAGTGCAGCGGCGAGCCCGGGCTGGTCGTGGCTGGTGCGGCTGAGCGTGATGGCCTCGTCCAGGTAGCCACGTGCCCGCTGGTAGTCGCCTTGAGTCTGGGCGAGGTGGCCGGCGCCACTCAGGGCGGCCATGCGTGCGCCCGTGGATGCGGCGGTGGATGCGGCGGCGCTGCGGGCATCGGCTCCCGTGAGGAGGGCGTCGAGGTACGCGCGTCCTTCGACGGCATGGCCCCGCACATACCAGAACCACGACAGGGCACCGGCGAGCCGGAGCGCCTCATCACGCCGCCCGTGGTCGCGGAGCCAACCCAAGGCTGCGCGGAGGTTGGCGTGCTCGACCTCCAACCGGTCCAGCCAGGTGGCCGAGTCGGGTCCGTAGAAGTGTCTGTGCGCTTCGTGCGCGAGCGACAGGAAGTGTTCGGCGTGCCAGCTCCTGGCCGACTCACCCTCGCCCCGCTGGGTGAGCTGCTCGAGGGCGTAGCTGCGGATCAGCTCGTGCATCCGGAAGCGAGGCGCCTGGGGCCGTGACCTATCGGTGCGGAGCAGGCTGCTGGCCAACACGGCGTCCAGGTGGGTGAGTGGGTCCGGCAGCGCTTCGATGGAGGTGAGCGCGACTCCGTCGACGAATACTGCGAGCTGCTGGAGGAACTCCTGACTTGCCGCGGGCAGAAGGTCGTAGCTCCACGCGATGGTGGCCCTCATGGTGCGGTGTCGAGCCGGGAGATCGGGGGCGTCGCTGGCGAGGACGTCCAAGCCGCCGTCCAGCCGAGTCGCCATCGCCTCGGGTGGAAGAGCGGCCGAGCGGGCGGCGGCGAGCTCAAGGGCGAGGGGCAGGCCCTCGAGCTGCGTGACGACAGCGGCGACGGAGGGGGCGCTGGCCGCGGTGAGGGCGTAGTGCGGGTCAACCGCTTGGAGTCGCCGCATGAACATGTCTACCGCGGGATTGACCGCCAGCACGTGCGGGTCGGTGGTGCGGGCCGGGTCCGGCGTCGGCAGTGGCTCAAGGGGGAACCGCTGCTCGATGTGCACGCCGAGCGCCACCCGGCTGGTCACGATGACAGTCAACAAGGGGCAGCGTTCGACCAGGTCGGCCACGAACGAGGCTGACGCTGCCACCTGCTCGGCGTTGTCGAGCAGGAGGACGTGCTCCTCCTCCAAGGCGTGAGCAAGCACGTCGATCACCTGGTTCGAGCCGGCCGGCACGATATCGAGGGCATGGGCCACGGCAAGGGGGACCGAGACCACGTCGGTCACAGCGGCGAGCGGGACCCACGCAACGACGGCGCCCACTTGTTCGAGCCTGACCGCCAGCTCGATAGCGAACCGCGTCTTCCCGACCCCGCCGAGGCCGGTGACCGTGAGCAGGCGAACGCGGTCCTCGCACACCAGCCGCAGGGCATGCTCCAGATCTCGCTCCCGGCCGATCAGCGGGCCGGTCGGCCTCGGTGGGCCGTGCGGTCCGGGGCCCTGCCTTGTCGTTGCGTAGGCCGCCACCAGCTCAGCCGACCCCGTCGCAGTCAGTCCCAGAGCCTCAGACAGGCGCGTCACGGTGTTCCGGTAGGGGTGTCGAAGACCCCGCTCGAGGTAACGCAGGCCGCGTACGCTCAGCCCGGCACGCTCGGCCAGCTCCTCCTGGGACAGTCCCGCCTCCGCACGCAACCGTCGCAGAGCCTCGGCGAACCCCGTCCTGACGACCGGCCGCGACACCTCATCCATGGCCCCGACTCCCACTACCAGCAGCCGACCACCTGACCATACCAACGGCGAAGGAAGGCAACACCGGCCGCCGCCCACCAGCAGGCACCGCCGCCGTCACCGCCCGACCTGAGCCCGAGAGTTCACCCGATGCTGCGCCGTGCCGCCAGTGGTCGACATGCGCCAGCCGGTCGCCGGTCACTGTGCGTCAGTGTGCCGGTCACTGTGCCGGTGCCGTTCCTGGCGACGCGGCCAGCGCCCGGAGACGCTGGTCCACAACATGTCCGGCGCAGGCCCGGACAGCTACCCACCCCAATCTCGTGGAGGACGACATGGCAGTCGCGATGCTGGCCGAGATCCCCGGCCTGACTCAAGAGGAGTACGAGCACGTGGTCACGAAGGTCAACCAGATGGGTTCCCCGATCGGTGCGTTGTTCCACGCCGGCGGTCCGGTCGAGAACGGCTATCGGGTCATCGAGGTCTGGCAGGACCGCGAAGCAGCCGACACCTTCTACAACTCCCGGCAATACCAGGACGCCGTTGCCGGCTTGACAACGCACCCCGAGATCATCATGACCTGGGACGTGTTCGGCGTCGACGACGGCAGCGGGTGGCGCCAGACAGCGTGACCGACGTCGAGGACCGGTCAGGGGCGACGGGCCCGGCGCTTGACGTCCCCGACCACCTCTGCCAGCTCATGAAGGCCGGAGAACGCGCGATCCAGGGCCTCATCGTGCTCGTCCTCCCGGAGCGAATCCTCCGACTTGACGCATGCCGATATGAGCATAGGAGGGTGCCCATGGCACGTGCTGCGACGACGTCGGACGTCTTCAACGCGATCGCCGAGCCGCAACGCCGGGAGATCCTGGTGCTGCTGCGGGCGGGTGAGCGACCGGTGACCGAGCTGGCCCGGGAGCTGGGGACGACCCAGCCGGGGGCCTCCAAACACCTGCGGGTGCTTCGGGAGGTCGGGCTGGTGCGGGACCGCAAGGCAGGCAAGCTGCGCCTGTACGGCCTTGATGCCCGCGGGCTGCGACCGGTCCACGAATGGACCGGCGAGTTCGAGCGGTTCTGGAACGAGAGCTTCGACCGACTGGACGCGTACGTGCAGGACCTCAAGCAGACCCGACACGAGGACTGAGACGATGGCAGGGGCAAGGCACGACACGCGGGTGGAGCCGGCGGCGGTGGACCACGAGATCGTCATCTCCCGGGTCATCAGCGCCCCACGGGAGCTGGTGTTCGAGGCGTTCACCGAGGTCCGCCACCTGTCGCGGTGGTGGGGCCCGGAGGGGTTCACCACCACCACGCGAGCGTTCGAGTTCCGCGTCGGCGGGGAGTGGGACTTCGTGCTGCACGGACCGGACGGGACGGACTACCCCGAGTGGATCTGCTGGACCGAGATCGCCCCGCCGGAGCGGATCGCACTGCTCCACGGTGAGTCCCGCGGCGACCCGA
>JAICWH010000002.1 GCA_025934895.1 Nocardioidaceae bacterium | reverse complement strand
GTACTTGGCGATCGCGAGCAGGCGGTACATGTCGTACATGTCCTCCTCGGTCATCCCGACCGCCTCGGGGATGGCGCCGTTCGGCTCGCGGCCCAGGTTGATGTCCCGCATGTAGGACCGCATCGCCGCGAGCTTCTTCAGCGTCCGGTCGACGGGTGCGAGGTCGCCGGCGGTGAAGAGCGCGGCGAGATACTCCACCGGGATCCGCAGGGCGTCGATCGCGGCGAACAGGTTGCCGGTGTCCTCGGCGTCGAAGCCGGTGTCCTTGACGACGTCGACGACGGGCGAGAGCGGTGGGATGTACCAGACCATCGGCATGGTGCGGTACTCCGGGTGCAGGGGCAGGGCCACCTGGTAGGTGTTGATGAGGGCCCAGACCGGAGACCGCTGCGCGGCGTCCACCCAGTCGCGCGGGATACCGGCCCGCTCGGCCGCGCGGACCACCTCGGGGTCGTGGGGGTCCAGGAACGCCGACCGCTGCGCCTCGTAGAGGTCATGGTCGTCGGGCACGGACGCTGCCTCGAGCACCGCGTCGGCGTCGTACAGCATCAGGCCGATGTAGCGCAGCCGGCCCACGCAGGTCTCGGAGCAGACCGTGGGCAGACCGACCTCGATGCGCGGGAAGCAGAAGGTGCACTTCTCGGCCTTGCCGGTGCGGTGGTTGAAGTAGACCTTCTTGTAGGGACAGCCGGACACGCACATCCGCCAGCCGCGGCAGCGGTCCTGGTCGACCAGGACGATGCCGTCCTCCTCCCGCTTGTAGATGGCGCCGCTGGGGCACGAGGCCGCGCAGGACGGGTTCAGGCAGTGCTCGCAGATCCGCGGCAGGTAGAACATGAAGGTCTGCTCGAACTCGAACCTCACCTTGTCGGCGATCTCCTTGAGCATCGGATCCTGGCTCGCGGTCGCCTTGGACCCACCGAGGTCGTCGTCCCAGTTCGCCGACCACTCCACCTTCATGTTCTTGCCCGAGATGAGCGACTTCGGGCGGGCCACCGGTGAGTGCTCCTGCGCCGGCGCGTCGGTGAGCGTGGAGTAGTCGTAGGTCCACGGCTCGTAGTACTCGTCGATCGAGGGCAGCTTGGGGTTGGAGAAGATGGTAGCGAGCTTGCGGAACCGGTTGCCACCCTTGAGCTTGAGGCGGCCCCGCCTGGTGACCTCCCAGCCGCCCTTCCACCTCTCCTGGTCCTCGTAGGTGCGCGGGTAGCCGAGGCCGGGCCGGGTCTCCACGTTGTTGAACCAGACGTACTCGGTGCCCGCGCGGTTGGTCCAGGCCTGCTTGCAGGTCACCGAGCAGGTGTGGCAGCCGATGCACTTGTCGAGGTTCATCACCATGGCCATCTGCGCCATCGGTCTCATCGGCTCACTCCGTTCCGGGGCATGTCAGTACTCCACATCCTGCGAGCGCCGACGGATCACCGTCACCTCGTCGCGCTGGTTGCCGGTGGGACCCAGGTAGTTGAACGCGTACGTCAGCTGGGCGTAGCCGCCGATCAGGTGGCTGGGCTTCACGAGCAGCCGGGTCAGCGAGTTGTGGATCCCGCCCCGCTTCCCCGACGACTCCGCGAGTGGTACGTCGATCAGCCGGTCCTGCGCGTGGTACATGTACACCGTCCCCTCCGGCATCCGATGGGACACGATGGCGCGGGCGACGACGACCCCGTTGCGGTTCACCGCCTCGACCCAGTCGTTGTCGGTGATCCCGACCTTGGCCGCGTCCTTGTCGCTCATCCAGATGTTCTGGCCGCCTCGGGACAGCGACAGCATGAACAGGTTGTCCTGGTACTCCGAGTGGATCGACCACTTGTTGTGCGGCGTCAGGTAGCGCACGGTCAGCCCGGCGACGTCGCCACTTACCCGACCACCGGCGCCTGAGCCGTCGGAGACGTTGCCCAGCTCCGGCTCGGCGAACAGCGCGGCCATGTTGAGAGGTGGCCGGTAGACGGGCAGCCCCTCACCGAGCTCGGTCATCCAGTCGTGGTCGAGGTAGAAGTGCATCCGGCCGCTCAAGGTGTGCCAGGGCTTGAGCCGCTCCACGTTGATGGTGAACGGCGAGTAGCGTCGACCACCGGTCTCCGAGCCGGACCACTCCGGTGAGGTGATCACCGGCACCGGCGGCCCCTGGGTGTCGGCGAAGGTGATGTGCTTGCCCTCGTGCTCCTCGGCCAGGTCCGCGAGCCGCACACCGGTGCGCTTCTCCAGTGCTGTGAAGCCCTGCACCGCCAGGACGCCGTTGGTGGTGCCGGACAGGGTCAGGATCGCCTCGCAGACATCGATGTCACGCTTCAGTGAGGGCCGCCCGTCCGCGACACCGCCCCGCACCGCACCGTTCTTGCGTCGCAGGTAGTCGACCTGCTCGCTGAGCTCGAACGTGACCCCCTTGGTGCTGGCGCCCAGGGTGTCCATCAGCGGCCCGAGGGCGTTCATCTTCTCGGCCACCGCGCCGAAGTCGCGCTCGACCACGACCAGCTTGGGCATCGTGACGCCGGGCACCGGCTCGCACTGTGCCGCTTCTCCGGGTCGAGCCTTCCAGTCGCGGACCACGCCGTGCGGGTTGGCCATCGCGTCCGGTGTGTCGTGCGTCAGCGGGACGGCCACCACGTCGGTGCGGACCCCGAGATGGGAGGCGGCCAGCTCGCTGAACTTCGCGGCGATCGTCTGCCAGGCGTCCCAGTCGGTGCGGGTCTGCCACGGCGGCGCGATCGCCGGGTTGAACGAGTGCACGAAGGGATGCATGTCGGTGGTGTTGAGGTCGTGCTTCTCGTACCAGGTCGCCGCCGGCAGGACGACGTCGGAGAAGATCGTGGTGCTGGTCTGCCGGAAGTCGATGGTCATCAGCAGGTCGAGCTTGCCCTCCGGCGCCTTCTCGTGCCACGTGACGTCGACCGGTCGGGCCACTTCGGGCGCCTCGGTGGCGCGCAGCGAGGAGTCGGTGCCCAGCAGGTGCTTGAGGAAGTACTCGTTGCCCTTGCCGGAGCTGCCCAGCAGGTTGGCCCGCCAGATCGAGAGGATCCTCGGGAAGTTCTCGGGCGCGTCCGGGTCCTCACCCGCGAAGCCGAGCGTGCCGGCCTCGAGCTGGTCGACGACGTGCTCGGGCACCGGCCGGCCGGCGGCCGCCGCCTCGTCACACAGGTCGAGCGGGTTGCGGTCGAACGTCGGGTAGGACGGCATCCAGCCCAGCCGGGCGCTCTGCGCGATGACGTCGGCGGTGCTCCTCCCGGCGAGCTGGCCACGGCCCGGCGTGGCTGACAGCGTGTCGGCTCCGAAGTGGTCATAGCGGAACTGGTCGGTGTGGAGATACCAGTAGGCGGTCTGGATCATGTTGCGTGGCGGCCGGTTCCAGTCCAGCGCGTTCGCCACCTGGGTATAGCCGGTGAGCGGTCGAACCTTCTCCTGCCCGACATAGTGCGCCCAGCCGCCGCCGTTCACGCCCTGGCAGCCGGTCAGGGTGGTCAGGGTCAGGAAGGACCGGTAGATGGTGTCGGAGTGGAACCAGTGGTTGGTGCCGGCTCCCATGATGATCATCGAACGGCCCTTGGTCTCCTCAGCGTTGCGGGCGAACTCCCGCCCGATCCGGGCGGCCGCCGCCGCGGGGACCCCGGTGATCGCCTCCTGCCAGGCCGGGGTGTACGGCGCCGACGCGTCGTCGTACCCCTGTGCCCACTCGCCGGGCAGGCTCCGCCCGGCGACGGTCCGTCCGACGCCGTACTGCGCGAGGAGCAGGTCGAAGACGGTGGTGACGAGGTGGCCGCCGACGCGGCGCACGGGCACGCCGCGCGGCAGGTCCTCGGCGGCGCCGTCCGGGGTGTCGAACCGCGGGAGTCGGACCAGCACCGACCCCGCGGCCGTGTCCAGCAGCGAGAGCTTGGGGTCGACGCCGCGCAGGTCGAGGTTCCAGCGGCCGACTCCACGCTCCCCGAAACGGTGGCCCAGCGAGCCGTTCGGCACCACTGGCTCGTCGGAGCGTGCGTCGAGGATCACCGTCTTGAAGGCGGCGTTCTCCTCGTGCTCGTGGGTCGGCAGGTCGGCGGCGGTCAGGAACTTGCCGGCGGTGTGCACGCCGGCCTCGTCGGTCTCGTCGAGACGGACGAGGTGCGGAAGGTCGGTGTACTTCTTCACGTAGTCGGTGAAGTAGGGCGTCGCCCGGTCGACGAAGAACTCCTTGAGGACCACGTGGCCCATCGCCATCGCCAGCGCCGCGTCGGTCCCCGGCCGTGCCGGCAGCCACTCGTCGGCGAACTTCACGTTGTCGGCGTAGTCCGGCGCGACGGCAACGACCTTCTGTCCGCGGTAGCGGGCCTCGGTCATCCAGTGCGCGTCGGGTGTGCGGGTGACAGGCAGGTTGGAGCCCCACATGACGAGGTAGCCGGCGTTCCACCAGTCCCCGGACTCCGGCACGTCGGTCTGGTCGCCGAAGACCTGGGGTGAGGCCACCGGCAGGTCGGCGTACCAGTCGTAGAAGCTCAGCATCGAGCCGCCGATGAGGTTCACGAAGCGGGCGCCGGACGCGTGGGAGACCATCGACATGGCCGGGATCGGGGAGAAGCCGGCCACCCGGTCGGGGCCCCACTTCTTGATCGTGTGCACGTGCGCGGCGGCGACCAGCTCGGTGGCCTCGTCCCAGCTCGCCCGGACCAGCCCGCCCTTGCCACGCGCGGACTTGTAGGCCTTCGCGCGCAGGGGGTTGTCCACGATGTGTGCCCAGGCACGGACCGGGTCGCCGTCGTGCTGCCTCTTGGCCTCGCGGTACATCTGCAGGAGAACCCCACGCACGTAGGGGTAGCGGACGCGGGTCGGCGAGTAGGTGTACCAGGAGAAGGCGGCGCCCCGTGGACAGCCCCGCGGCTCGTACTCCGGGCTCTCCGGGCCCACCGACGGATAGTCGGTCTGCTGGGTCTCCCAGGTGATGATCCCGTCCTTGACGTAGACCTTCCACGAGCAGGAGCCGGTGCAGTTCACCCCGTGCGTCGACCGGACCACCTTGTCATGGCTCCACCGGTCCCGGTAGAAGTCGTCGGCGTCCCGTCCGCCTACCTGGTGCAGGCTGCGCAGGTCGTCCGAGACGCGGCCTCTGGTGAAGAACCGGCGGCTGCGCACCAGCGCCTCGCTGACCCCCCCGTCGAGTCCCGGCTCGGTGCTCACGCGGCCGTCCGGCGTACGACGGTCAGGGTGAGGACCAGGGTCAGGGCCGCCGTCACCGCGAGCAGCACCAGGCCGATCGCGTAGGAGTCGGTCCGTCCGTAGACGTAGCCCATCACCAGCGGTGGCACGAACCCGCCGAGCCCGCCCGCTGCCCCCACCAGCCCGGTGACGCCACCGACCCGCGCCGGGTCGGTCACCTTGGCGACGAGCGCGAACGTCGCGCCGCTGCCCGCGCCGAGCGCGGCGGCCATGCCCAGGAACGCGATCGTCCCGACGTGCTCGAGCAGGGGCGTCGTGGACGCCACTCCCGCACCCACCACCACGACGGCATAGCTGCCCGCCAGCACGGGGATGGCACCGAACCGGTCCGAGAGCCACCCACCGACCGGCCGCATGAGCACCGCCACGACCACGAACCCGGCCATCCGGTTCGCGGCGTCCGCTGGGGTCAGGCCGTAGGCGACCTTCAGGTACGACGGCAGGTAGACCGAGAACGCGACGTAGCCCCCGAAGGCCACGGCGTAGAGGATGCAGGCCTGCCAGGCGATCGGCAGTCGGGCGTTGGCCGCCAACCGCGAGGCCAACGAGGTCGTGGGCACCACCCGCCCCGGCGCGTCGCGCATCACCAGCCAGGCCGCCACCGCGTAGCCGGCCAGCACGACCGCGGTGATCAGGAAGGGCGCCTTGTCGCCGACGTTCGTGTACAGCTTCACGGTGGTCAGCGCACTGATCGCCGTGCCGCCCATCCCGGCGCCGAAGACGCCGATCGCCAGCCCCCGACGCTCGGGTGGGAACCAGGCGTTCACGAACGGGACGCCGACCGCGAACGCCGTGCCGCCGATGCCCAGGAAGAACCCGCCGACCAGCAGCGCGAGGTAGGACGTCTGGGCGAAGAAGGCGATGAAGACGATGGGGACGATCGTGGCCGCCGAGACGAGCGGGAACATCACGCGTCCGCCGTAGCGGTCGGTCAGGGCGCCGACGACGACCCGCCCCAACGACCCGACGACGACCGGGACCGCGACCAGCAGCGCCACGTCCGACTCGCTCAGTGCACCTAGGGTCCCCTTCTCCCGGAACAGCGGACCGAGCGGGCTCAGCAGGGCCCACGCCCAGAAGTTGACGGCGAACCCGAGGGTGGCCATCAGGAGCATCAGACCCGGCGAGCGACGTACGCCGACGGCTCCCGCTCCGCGGAGGTTCTGGTCGGCCATGCTCGTGCTGCTCATCTCGCGCTCGGCTCCTGTCGTGGTCGGCTGTCTCCCTCGAACTGTGTCAGGGGCACAGGCGTGGCGCCCGGGCCGAAGGTCCCGACGGAGCCAGGTCCGAGTGCCTGAGACTCAGACACGCGTGGCGACCCTCAGGAGCACGAGGCTGTCTCCACGGCGACCAGGCTGCTGATCCGCGAGTACAAGGAGTGAGACGTGCGGCATGTCCAGCCCTCCCAGAGAAGACGGTGGTGTCACCAGGTCACGGTAACGGTGCCGAAGCGGTTCGACGAATGTTCCGGCCGGACCGGTGCGTCGCAGCTGCGCAAGCTGAACAAGCAGCGCAAGCAGTACGGAAGCCGCGCGGCGCGGTGGGTGTGTCCCGGCTCAGCTGGTCCGGCGTCACTCCGTCACGCGCGCCTCGCCTTCCATGAACCCGCGTTGGGTCATCTCGAACGGCGCCAGCGCCTCGACCAGGAAGGTGCTGGCGGCCTGGGCCAGCCGGACCGCCGACTCCGCAGTCCGCTCCTGTCTGATCACGTCCAGGAACACCTCGTTGTGGACCGTCACCAGCCCCAGGAGTCCTACTCGACGGCTCATCGCGCGCCGGCCGAGCTCGTAGGCAGCCCGGCGGCCCGCCTCGTCCTCGCGAGCGAGGTACGACAAGAAGGCAGGGGTGTAGTCGCGTCGGAAGTCGGCGAGGTCAGCCACGGGAGCGAGTCCCCAGGAACGCCGCCTCGTCGAGCGCACCCGTGAGCTCGCCCAGCCGCTGGAGTCCCTCCTCCAGGTCCAGTGCGGTGTGCACGAAGCTCATCTGCAGGGACAGCTGGACCATCGCGATCGCCACCTCGGGGCTGATGCCGACGACGACGGTCTCGGCCCCGCGTAGGCGCGCCACGTGCGCGAGCTGGGTCAGGGTCCGGGTGGCGAACGAGTCGAGGACGTCCAGCGTGGACACGTCGACGATGATGCCGCGCGAGCGCTGACGACCGACCTGCTCGATCAGGTCCTCCTGCAGGCGCGTCATCTGGGTGTCGTCGAGCGCCGTGTGGATGGACACGATGAGGAACTGTCCCTGGGTCAGGATCGAGACGCGCAGGGGCTCGGAGGTGCCCGGGAGCTCAGGGCTGGGCATCGGTCGGCCTGGTCACCCTGAAGCCCAGCTGACGCTCGGCCTCCTCGATCCCGCCTTGCAGGTCTCCCACCGTGCGCATCTTGTTCAGGTCGACGCCGATCGTCACGAGGGTCTGGGCGATCTTCGAGGACAGTCCGGTGATGATCACCTCGGCGCCCATCAGCCGCGACGCGTCGACGGTCTGGACGAGGGAGTTGGCCACCGCCTGGTCGACGTCGGGGACACCGGTGATGTCGACCACGACGACCTTCGCGCGGTGGTTGCGGATCCCTCCGAGCAGCTGCTCGGTGAGCTGGCGGGCCCGCATGTCGTCCAGGACGCCGATGATGGGCAGGATCAACAGCCGTTCCCGGACCTGCAGCACCGGCGTGGACAGCTCCAGGAGTGAGTCCTGCTGCTGTCGGATGACGCGCTCGCGCTCCTCGACGAAGCTCACCGCGACCGTGTTCGCGATCCTGTTGGCCGCCGGTTCGTAGGCGTCGAGGACGCGGTTGAGCAGGTCGAAGTCGTTGCGGTACTTCTCGAACAGCGACCGGGCGAGCACGTCGCGCAGCAGCAGCACGATGCCGACCACCTCGTGGGTCTCGACCCCGCGCGGGATGATGCGCTCGGAGAGGTCTCGCGCGTAGCGCCGCAGTGCCTCCACGCTGCCCGTCTCGAGGACCTCGACATAGTTGTCATAGACCGACGTCGCTTCGGAGAAGACCTCCTGGGCCGTCATGGAGGACAGCAGGTGCGCGTCGTTGATCCGGTTGGCCCACTCCTGACGAAGCGGAGTCCGCAGGTGCCGCAGATGCGCGACCAGCTCAGGGAGAAGGAACTCGGGCTCGCCCAGGTCGTCCTGCTTCGCCTCGTCGATCTGGCGTTGGTCCGTCATGTCGCCTCGTCTCTGTCAGTTCTCATTGTCGCCGGGTCGGCGTCGCGCTGAGTGCCATTTCGTCATCGAGACCGTTGTCCCCTTGCCGACCTCGGTCACCACGTCGAACTCGTCCATCAGTCGTCTGGCGCCCGGCAGACCGAGACCCAGGCCTCGGTAGGTGCTGTAGCCGTCGCGCATGGCCTGCTCCAACGCAGGGATCCCTGGTCCGACGTCGCGCGCGACGATCGAGATGCCGTCTGAGCCGCCGGTGGAGACGTGGCTGATCACGATCTCACCACGTTCTGCGAACTTGACGATGTTGCGGGCGATCTCCGAGATCGCGGTGGCGATCAGGGTCGAGTCGGTGGGCGAGAAGCCCAGGCGGGCAGCGACCTGACGACCCGTCTGGCGCGCCGTGACGACATCTGCGTCCCTGGCGACGGGCACCCGCATCTCGTCGTCGCTCGAGGATGCCGACCACCGGTCGAGCAGGCCGGCGCTGACCAGGGCGCAGCAGTCGCACTCCAGCAGGTGGGCGCCGGTGTCGAGCTCCCGCTGTCGGCGGCGGTCGCCTGCCGAGAGCGCTCGCAGCACCGCACGACAGCGGTCGGTGGGTGGCTCGAGGTTCTCCTTCACCAGGAGGTACTCCACCCGCATCTTGGCCCGGATCCTGGCCAGCTGCGCGGCGACCGCCCCGGGCGTCGTGTCCCGGGTCGCAGCGAGCGTCCGGGTGTCGTCCCCGTTCACCTCGTGCGCAACCAGGATGTCCCGCTCGGCCGCCGGCAGGCGGGCCAGCGCGGCGGCGACGATCGAGCGGTCCTCCTGCCGCAGCAGGCTGTCCCCGGGTCGTTCCGAGGAGTCGATGTCGCCGTGGGCGAGGAGATGCGCCCGTGCCCTGGCCCGGTCGTTGCGTCGGGCGTAGGACGCCACGACGTTGCGCGCGGTCACCGCGGCGTACGGCGCCATGGTGTCGCCCTCCACCCGTGAGTGGGCGGCCATCACCCGCACCAGCGTCTCCTGCACGAGGTCGTCGACCAGGTGCGGGTCGCGGATCCGGGACCCGACGACCTTGCGCACCATCGGCACCAGGTCGACGATGACCTGGTCGTCGGGTCCGAGCTCAGACCGGGCGCCGTCCACAGACCGTCCCTCCCCGACCGTTGAGGTGGCACGGTCGCAGGGCGCGACCGCCCCGTGACCATAGCCTCGGCAACCTCGCTGCACCACTTCCAGGATGCGCCCGGAGCGGTCCGTTGTCGACGGGAGTGCCCAGGTTTGTACGGCGCAGTGCCCGCCGTGATACCAGGTCGCCCGCGTCATGGACGGCCCGGCCCGGAGTCATACAGCCGCGGACATCGCGGACACCGACGGGGCTCGAGCGTCCGCAGGGAAAGGGTGAGGGCATGACGGACCAGTTCGACGTGTCGTTGCACGACGACGAGCTGTTGGCGGAGATAAGGCTGGCGACGGAGCTGATGATCGCCGCCTCCAGGCGCGACGGCGGCCTGACGCCCGCTGAGGTCGACGAGGTCCTTGCCGGTGACCACGGGGACCCCTGGGACCCGCAGCGTGGCTAGCGTCGCTGCCCGGACCAGGTGCCGTCGCTGATCGACTCGGCGTACTGCCGGACCTGCTCGCTGTCGAGCGGCACGTCTGCGGCGTGCAGCCGCGCGTTGAGGACGCGGTAGACCTGGTCCGCCGGGCGCCCCATCATGTCCGCGTAGACGTGCCGGACGACCACCTGCGTGATCTGCTCGATCCTGCGCCTGCTCTCCTCGAGCGCGTGGTCGCTGACTGCCGGGTTCGTCATGACGGGCCTGCCTCCTGGTGGTAACGCGACGTTGCCACCACTGACTCCCGGGAGCTCGCGGGATGACGCGAGACGGAGGCTCGACCGCACCCCGGAGGAGCGGTCCCCTCCCAGGACAGGACCGCTCCGAGGGTCACCCGAGAGGGGGCTCGCCGGGTGACCCTCGGGGGCACCCTCGCCTAGACGAGGGTGCCCGGGACGCCGCAACCCAGGGGTCTTCCGTCGCGGCGCTTGCCCTATGACTCCGGTCGCGTCGGTGCATGACGCGGAGGCCGCAGGTCGCGACCGTGGCTATGGTGGCGTCGTGGCAGCCCTCGCCCCTCCGGACCTTCCGTGACCGGCAACCTGTCCCTCAGCGCTGCGCAAGCGCTGTTCGACGCGCAACCGGGGTGGCTGAACACGGCCAGCTATGGGCTGCCGCCGCGGACCGCGTGGTCGGCGATGCAGTCGGGTCTCGACGAGTGGCGTCACGGGAGGACGTCGTGGGAGGAGTGGGACTCCTCGACCGACCGGGCGCGACGGGCCTTCGCACGGCTGGTCGGCGCCGCCGACGAGGACGTGTCGATCGGCTCAGCGGTGTCCCAGCAGATCGGCCTGGTCGCCGCAGCGCTGCCCGACGGTGCGCGAGTTGTCGCTCCGGACGTCGAGTTCGGCTCCAACCTGTTCCCGTACCAGGTGCACGCCTCACGTGGGGTCGACGTCCGGACACCGCCGTTGCCCGCGCTCCTGGACTCGATCGTCGACGGCGTCGACCTGGTAGCGGTGAGCGCCGTGCAGTCGGCGACCGGCGAGGTCGTCGACCTGGCTGAGGTCGCCGCCCGTGCGCATGCAGTCGGTGCCGTGGTGGTCGTCGACGCGACTCAGGCCACTGGGTGGCTGCCGGTCGGTGTGGAGCACGTGGACGCGCTGGCATGCGCGGCGTACAAGTGGCTCTGCTCACCGCGGGGCACATCGTTCCTCTATGTCAGCCCGGGGCTGCGAGAGCGGGTCCGGCCGCTGGCGGCCGGGTGGTACTCCGGCGAGGCCGTGCACGAGAGCTACTACGGTCCCGAGGTCCACCTCGCTCACAGCGCCCGACGCTTCGACCTCTCACCAGCCTGGCACTGCTGGGTGGGTGCTGCCCCCGCCCTCGAGCTGATCGAACAGGTCGGCGTGCAGGTCATCCACGACCACGACGTGCGGCTGGCCAACCGCTTCCGGCGGGGTCTGGGCATGCCCGACTCGAACAGCGCGATCGTCAGCACCCGGCTGCCGGGCGCCGGTGAGCGGCTCGCTGCTGCGGGGATCCGAGCGGCCGAGAGGGCCGGCTCGCTGCGGGTGTCCTTCCACCTGTACTCGACCGACGCCGACGTGGACGCGGCGCTCACCGCCCTTTCCTAGCCCTGCCGGCCCGGCTTGGCAGGTGCGCCAGCTCCCCAGGAGAGGGTTGCTCGCTGCAGCGCGGCGCGAGCCTCACCGTCCAGGGTCGCCACCACGTCGGCCGCCGGCACTGCACGGGCCAACGCATGGGCCTGCCCCGCCCAGAGGTGGTAGCGGTCGGTGTGGTCGCGGCTGCGGGCGTCGGCGCGCATCCGGCTGGTGGCGACATGCACCTCGGGGTAGGCGTCGGGGGCGACCGCGTCGAACCGGCTGGCGAGCTCGTTGCTCAGGGCCCGCGCCGGCCGGCCCGTGAAGGCGCGCGTCATCAGGGTGGGACCGGAGCCGTGCAGGGCTGCTGCGTGGGAAGGCGCGGTCCCTGCCTCCGGACACCTCATGAACGCCGTGCCCAGCATGGCGGCCTGCGCGCCGGCGGTCAGCACCGCCGCGACGGCGCGCCCGGTGGCGATCCCGCCGGCGGCGACCAACGGTGTGTCGACCTGCTCGACGAGGCTCTGCAGCAGGGGCAGAACGCCCCAGTGCTCCGCGCTGTCGAGCCAGCCGCCCTGATGGGCGCCGGCCTCCCAGCCCTGCGCCACCAGGCCGTCGGCTCCCCGGGCGACGGCGGCGCTCGCCTCCTCGGGGTTCGTCACCGTGACCAGCACCGAGCTGCCGACGTCGTGCAACGCGTCCACCGCCTCCTGGTCCGGAAGCCCGAAGGTGAAGGACACGACCCGCGTCCGCTGCTCCACCAGGAGGGAGAGCTTGTCGGTGTAGTGGTCGTCGGTGTACGCCGGTCGGTCCGGCTGCATGCCGACCGTCTCGGCCCATGCCGCCAGCCGGGCGACGTACTGCTCGGCGCGCTGCAGCCGCTCCGCATCCGGTGCGGCGGGCACGAAGAGGTTGACGCCGAAGCTCCCGCCGATGCGGGAGCGCACGACGTCGATGTTCGTTCGCAGGGTGTCCACATCGACGTACCCGCTGGGCAGGAACCCCAGAGCGCCTGCCGATCCGACCGCGGCGACCAGCTCCGGGGTCCCCGGGCCGCCGGCCATCGGTGCGAGGACGATGGGGGTCGGTGTCGTGGGAAGTCGCATCACGTTCTCCTACTGTCCGGCTGCTCAAGTCTGACACCGGTTGCTGGCCACCTCGCGGCGTAGGCCGGCAGCTGCGCAGGGTGCGACGGCGGGTCGGCGGGGTCTCGGCCTGCGGACGGGCCGGGTCGGCGGGGTTTTCGGGCGGGTAGGTGACGCGACCCCTGGGGCGGCTTCTTGACCCCAGGGATCTCGGCGCCGCGTGCATGAACTCAGTGCGGCCCGTGCTCATCGGGTACCCCTCGACCCGTCGGGGCATGCGGCTCGCGGCCCTCACCATCGCTCCGGCTCTCACCATCGCTCCGGTCGCGTCTCGGCCTGGGAGTCGTCGCCTCCCGGCCGCTGCTCAGCTCCCTGAGCCACCCGGCGACCTCCTCCCCGGACGTGATCGTGTCGCCGAGGTAGGGCTTGTGCTCGGGCATCTCCGGCCGTTCCATGATCCGGCGGGCTGTGCGACAACCCCACTAGGCTGGAGCTTCGGGCCAGGTCGACCCGAGGTGGGACCGTCGGACGAGGTGGGTGATCCGCTGTGGCGTCGACGCGAGTGGCGGAGATCCTGGCCGTCGTCGTCGACGGTGCCGGGCGGGCCAGCGATGTCCCTCCGCGGCTGATCCGGGCCTGCACTGCGGCGCTGCCGGTGAGCGGGGTGGGCCTGATCCTGATGACCGACCAGGGGCCGGCCGGGATCGTGGCGACCAGCGACTCGCCGGCGGCGACCATGGAGGACCTCCAGTTCACCTTGGGGGACGGCCCCTGCGTGGAGAGCTCGCGGACGGGGCGGCCGGTCCTGCAGCCCGACCTGGCGAGGACCGGCCCGGAGCGGTGGCCGGCCTTCTCCGCCGGTGCGCTGGATGCCGGGATCCGGGCGATCTTCGCTTTTCCGCTCCGGGTGGGTGGCATCCGGCTCGGGGTGCTGGACCTCTATCGCGACCGGGCCGGCGAGCTCTCGCAGGCGGACATGACCGAGGCGCTCTCCTTCGCGTCCGCTGCCACCGCGGTCCTGCTGCACCTGCAGGCGCAGCGTTCCACCGATGGCGGCGAGCTGGGCGCGATCCCGGTTCTGGAAGACCGGGCCGAGGTCCACCAGGCCACCGGGATCATCTCGGTCCAGGCGGACGTGGACATCTCCGAGGCCTTGGTGCGGCTGCGAGCGCGCGCCTACGCATCGGAACGGCCTATCGTGGAACTTGCCCGCGACGTGGTGCACGGCTCCCTATCCTTCGGTGACGACACCCTTGCCGGGTAGGGCGACCTCGCCGGGCCATGGCGACGAGCCAGCCGACGGCCGGGCAGCGGGTGTGGTGACCGGCCGCCGTCACGACGGCCGACCGGGACGGTGGGAACGGGAGAGGCAGATGGATGAGTCGAAGCGGCTGGCGCAGGTCTTCGTGGAGCTTGCGGACACCCTGATCGAGGACTTCGACGTGGTCGACTTCCTGCAGACCCTGACCGACCGGTGCGTGGAGCTGCTGGGCGCCGACGCGGCCGGGCTGATGCTCAGCGACCAGCGCGGCGGTCTGCAGCTGATGACCGCGACCCTGGAGCGTGCCAGGGTGCTCGAGGTCTTCGAGCTGCAGGTGCAGGAGGGGCCCTGTCTGGAGTGCTTCATGACGGGCGAAGCCGTGACCAACGTCGAGCTCGTCGAGGCGAACAAGAGGTGGCCGATCTTCACCCCGGCCGCCGTCGAGGCGGGGTTCGGGGCTACCCACGCGCTGCCGATGCGGTTGCGCGGCACGGTGATCGGTGCGCTGAACCTCTTCACCGACCAGCCGGTGCACCTGACCAGCACCGACCTCGGAGTCGGTCAGGCGATGGCGGACGTCGCGACGATCGGGCTGCTCCACCAGCAGCTGGCCCACGAGCAGACGATCCTCTCCGAACAGCTCCAGTCGGCACTTCACAGCCGGGTGCTGGTCGAGCAGGCCAAGGGCGCACTGTCCGCGCGAGCGGGGGTGAGTGTGGGCGAGGCGTTCGCCAGGATGCGGGCACACGCCCGCAGCCACAACCTGGCGCTGAGCGTCGTCGCCTCCGAGGTCGTGGGGGGCACGGTCACCGCGGACCTGCTCACCAGCTGAGGGCCGGTCCTGTCGCTCCCGCCCGTGCGAGCCACGCACGATCTCCGGGATTAGACTCGAGCGCCGATCGACCGATCCCGAGGGAGCCCGATGCACGCGTTGCAGTACACGACCCACGGAGGCCCCGAGGTTCTCTCGTGGACAGCCGCCCCGGACGTGCACGCAGGGCCTGGACAGGTCCGCGTCGAGGTGCGCGCCGCCAGCGTGAACCCGATCGACTGGAAGCTCTTCACGGGCATGATGTCCGGCGGGCAGCCCATGACCGGCACGGGTTATCTCGGGCACGACGCTGCCGGCGTCGTCGACGAGGTCGGTGACGGTGTCACGGGCGTCGCCGTGGGTGACGACGTC
Source organism: Nocardioidaceae bacterium (assembly GCA_025934895.1). GTDB lineage: Bacteria > Actinomycetota > Actinomycetes > Propionibacteriales > Nocardioidaceae > Nocardioides_B. Next base: position 58,481 of record JAICWH010000002.1, on the reverse strand, counting down.
TTCGGCCTGGGCAGCAACACCCAGGCGGAGCACGCCGTACTCGCATCGTGGGCTGCCAAGCCCTCCTCCGTCGACTGGGCGGTCGCGGCAGCTGTAGGCGTCGGTGGTGAGACGTCCGAGCGGGCCCTGCGCCTGCTCGGCGTCGAGGCCGGTGAGACCCTCCTCATCGACGGGGGTGCAGGCGGCGTGGGCGCGATCGCGGTGCAGATGGCCGTGGCCCGTGGCATCCGGGTCGTCGCCTCCTCGAGCGAGGCGAACCACGGATATCTGGAGGAGATCGGGGCCATCCCGGTGCTCTACGGCGAGGGCATGGGCGACCGGGTCGTGGCCGCCACCGGCGGGCCGGTCGACGCGGTCTTCGACGTGGCGGGCAAGACCCCCGTCGAGCAGCTCGTGGCGCTGGTGCCGGCCCCCGCCAAGGTGCTGAGCATCGCGAACTTCTCCGCCGGTGAGGTCGGCGCCCAGGTCACCGTGGGTGGAGCGGACGCGCAGCCGACGAAGGCGCTGGCGGAGGTGAAGGACCTGCTGGAGCAGAACCAGCTGGTGGTCAAGGTGCAGACGTTCCCGTTCGACCGCGCCGAGGAGGCCTACCGGATCAGCCAGGGCGGCCACGTCCGCGGCAAGCTCGCCCTGGTGCCCTGAGGGCTCGTCGCCCGGTCGACGGGTCGTTCAGGGGCACACGGACGGTCCGCGTTGCCGGGCCCGGTGGCCCGAGCCGCGCAGCAGCGGGCGCTGTCCGACGGCCGGTGCGGGGTGGTGGTCGTGCCCGGGCCGACGTGGCCGATGCGGTCCCTGTATCGGTGCAGGGCGATAGGCACGCCACCACCCCATCCGGCCCCCTGCGGGTCAGGACGAGATCTGGGTCTGCTCCCGTGAGGTGGAGCCGCTCGAGACCTCGATCTTGCGCGGCTTCGCCTGCTCGGCCACGGGGATCCGCAGTCGCAGCACCCCGGCGTCGTAGTCTGCCGCGATCCGCTCGAGGTCGAGGTTGTCACCCAGCACGAGCTGGCGGCTGAACAGGCCGGTGGGCCGTTCGGCGGCGAGCATCTCCCAGTCCCCGTTGCGTGGCGAGCGCTCAGCCTTCACGGTGAGGACGTTGCGCTCCACGTCGATGTCCAGGGTGTCCTTCTGCACGCCGGGAAGGTCGAACTCGACGACGAACGTGTCGCCCTCTCGCCAGGCATCCATCGCCATCACCGCAGGACGCGACGTGGTGCCGGCGCCGAGCAGCTGTTGTGCCAGTCGGTCTACCTCACGGAACGGGTCGGTGCGCATCAACATGACTACCACCTCCACAGCACATCGTGATCTGTCCTGACGCCTCCTACCTATAGGCGCCGTTACACATTTCATATAACATGGTGCTCCGGACAGATCAAGGGGCGGTGGGCGACTTTTTCCGACGGAGGGAGGGGCCATGGTGCGGCCGATCTCGAGGAGGGACGCGCTCGGCGTGCTCGGGCTGCCCGCGACGGCGTCCGCGGCCGACATCACCAGCGCCTTCCGCCGGCTCGCGAAGCTGTGCCACCCGGATGCCACCGGTCGGACGGACGCCTCAGCCGGTCAGCGGTTCGCGGCCGTCGTCGAGGCCTACCGGCTGCTGGCCCCCGCCATCGAGTCCCCCGACGCGAGTGGGTCCCCCGACTCGAGTGGGTCTCCCGTGTCCGGTGCTGCCGCTCCTCCGCCCGGACAGCCGGCGGAACACCCCGCCCAACAACGGCCACCACAACAGCCACCACAACAGCCACCACAACGGCCACCGACCCACCCCGACCCGTCCTCGACCGTGCGAGGAAGCCGCCCTCCGATCATTGCCGGACCTGTGGTCGTCCGGCCGTACCCGAGGGACCGCGGCCGCTAACCTGTGTCCGACCCGGAGGGAGCACCGATGACGGACATGCTGGCGCTGGTGAAGGACCTGCGCGGCCGGCTGGCCGCCGTCCGCCAGGACGGGGCGGGAGGCAGCCGCTCCGCGCGCGACCGGCACCTCGCGCGCGGCAAGCTGCTGGCCCGGGACCGCGTCGACCGGCTCCTCGACCCGGGCAGCCCGTTCCTCGAGCTGAGCGCGCTAGCCGCGACCGGGATGTACGACGACGCCGTCCCGTCGGCGGGGATCGTCACCGGGGTCGGCAGGGTCAGCGGCCGCGAGTGCGTCGTGGTCGCCAACGACGCGACCGTCAAGGGCGGCACCTACTACCCGGTGACGGTCAAGAAGCACCTGCGTGCGCAGGAGGTGGCGCGGGTGAACCGGCTGCCGTGCGTCTACCTGGTCGACTCCGGCGGGGCGTTCCTGCCGATGCAGGACGAGGTGTTCCCGGACAAGGAGCACTTCGGGCGCATCTTCTTCAACCAGGCGAACCTCTCGGCGCAGGGCATCCCGCAGGTGGCCGCCGTGATGGGGTCGTGCACCGCCGGCGGTGCCTACGTGCCGGCGATGTCGGACGAGAGCGTGATCGTCAAGGAGCAGGGCACGATCTTCCTCGGCGGCCCACCGCTGGTGAAGGCGGCGACCGGCGAGGTGGTCACCGCGGAGGAGCTCGGCGGCGGCGACGTGCACGCCCGCCGCTCAGGCGTGGTCGACCACCTGGCCAGCGACGACGCGGAGGCGCTCGCCATCGTGCGGTCGATCGTGGCGACCTTCGAGCGTCGGATGCCGCCTTCCCTGGTCCAGCACGAGCCCGAGGAGCCGGCCGAGGACCCGCACGGCTTGTACGACGTCGTTCCCACCGACTCCCGCACGCCGTACGACGTCCGCGAGGTGATCCGCCGGATGGTGGACGGCAGCAGGTTCCACGAGTTCAAGGCGCTCTACGGGGAGACCCTGGTGTGCGGGTTCGCACGGGTGTGGGGCTACCCGGTCGGGATCCTGGCCAACAACGGGATCCTGTTCTCCACCTCGTCCCTGAAGGGCGCGCACTTCATCGAGCTGTGCAACCAGCGCGGCATCCCGCTGGTGTTCCTGCAGAACATCACCGGCTTCATGGTCGGCCGCGACGCCGAGACCGGCGGCATCGCCCGCGACGGAGCCAAGCTGGTCACCGCGGTCGCCTGCTCCGTGGTGCCGAAGCTGACGGTGGTGATCGGGGGGTCGTTCGGGGCCGGCAACTACGGCATGTGCGGGCGCGCCTACGACCCGCGGTTCTTGTGGATGTGGCCGAACGCCCGGATCTCGGTGATGGGCGGCGAGCAGGCTGCGGCCGTGCTGGGGACGGTCCGCCGCGACGGCTTCGAGGCTCGGGGCGAGGAGTGGTCGGCCGAGGACGAGGAGGCCTTCAAGGCGCCGGTCCGCGAGCAGTACGAGCACCAGGGGTCGCCGTACTACTCCACCGCACGGATCTGGGACGACGGGGTGATCGACCCGGTCGACACCAGGCGGGTGCTCGGCATGGGTCTCGCGGCCGCGTCCAACGCGCCGGTCCCGGAGCCCTCCTACGGCATCTTCAGGATGTGAGCGCGAGATGACCTTCTCCACCCTGCTGGTCGCGAACCGGGGCGAGATCGCCCTGCGGGTGATCCGCAGCGCCCGGGCGGCCGGGCTCCGCACGGTCGCGGTCTACTCCGACGCCGACCGCGAGGCTCCCCACGTGCGCGCCGCCGACGTGGCGGTGCGGATCGGCCCCACCCCCGCGGCCGAGTCCTACCTCAGCATCGACGCCGTCCTCGACGCGGCGCGGCGCACCGGCGCGGACGCGGTGCATCCGGGGTACGGCTTCCTGTCCGAGCGCGCCGCCTTCGCCCGTGCGGTCACCGAGGCCGGTCTGGTCTTCGTCGGGCCCTCGGCCGACGTGATGGACCGGATGGGTCGCAAGGACCTCGCGCGGAAAGTCGCCGTGGCGGCCGGCGTCCCCGTCGTACCGTCCGCTGAGCTGGCTGGGGCGTCCGGGGCTGACAGCTCGGCGCCGGCGGTGGGCTACCCGCTGCTCGTGAAGGCCGCCGCAGGGGGCGGCGGGAAGGGGATGCGGGTGGTCCGGGACCCCGCTGAGCTGGATGCGGCGGTGGCCTCCGCCAGGCGGGAGGCGCGTGCGGCGTTCGGCGACGACACGATGCTCCTGGAGAAGTACGTCGAGCACGGCCGGCACGTCGAGGTGCAGGTGCTGGCGGACGCGCACGGCAACGTCGTACACCTCTTCGAGCGGGACTGCTCGACCCAGCGACGGCACCAGAAGGTGATCGAGGAGTGCCCCGCCCCGACCATCTCGGACCGGGTGAGGACGCTGGTCACGGACTCGGCGGTGGCCCTGGCCCGGCAGGTGGGCTACCGGAACGCCGGCACCGTGGAGTTCCTGCTCGACGCGGACACCGGGGAGGCCTACTTCCTGGAGATGAACACCCGGCTGCAGGTCGAGCACCCGGTGACCGAGCTCGCGGTGCAGGTCGACGGGTCCCCGATCGACCTCGTCGCGCTCCAGCTGCTGGTCGCCGCCGGCGAGCCGTTGCCGTTCATCCAGGAGGACGTCGCGCTCGCCGGGCACGCGATCGAGGCCCGGGTCTACGCCGAGGACCCGTTCGGGGGTTTCCTGCCGCAGGCCGGCACCGCGGTGCTGGTCCGGTGGCCGGGACGAGCCCGGGTGGATGCCGCGCTGGAGAGCGGACAGGTGGTCTCGACCGCCTACGACCCGATGCTCGGCAAGGTGGTCGTGCACGGCTCCGACCGGGAGAGCGCGCGTCGAGCGCTCGTGGACGCGCTCGACGACACGGCGGTGCTGGGTCTCACCACGAACGTCGGGTTCCTTCGGGCGGTGGCCGCGAGCGACGAGTTCCGCGACGCCACCATCGACACCGCGTGGCTGGACCGGACCACGCTCGAGCAGCCCGACGACGACGTCGCGCGGGTCTTCGCCGCGTGGGTCCAGTCGATGCTGGCCGCCGAGGCCGACCCCGGCCACCCGTTCCGAGGCGACGGCTGGCGGCTCACCGGTCCCAGCGCACCCTTCGTCGTGGAGCTGGACCGGCCGGTCCTGGTGCACCGGGCCGGTGACGGCACCGGCCGCGTCGACGGGGTCGAGGTGCGGCAGCTGTCCGCGGAGCACCACGTCGCCGTGCTCAGCATCGAAGACCACCGGGAGCAGGCGGTCGTGAACGCCGCCGCGCACACCGTCGAGGTGGTGCACCGGGGTCAGCGGCACGTGTTCCGCAAGCCGGACGTGTTCGCCGAGCCGGTCGCCGCTGGTGCAGACGGCACCGTCTCCGCACCGATGCCGGGGACGGTCCTGTCCGTGCCGGTCAGCGAGGGCGACGAGGTGGACGCCGGCGACGTGCTCGGCATCCTGGAGGCGATGAAGATGGAGCTGTCCCTGAAGGCCCCCGTAGCCGGGACCGTCACGACGGTCGGCGCCGCGGTGGGGGAGCAGGTGGCGTTGGGGGCGACGCTGTTCGTCGTCACCCCCGCCGCCGCTCCCACCGACGGGTCAGGTGCGGGGGTGGCCCACACCGACCGAGCCTCCGACACCACGGCGAGGGAGGTGCAGTGATGACGACGCTGGGGCTGCCGCAGGTGGTTCCCGACCCGTCGCTGCCCGGCCGGGTGCGGATCTACGAGGTCGGTCCGCGCGACGGGCTGCAGAACGAGCAGACGCTGGTCCCCACCTCCACCAAGGCCGAGCTCGTCAGGCGGCTCGTCGACGCGGGGCTCCCCGTCATCGAGTCGACCAGCTTCGTGCATCCGAGGTGGGTACCCCAGCTCGCGGACGCGGCTGACCTGGTGGACGCCCTGGTGGTCGACCTGGGCGACGTGGCGCTCGACATGCCGGTGCTGGTGCCCAACGAGCGAGGACTGGACCGTGCCCTGGAGAAGGGCCTGCGACATATCGCGGTCTTCGGCAGCGCCACGGAGACCTTCGCACGGCGCAACCTCAACCGCAGCCTGGACGAGCAGTTCGCCATGTTCGAGCCCACCGTGCGGCGGGCCCGTGATGCGGGCGTGGACGTCCGGGCCTACGTGTCGATGTGCTTCGGTGACCCGTGGGAGGGCGCGGTCCCGGTCGACCAGGTCGTGTCGGTCGGCCGACGGCTGGTCGACCTCGGCGCGTCCGAGCTGTCCCTGGGCGACACCATCGGCACGGGGACCCCGGGCCACGTGACTGCACTGCTGGCTGCCCTCAACGACGCCGGCCTGCCGAACGAGTCGCTCGCGATGCACTTCCACGACACCTACGGCCAGGCGCTGTCCAACGCGGTGGCAGCGCTGCGCTGCGGGGTCACCACGTTCGACGCGTCGACGGGCGGCCTCGGCGGCTGTCCCTACGCCAAGAGCGCGACCGGCAACCTCGCCACCGAGGACCTGGTGTGGCTGCTCACCGGGCTCGGGATCGAGCACGGGGTCGACCTAGACCGGCTCGTGTCCACCTCGCTGTGGATGGCTTCCCGGCTCGGCCGGCCGAGTCCCTCCGCAGTGGTCAGGGCCCTGGGCGGGGACGCGGACGGCTAGCGGACAAATTCGCTCGTCGTCGCCTCGGTGCGGACAGTACGCTCGGATCTGGACCGTCGACAGGCTCGGGCCGGCGGTCCGTCCTCGCTCGACCCTCATAGGAGACACGCGTGCTGGTCCGACTTCTCCGGGAGCGGCTGCGCGTCTACCGCCCTCAGCTCGCCCTCGTGGTGCTGCTGCAGTTCATCGGCACCATGGCCGCGCTCTACCTGCCCAGCCTGAACGCCGACATCATCGACAACGGCGTCGCGACCGGCAACACCGGCTACATCACCCGCACCGGCCTGGTGATGCTCGTCGTGTCGTTCGTGCAGATCCTGTGCAGCTCCGGCGCGGTGTACGTCGGAGCGCGCACCGCCATGGGGTTCGGCCGCGACGTGCGAGCCGGCATCTTCCACCGGGTGGGGGCGTTCTCGAGTCGTGAGGTGTCCCAGCTGGGTGCGTCCTCGCTGATCACCCGCAACACCAACGACGTCCAGCAGGTGCAGATGCTGGTGCTGATGTCGTGCACGATGATGGTCTCCGCGCCGATCATGATGGTCGGGGGCGTGCTGATGGCGATGCGCGAGGACCTCGGGCTCTCCTGGCTGCTCGTGGTGTGCGTGCCCCTGCTGTTCTGCACCGTCGGCTTCATCATCTCCCGGATGGTGCCGGGGTTCCGGCTGATGCAGACCCGCATCGACGCTGTGAACCGCATCCTCCGCGAGCAGATCACCGGCATCCGCGTGGTCCGGGCCTTCGTCCGCGAGCCCATCGAGGCCCAGCGGTTCGGGCGCGCCAACGACGAGCTCACCGCCGTCGCGGTCACCACCGGGCGCTGGCTGGCCACCATGTTCCCGAGCGTGATGCTGATCCTGAACGTCTCGAGCGTGGCGGTGCTGTGGTTCGGTGGCCACCGCGTGGACTCCGGCGCGATGCAGATCGGTGCCCTCACGGCGTTCCTCGCCTACCTCGTGCAGATCCTGATGTCGGTGATGATGGCGACCTTCATGCTGATGATGGTGCCGCGGGCCTCGGTCTGCGCCGACCGGATCGGCGAGGTCATGGACACCGACTCCTCGGTGGCGCCTCCGGCGGAGCCGGTCGCCACGATCCTCGGCCGCGGGCTGCTGGAGTTCCGCAACGTGCAGTTCACCTATCCCGGGGCGGAGGAGCCGGTGCTGCGCCACGTGTCGTTCACCGCTCGTCCCGGTGAGACGACCGCGGTCATCGGCTCGACCGGGGCCGGCAAGACCACGATGGTCAACCTGGTGCCGCGGCTCTTCGACGTGACCGGCGGGGGAGTGTACGTCGACGGGGTCGACGTACGCCGCCTCGAGCCGGAGCTGCTGTGGAGCCAGATCGGGCTGGTGCCGCAGAAGGCGTTCCTGTTCTCGGGCACGGTGGCGAGCAACCTCCGCTACGGCAAGCCCGACGCGTCGCCCGAGGAGATGTGGCAGGCCCTGGAGATAGCGCAGGCCCGCGACTTCGTGGAGGCGATGCCCGAGGGCCTCGAGGCGCCGATCACCCAGGGCGGCTCCAACGTGTCGGGCGGTCAGCGGCAGCGGCTCGCGATCGCCCGGGCCCTGATCCGGCGGCCCGTCATCTACCTGTTCGACGACTCCTTCTCGGCGCTGGACCTGGCCACCGACGCGCGGCTGCGCGCCGCGCTGGACCCGGTCACGACCCGCTCCACGGTGGTGGTGGTGGCGCAGCGGGTGTCCACGATCATCGGCGCCGACCAGATCCTGGTCGTCGACGACGGGGCCGTCGTGGGTCGCGGTCGACACGAGGAGCTCCTCGAGACGTGCGAGACCTACCAGGAGATCGTGGCCTCCCAGCTGACCGCAGAGGCGGCGGCATGAGCGCCACCAGGCCATCCGGCGCCACGATGCGGGAGACGGAACGGGTCCAGGTCGGCGGTGGCCCGGGGCGTGGCGGCCCGATGGGCGGCGGGATGGTCGGTCAGAAGTCGATGACGTTCCTGCCGTCCTCCAAGCGTCTGCTCGCCCGGATGCGGCCCGAGCGCGTCAAGGCGGTGGCCGTCGTGCTCCTCGCCGTCCTCAGCGTCGGGCTGACGGTCACCGGGCCGCGGATCCTCGGTCATGCGACCGACCTGATCTTCTCCGGGGTCTTCGGGCGGCAGCTGGCCGGCACCACGAAGGCGGGAGCGGTCGAGGCGCTGCGGGCCAAGGGCGACGGCCGGCTCGCGGACATGCTCTCCCGGATGGCTGTCGTGCCGGGCCGGGGGGTCGACTTCGGCGCCGTCGGACGGGTGCTGACGCTGGTGCTGGCGGTGTACGTCGCGGCCGCCCTGCTGGGCTGGCTGCAGGGCTACATCCTCAACGACGTCGTGCAGAGCACCGTGCGTCGGATGCGTGGTGACGTGGAGACCAAGCTCAACCGGCTGCCGTTGTCGTACTTCGACAAGCAGCCGCGCGGCGAGCTGATGTCGCGGGTCACCAACGACATCGACAACATCAGCCAGACTCTGCAGCAGACGATGAGCCAGCTGCTGGTCTCGCTGCTCACCGTGGTCGGCGTGCTGGCGATGATGGTGCTGATCTCGCCGACGCTGGCGTTGGTCGCCCTGGTCACGGTGCCGCTGTCGATGCTGGTCACCAGCCAGATCATGAAGCGCTCCCAGGGACTGTTCATCTCCCAGTGGCGGCGCACCGGTGTGCTCAACGCGCACATCGAGGAGACCTTCACCGGCCACGCCCTGGTGAAGGTGTTCGGCCGTCAGGCGGAGGTCGAGGAGGTCTTTGACAGGGAGAACGAGGAGCTGTTCAAGGCGAGCTTCGGGGCGCAGTTCGTCTCCGGCCTGATCATGCCGATGATGATGTTCATCGGCAACATCAACTACGTGGTGATCGCGGTGCTCGGTGGGCTGCGGGTGGCCAGCGGGACGATGAGCCTGGGCGACGTACAGGCGTTCATCCAGTACTCACGCCAGTTCACCCAGCCACTCACCCAGGTCGCCTCGATGGTCAACCTGCTGCAGTCCGGCGTGGCGTCCGCCGAGCGGGTCTTCGAGCTTCTCGACGCGGTGGAGGAGCCGGTCGAGCTGGTCGAGCCACTGGCGAAAGGCGGCCGCGGCGAGGTGGTCTTCGAGCACGTGTCGTTCCGCTACGAGGACGACCAGCCGCTGATCGAGGACCTGTCACTGGTCGCGCGACCGGGGCAGACGATCGCGATCGTCGGGCCGACCGGTGCCGGCAAGACGACCCTCGTCAACCTGATCATGCGGTTCTACGACGTGGACGGGGGACGGATCACGCTGGACGGCGTGGACATCGCGACGATGCGCCGCGGGGACCTGCGCGGGATGACCGGGATGGTCCTGCAGGACACCTGGCTGTTCGAGGGGACCATCCGCGACAACATCGCCTACGGCCGCCCTGACGCCTCCCCCGAGGAGATCCTGGAGGCGGCGCGGGCCACGTTCGTTGACCGGTTCGTGCACAACCTCCCGGACGGCTACGACACCGTCGTCGACGAGGAGGGCAGCAGCATCAGCGCCGGGGAGCGGCAGCTGGTCACCATCGCCCGGGCGTTCCTGGCGGACCCGGCGCTGCTGATCCTCGACGAGGCGACCAGCTCGGTCGACACCCGGACCGAGCTGCTGGTGCAGAAGGCGATGGCTGCCCTCCGGTCGGACCGGACCAGCTTCGTGATCGCGCACCGGCTCTCCACGATCCGCGACGCCGACCTGATCCTGGTGATGGAGGCCGGCGCGATCGTGGAGCAGGGCACCCACGACGAGCTGCTCGTCTCCGACGGCGCGTACGCCGCGCTGTACAACTCTCAGTTCGCCGCCGCCGTCAGCTAGCGCCCCGCGCTCGACGGGGGGAGGGCGGGGTGTGGGCCGGCCCTCCTGGGTGGTGGTCGACCGCGCGGTGACGGACAGCACCTCCTCGCGCCGGTCAGCCGGGGCCTGGGGAACGTCGGCACCGGTGCGCGCGGGTACGACCTCCCGGCGCCGTACGCCGGACGGGTGGGGGAGCCGGCTGCGGGGGCACTGCGAGCTGCACGGGCTCGGAGAGCCGTCCTCCGACCGGAGTCCCGGGCCTGCGCGATCTGACCCTCGAGGGCCCTTGACAGCCACCAAGGCCTCAATGTGAGGATCGTCATAGAGCATCCGGCTATGCGCGCCGATCTTCCCACCCCGTCAGTCCAGGAGGACACATGACCGAGACCACCGCCCCTGCCCTCGAAGAGGTGCTCAAGGACTCGCCCAGCAACTGGGGCAAGTGGGGTGCGGACGACGAGGTCGGGTCCCTGAACTACCTGGGTCCCGAGCAGGTGCTGGCCGCCGCACGGCTGATCCAGGACGGCAAGGTCTTCACGCTGCAGCGGCTGATCGGCGACCCGAAGGGTGACCCGGTGTGGCCGGGGCGCACGCCCGCCGAGCGCACCCAGATCCTCGACGAGGGCGACTGGGACGAGGGCGGCAAGGGTCCCGCCTTCCCCGGCGGCCTGCACTACGCCGACGACAAGATCAACGCCTTTCTGCAGGGCTCCACGCAGTACGACGGCCTCGGCCACGTCTGGTACGGCGGCCAGATCTGGAACGGTTACGACGCCCGCACCACCATCGGCGGGCTGGACAAGGCCAGCGTCGAGCCGATCGCCGAGCGGGGCGTCGTCGGCCGCGCGGTGCTGCTGGACATGGCCCGCTTCCGCGGAAAGCCGGCCATGGAGGCGGCCGAGACCTTCACCCACGAGGACCTGCTCGCCTGCGCCGAGGCCCAGGGCGTCGAGCTGCGCAAGCGCGACATCATCATCATCCGGACGAACCACCTGCAGCTGTTCTTCGAGAAGGGCGACGCCTTCTACGACGGGTTCTGCGAGGCCGGTCTGGTCTACAGCCCCGAGCTGGTGCAGTGGTTCGCCGACATGGAGATCCCCAACCTGGTCACCGACACCATCGCCAACGAGGTCACCTCCGACCCGAACACCGGGGTGGCCCTCGTCCTGCACAACGCGCTGATGCGCAACCTCGGCGTGACCTTCACCGAGATCACCGACCTGGAGAAGCTCGCCGAGGACTGTGCCCAGGACGGACGCTACGAGCTCTTCTACGCGGCGGCCCCGCTGAAGGTGGCCAAGGGCAGTGGTGCCCCGGTCAACCCGATCGTGATCAAGTAGCGCACGGTGAGCGTCTACGACGACCGTCCGTGGCTCGGTCTCTACGGCGACCAGCCGACCGAGATGAAGCCCGAGTTCTCGAACGCGCTGGCGATGTTCAAGGCCGGGCTCGCGGCGGACCCGTCCGGGGCGGCGGTGAGGTACTTCGACGGCGTGCTGACGCGCACCGAGCTCGACCAGGTCAGTGACGCCCTCGCCTGTGCGTTGCTGGCGCGGGGGTTCACGCGGGGTGATCGGCTGGCGGTCTACCTGCAGAACGTCCCCCAGTTCCTGGTGTGCATGCTCGCCTCCTGGAAGGCCGGCGGGGTGATGGTCTCCATCAACCCGATGAGCCGCGCCCGAGAGCTGTCCTACCTGCTCAAGGACTCGGGCGCGAAGGTGCTGGTCTGCCTCGAGACGCTGTATGACGAGGTGGCCCGCGACGTGGTCCCGGACACCGACGTCGACCTGGTGCTGACGACCAGCGAGCTGGAGCACCAGACCCGCAACGACGAGCGGCTGCTCGCCGGGATCACCCGGCAGCGCCACGAGGGGACCACCGATCTGGCGGGGCTCGTGGAGCAGCACCACGGCGAGGTGCCGCTTGCGGTCGAGCTCGACCTGGACGACGTCGCGTTCCTGACCTACACCTCGGGCACGACCGGGGTGCCGAAGGGGGCGATGAACACCCACCGCAACGTCGTGTTCACGGCCGCGGTCTACCGCGACTGCGCCCGGTTCGCGCCGGGTGGCTCGGTCTTCGGCGTCGCGCCGCTCTTCCACATCACCGGCCTGATCGGGCACATCGCGGTCAGCTTCTTGGCCCCCATGCCCTTGGTCCTGGCCTACCGTTTCGAGCCCGACGTCGTGCTGGACGCGTTGCTCGAGCACCGTCCGACGTACACCATCGGCGCGATCACCGCGTTCAACGCGCTGCTCAACTCGCCGCGGTTCACGGCCGAGCACTTCAGCTCGTTCACGTCGGTCTACTCCGGCGGCGCGGCCATCTCACCGACCGCCGAGCAGGCGTTCCGGAAGGCGACGGGCAGGCAGGTGCACAACGCCTACGGCCTGACCGAGACGACCAGCCCGATGACGCTGACGCCGTTCGGGGCGCCCTCGCCGGTGGACGAGACCTCCGGTGCGCTCTCGGTCGGTGCGCCGGTGCCGAGCACGATCGTGCGGATCCAGGGGGAGGACGGCGAGGACCTGCCCCTCGGCGAGGTCGGCGAGATCGTCGCGGAGGGCCCCCAGGTGGTCGCCGGCTACTGGGGGAAACCCGAGGAGACCGCGGCCAGCCTTCCCGGCGGTGCCCTGAGGAGCGGCGACGTGGGGTTCATGAACCCCGAGGGCTGGATCTTCATCGTGGACCGCAAGAAGGACATGATCAACGCGTCGGGCTACAAGGTGTGGCCACGCGAGGTCGAGGACGTCCTCGTCGAGCATCCGGCGGTGCGCGAGGCCGCAGTGGTCGGGGTTCCCGACGAGAAGCGCGGTGAGACCGTCAAGGCCTTCGTCAGCCTCAAGTCGGGGGCGCAGGTGACGCCGGAGGAGCTGATCGGCCACTGCAAGGAGCGGATGGCGGCCTACAAGTACCCCCGCGAGGTCGTGGTCATCGACGAGCTCCCCAAGACGGTCACCGGCAAGATCCTGCGCCGCGAGCTCCGGGACTGACACCCCCGAAACCCGGCCGAAACCCCGCCGACCCGGCGCATCCGCAGGCCGAAACCCGGCCGACCCGGCGCATCCGCAGGCGGCCGGCTATCCCGAGAAGACCGTCTCGCAGCTCGTCAGGGCATCGGTCAGGTCCACCGCGCAGTAGTCCTGACCCGTGCCGGCGTTGACAGTGTCGTCACCGGTGCGGTCCAAGGTGTCGATCGTGTCGTCACCGCCGAGACCCGTGATGGTGTCGGAACCTGCACGGCTCACCAGGACATTGGGTCCGTCCGTGCCGACGATGACGTCATTGCCGTCTCCTCCGTCGACGTTCTCGACGTCCGACCCGGAGGTGGTCGTGGCTACGCCGGCCTGGTCGTTCTCGCCGGGTGCACCGTCGTTGGCGAGGCCGTCCAGGGTCACCCGGACACCCGTCAGACGCTGGGCGTAGCGGACCGTGTCCGAGTCCGGCCCCCCGCTCATCACGTCATGCCCGTCAGCCACGCTGCCCGGGGTGGACCCGCGGGTGGCGAAGAAGGTGTCGCCACCGGCTCCGCCATACATGTGGTCGTTGCCGTTTCCGCCGAAGATGTTGTCGAAGCCGTCGTCGCCGTTGATCGTGTCATCTCCCGGGCCCCCGAAGAGTTGGTCGTCTCCGGGCCCCCCTCGGAGCATGTCGGCCCCGGGCCCGCCGTACAACCGGTCGTTGCCTCCCAGCCCACAGATGACGTCCTTGCCGCTGGTGCCGGTGATGACGTCGTCACCGGGGGTGCCCGTGATCGTGCACGGAGGCGGAGAGGCAGCGGAGGCCGGCGCCGGCAGTAGCGACGAAGCCGCAGCGAGGGATGCTGTGCCCAGGAGGACGGACACGACCAGCAATCGGGACATTTGCGTCATATGCATGGCATACTCTCCGAAGGGGCGCCCGTCAACGCCGGCGGCGACCGCCGCTAGACCGGGGATCCCAAGCGAAGATCGGACCGACGGCATCCGAGCCCACGGAGACCTGCATCCGGACCGGCAGCGCGGGACCGATGTCGGTGTCTCGTCGTACGCCCGCGGGTTCGACTGTGGTGACCAGACGAGCGTGGTCGCCGCGGCGATCTGGTCGACGTGGGAGCGGCCGAGCCGGGTGCCGTGGATGCCCACGGTCGCGGGCCCGAACAGGACCGAGGCGGCCAAGTCGGGGACCTGGCTGACCGAGGCCCGGTTCGTCCTCTGACGCTCGGCGTGCCGCACGTACTCCTCAGTGCCGGGGTACCGTCCCCGGTTGATGTCGATCTTGGGTGGCTCCCCATGCCTGGGAATGGTCTAGAAGCGCCTCGCGACACCCCTCACCCAGGCAACGCATCTCGCGGTGGCGACCCTGCGGATGCGCCGACTCGACGGCCTTCACACCTGCGGATGCGCCGACTCGGCGGCCTTCACACCTGCGGATGCGCCGACTCGACGGCCTTCACGCCTGCGGATGCGCCGACTCGACGGCCTTCACCCCTGCGGATGCGCCGACTCGGCGCTCGCGTGTATCACGGCGGCGCGCGACCTTCTCCTGTCAGTGACCGGTCGCCGCAACAGTCTGCCTCCCACCCCGGCGCGGCCATCCCAGCGGGACCGGTCAACCCAGGAGGACCGGCCATCCAGGAGAACCGGTCACGTGAGCCGGGTCGGCCACCACAAGTGTGCCGGCGACAGCAGAAGGGGAATGCGCATGTGGGACACCACGACCTGCCCGGAGTGCGGGGCACCTGCTGAGGTGGAGTGGCGCGACGTGCTGGAGAGCACCGACGGGCCAGTCGAGCATGCCAAGGTGCGGTGCGTACGACGCCACTGGTTCCTGCTGCCGGTCGCGTCCTTGGCTCGACCCCGCGCCGCCGCCCAGGCGTCGCGATCCGCGGCTCGTGAACGCTGACCTCAGCGAGAGGGCGGCCCGGACCAGCACTCACGAGCGCTCCGATCGGGCCCTCGCCACCCAGCGTCGCCGGGAGTAGCGTCGAGGCGGCCCTCCGGAGGAGGTCCGGGGGCTCGAAAGCCAGGGAGGAAGCATGTTCGTACAGGTGATCCGCGGTCACGTCTCCGATCCCGCCCAGGTACGCGAGCGACTGGACACGTGGCTGCGGGAGGTGGCGCCCGGGGCCGTGGGGTGGCTCGGCAGCACGTCCGGCGTCACCGAGGACGGTCAGCTGGTCGCCCTCGCCCGCTTCGACTCCGAAGAGGCCGCGCGACGCAACAGCGACCGGCCGGAGCAGTCGGCGTGGTGGCTGGAGACAGCCAAGCTGTTCACCGACGAGCCGGTGTTCCAGGACAGCACCGCGGTCGAGGTGGACACGCCGGGCGACCCCTCACAGGCCGGGTTCGTGCAGGTGATGCAGGGCCGCTCGCGCGACCTGGACCGGGTGCGCGAGCTGATGCGCGAGGACTCGACCGACTGGCATTCGATCCGTCCGGAAATCCTCGGGAACCTCTCGATAGCTCACGAGGGAGGCGCCTGGACGACGGCGAGCTACTTCACCTCCGAGGCGGCCGCCCGTGAGGGTGAGCAGAAGGAGATGCCGGCCGAAAGTCAACAGGTGATGAAGGAGATGCAGTCGCTCAGCGTGGGCGAGCCGGAGTTCCTCGACCTCCGAGACCCGTGGCTGCACACGCCAGGCTGACACGGCCGGATGGCGTCCGGTGTCTGCCCCCTCTCGGGCAGGTGGTGACGCCGGCCTCGGCCCTCGTGATCAGCGCCCTGACGTCGTGCCGATCGAGGAGCCGTTTGCCGGCAGCGCACCGGGGCACAGCCGCGTGACGACCACCACAGCACGACCACGACATGGAGGCTGATTCTCGATGGCAGGCAACAGAGGCGTTGCATACATGGGCCCCGGCAAGGTCGAGGTCCACGAGATCGACTACCCCAAGCTGGAGCTCCGGGACGGGCCCGGCGTCAACCCGGCCAACGTCGGTCGCAAGTGCAACCACGGCGTGATCCTCAAGGTGGTGACGACCAACATCTGCGGAAGCGACCAGCACATGGTGCGGGGCCGTACCACCGCGCCGCACAACCTGGTCCTGGGTCACGAGATCCTCGGCGAGGTCGTCGAGGCAGGCCCGGACGTGGAGTTCATCAAGGTCGGCGACCTCTGCTCGGTGCCCTTCAACATCGCGTGCGGGCGGTGCCGCAACTGCAAGGAGCGCAAGACCGGCATCTGCCTCAACGTCAACCCGGCACGCCCGGGGGCCGCCTACGGCTACGTGGACATGGGCGGCTGGGTGGGTGGCCAGGCGGAGTACGTGATGGTGCCCTACGCCGACTGGAACCTCCTCAAGTTCCCGGACCGGGACCAGGCGATGGAGAAGATCACCGACCTCACGATGCTGTCCGACATCTTCCCGACCGGGTTCCACGGAGCGGTGACCGCCGGCGTGCAGCCGGGGTCCACCGTCTACATCGCGGGTGCGGGACCGGTCGGGCTGGCGGCGGCCGCAGGCGCCCAGCTGCTCGGCGCCGCCGTGGTGATCGTCGCCGACATGGTCGAGGACCGGCTCGCGCAGGCCAAGAGCTTCGGGTGCGAGGTGGTCGACGTTTCCAAGGGAGACCCGCAGGACCAGATCGAGCAGCTGCTCGGCGTCCCCGAGGTCGACGCCGCGGTCGACGCGGTCGGCTTCGAGGCCAGGGGTCACGGCGAGGGCGCGTCCACCGAGGCGCCTGCCACCGTCCTGAACTCGCTGATGGAGGTCACCGCCGCCGGCGGCGCCATCGGCATTCCCGGGCTCTACGTGACCGGAGACCCCGGCGGCATCGACGAGGCCGCCAAGGTCGGGTCGCTGTCGCTGAGCCTCGGGACCGGATGGGCCAAGTCGCTGTCCTTCACCACCGGTCAGTGCCCGGTGATGAGGTACAACCACGGCCTGATGCAGGCGATCCTGCACGACAAGGTGCAGATCGCCAAGGCCGTCAACGCGACCGTCATCACACTCGACGAGGCCCCGCAGGGCTACGCCGACTTCGACAGCGGCGCCGCCAAGAAGTTCGTGATCGACCCGCACGGCATGGTCGCCTGACCGCACGTCGGCGCCCGGGCGCTTCGGTGCTCGGGCGCTTCGGTGCCCGACTGCCGCCGCTCACGCCGCGTGCGCGAGCAGCGACGTGCCGCAGCGTGGGCAGTGGCTCCCGTGACATACGTCGAGGTCCTGGCCGCAGCCACACACCGGCGGCCCGGACGGCCTCGAGGTCCTCCCCGTCGCCGGAGCCGTGGCCCAGGCGTGCTGTTCGGTGGTCATCGCTCTTGCTCCCTCCCGGGTCGCTCACGGTTTCCGGCTCACAGGTAGGACCTGCCGCCGGTCGTGACCTCATCGCTCTTTCCGACCTCGTCGTACGGGTCTGTCGGTGAGGAGGGCCGGCGCCGGTCCGGTGATACCGCTGCGGCACCGGGCACGCCGGCAGGGACCCTTACGTCCGGCGTCGCAGGGCGCTAGCGTCGTACTCCAGCGTCGACGGCGGGAGGTGCCGCATGTCCGAGCAGCCGCGCCTGCGAGGAGGGCTCCGCGGCGTCCTCGCGTACCCGTCCGCCAAGGTCGCCCTCGCCCTCGTCGTCGTGGGGCTGCTGTTCGCACTCGTGGAGCTGCAGTCGCCGTCCAGCCTGTACTGGACCGGCCAGGCCGTGCAGGGCACCAACAGCGGTGGGATCGTCTACTACCAGTACAACGGGGAGGACTTCACTGTGGACGCGCCGGGCGCGGCGCCCAGCCACGACACGCCGGTCACCGTCTACGTCGACCCGGCCGACCCGGGGCAGGGCCTGGTCAGCAGGTCCACGCGATGGGTGGACGCTGCGGGCGTCCTCGGCTGGTTCGTCGCGGCGGCCGCCTGCCTCGGCGTCGCGGCCTTCCGACGAGCGTCCGCCCGACGCCGCACGGTCGCGGCCGGGTCCCGCGCCCAGACCTTCGGTGACGGGCTCAGCCCCGACCTGATGGAGCGCTACCTCGACCAGGCCCGCCGACCCCCCTCCCGGCCACCCGAGGCTTGACCATCCCGCACCGAGCAGTTCCCGCGGTCGACGTACGGTGGCGACGAAGGCAGCCGTCGGCGACCGGCCCGGGAGGTCGAGATGTCAGAGGTGCAGACCTGCAGCAAGTGCGGGGCCGGGGTCGTCGACCCCTTCCGGCACGACCAGTGGCACAAGAAGGACGATGACGACCGGTCCGCCCTGCAGCGGGCGGTACGCGACCTCGAGACCAGCACCAAACGGTCCCTCCAGCAGTTCGAGGCGACGCTGCGACGCCCGGGCTGAGCCCACGTGCCGTCGGGGCGGATCCGCCGGACCGGCGCGTTCGCTGCGCCGGGTTGCCGTCTCTAGTAGCGTTGGGAGGCATCCAGCTGTGGACCCTCCCATCCGCCGGACACGTCGAGAGGCAGATGCCCGTGAAGGTGACCATCGACTCGAGCGACCCGCTCGAGGACGCACTGCGTGTCGTCGGCGCTGTGTACGGCGTCGAGCTCGGGGTGTCCACGAAGCACGTCCCCCAGCCGGACCTGTCCGAGGTACCCAGCATCGCACCCCCACCGGGTCCCGCCACGTCGCCACCGGGAAAGGGATCGGCCAGGCGGCGCCAGAAGGGGAGCGGCGGCGCCAAGGCCACGCCCCAGGTGAGCAACGTCGAGCTCCGTGCGTGGGCGCGCCAGAACGGTTTCACGGTCAGCGGGCGCGGTCGCCTGCCGGTGACGGTGATCGCGGCCTACCGCGCGGCACACCAGCCCTGAGGTCCATGGCACGATGACCCGGTGCGCCGGCTGCCCCTGACCCAGGTCCGCGGGTGGCCTCCGGCCCCATGGGCCGTCGGGACGTGGGCTCCAGCCCGATGGAGATCGCTGCCGCGGCCCGTGCAGGTCGGGCGGCACGGTCCCGCAGCCAGGCTGCTGGCCTCCGAGCTGCCGCGAGCCTCGCTGGAGCTGGCGGCAACCGTGACGGTCGCGCCCCTGCTCGCCGTCGAACAACGAGGCGACGGACACCCGGTCCTGGTGCTGCCCGGCTTGTGGGGAGGAGACGCCTCCACCCTGCTCCTGCGCCGTTACCTCGGCTGGCTGGGCTACTCGGTCTCCGGCTGGCGGCTCGGTGCGAACCTCGGGCCGACCGAGGCGGTCGTCAGCGGGCTGCGGGACCGGCTGGAGACGCTGGCTGACTCCTCGGGCAGCCGGGTCAGCCTCGTGGGCTGGAGCCTGGGGGGTCTCTACGCGCACGAGCTCGCCCGCAAGTCTCCGGGCAGTGTCCGGCAGGTCGTCACCCTCGGCAGTCCGGTGCGGCTGGCCCGCCGCAGCGGTCGGGCCGCGTCCCAGGTGTTCGACGCGATGTCGCACCTGCACGTGACGCCGTCGATGGTGGCGCGCCCGTGGGCGGAGCCCGGGCCGTTGCGGGTGCCGGCCACGGCCGTCTACACGCGCAGCGACGGCGTGGTGCCGTGGAAGTCCTGTCTGCTGCCGCCCGGCCGGCGTCGGCAGAACATCGAGGTTCGCGGCAGCCACTCAGGTCTCGTGAACAACCCCACCGTCCTGCACCTGTTGGCCGACCGGTTGGCCCGTCCGGAGAGGAGCTGGCGACCGTTCGCGCCGGGCCCGCTGGTGCGGCACCTCTACCCCTAGGCCGAAGAGCCGGTCTCAACCGGCGTCACGACCCGGCCGCTCCGGCGTCTCAGGTGTGCAGTGCGCCGTCTCCGGTCCGGGGGGCTGGAGACGCCGCACGGCCAGGCTTCCTCCCCGTACGGACCCGATCGTGGGCGCCGAAGGGCGACAGGGACAGCCCCCCTGGCACATACTGGAGCCAATGAAGCCATATGCCGGGTCCCGGCGACACCTAGCCAGCAGTCCCTTCAAGCCTCCTGTGCCGGAGGTGGTGGAGACCTTCCTGGTCGACGAGCGGGTGACGCACGACAAGTACGGTCTCGGCCGCGTGGTCGCTGTCGAGGGTGAGCAGGCGGTCGTGGTGGACTTCGGAACTTCGCGCACGCGGTTGATGCGGCCGTTCGCGAAGCTGCACAAGCTCTGAGCGAGCGGCTCGTCCCTTCGGGTGGTCCCTCTGATCCTTTCGGGCCATGACCGGCGTTTCTGCGTCACTTTCGACGTGCTCGCCAGTTTCCTGTTCATGACAGGATCTATGGGGAGCTGAGCTCATGAGCCGCACCGAGAACACCACGAACGGCGACAGTCGGGTCACGAAGAAGCAGGGCATCGTGCGCCGCCGCCTCCGAGACTGCCGCTGCGGTCAGCAGCTCGACGTCGTCGCACGGGCGCACTGCCCCCGCTGCGGCCGCTGCATCTCCGCGCACTGAGACAGGCGCACGATCCCCGCTGGGAAGATGCCACGTCGACCCCAGCACTCTCCGCCACGCCGCTTCAGCCACCCTCGTTCCCGGACTGCCGGAGCCCGCTCCCCGACGGGATAGGGTGCTGAGGTTCCCAACGAGGCGAGGGATACCTGGTGGACAAGCAGGACGGAGCGGTGGGCGGCAGCCACCGGGTCCTCACCATCCCCAACGTCATCTCGATCATCCGGCTCGCAGGTGTCCCCCTCTTCCTCTGGCTCGTCCTGGTCCCCGAGGCGGACGGCTGGGCCCTCGCCGTACTCTTCGTCTCCGGGATCAGCGACTATGCCGACGGCTACCTGGCGCGCAGGCTCAACCAGACGTCCAAGGTCGGGGAGATCCTTGACCCGGTCGCCGACCGGCTCTACATCCTGTCCACGGTGATCGGGCTCGCCGCGCGCGGCATCATCCCGTGGTGGGTGGCCGCCCTCCTCCCCGCGCGAGACGCGTTCCTGTGGTGCCTCGTGCCGTTCCTGCGCACCCGCGGCTACAGCTCGCTGCCGGTGCACTTCCTGGGCAAGGCCGCCACCGCGAACCTCCTGTACGCCTTCCCGCTGCTGCTGCTCGGGGACGCGACCGGCACGCTGGCGCACCTGGCCCAGATCCTCGGCTGGGCGTTCGCCATCTGGGGGATCGGGCTGTACTGGTGGGCCGGCCTCCTCTATGCGTGGCAGGTCCACAAGCTGCTCGCCGACCGCGACCGAAGGGCGCCTGCTCTCGATGGTGGCTGACCCACGCGGAACCGACCCGCACCAGCCGGTCCCCGACCCACCGGCCGGCGTGCGCTTGGGGCTGCTCGACTACATCGCCTCGACCTCGCTGGACGCCGACTACGCCCGCGCCGCGAGGATGCGGGACGCGGCCGCCGGGACGCCGCCAGACCCCGGCGGGCCCACCGGCAGGCCCCCCGGCAGGCCGTTAGGGGCCCGGCCGGCCAGCAGGACCCTGCTCGTGCTCGCCTTCTTCGGGGTGCTGGTGGCGACGGCCGCCGTCCAGAACTCCCGCGACGCACCCCAGGCGGCGACCTCGCGCGAGACGCTGGTCAAGCAGGTCGACGCCCGCAGGGACGACCTGAACAGGCGCCGCACCTTGGTGCGCGTGCTGCAGGACCAGATCACGACCCTGCAGGCCCGCAGCCTGGACGCGACCGCGCAGGGCCGCGCCATGCGGCAGCAGCTCACCCGCCTCGGGATCCTGACCGGAAGCGAACCCACCCGGGGTCCCGGCATAGCGGTGACGGTCGACGACGCACCAGGCGCCACCACGCCCGAGAAGCGGGTGCAGTCCCAGGACCTGCAGAAGCTCGTCAACGCCCTGTGGACGGTCGGCGCCGAGGCCATCTCCATCAACGGGCAGCGGTTGACCAGCCTGACCCCGATCCGCGACGCCGCCGGGGCGGTGACCGTCGACTTCCGGTCCCTCACCGCGCCCTACACCGTCTCGGCGATCGGCAACCCGCAGGACATGGGTGCCCGGCTGCTCGACACCGAAGGAGGGCGGGTGTGGGTGACCCTACAATCCAACTTCGGCTTGCAGTTCAACATCGAGGTGAAGGACTCCATGCAGCTGCCCGCGGCCAGGCGCGTGAGCCTTCGTCATGCCCACGAGCTCCAGGGCCGCCGATGATCGCCGCCATCGGCCTGCTCCTCGGGGTATTCCTCGGCCTCTTGCTCCAGCCATCGGTGCCCGTGTGGTTGGACCCCTACCTGCCGATCGCCGTGGTGGCCGCCCTGGACGCGGTCTTCGGCGCGCTGCGCGCGTTCCTGGACGGGATCTTCGACGACAAGGTGTTCGTCATCTCCTTCGTGTCCAACGTGCTGATCGCGGCGCTGATCGTGTACCTCGGTGACAAGCTCGGTGTGGGCGGTCAGCTGTCCACCGGCGTGATCGTGGTGCTGGGCATCCGAATCTTCTCCAACGTCGCCGCGATCCGACGGCACATCTTCCATGCCTGAGCTCGGCCCGAGCGGCCCCATGGACGCTCCGCGGCCGGCCGCCGCGACGCCGGTCGAGCCATCCGGCCGCGAGGACCTCGACGGCCGGGCCCGGCTCCTGGCGGCCCTGCGCAAGCCGGGGTCGCGTGGCCAGGTGGTGGCCGGCCTGCTCCTTGCGGCCGTCGGGTTCGCTGGCGTCACCCAGGTGCAGGCCAACCGCAAGGACGACACCTACGTCGGCGCCCGGCAAGGCGACCTGATCCAGCTGATCAACACCCTCTCG
Source organism: Nocardioidaceae bacterium (assembly GCA_025934895.1). GTDB lineage: Bacteria > Actinomycetota > Actinomycetes > Propionibacteriales > Nocardioidaceae > Nocardioides_B. The sequence goes on along the minus strand of JAICWH010000002.1, from coordinate 35,734 downwards.
CTGGCCTCCGACCGCGCGGAGGCCCAGATCACCAAGCTGGAGAAGACCCGGGACGCGCTGGGCAACGACACCCAGGCGCGGCGTACGGCCCTGCTGCGCGCCCGCCAGCAGGCCGACACCCTCGGCATCCTGGCGGGCACGATGCCCGCCGAGGGTCCCGGCGTGCGGGTCACCGTGAGCGACAAGAACACCGGCGTCGGCACCAACCAGCTGATCGACGGGCTCCAGGAGCTCCGGGACGCCGGGGCGGAGGTCATCGAGCTCAACGACTCGGTCCGGGTGGTGGCATCGACCTACCTGGAGGACACCACCGGCGGCGGGGTCCTGGCAGACGGCACGCCGCTCGGACCGCCCTACGTCATCGACGCGATCGGCGACCCGCACACGCTGGCGACCGCTCTGGACTTCACCGGCGGCTTCATCTCCGAGATCCGCGGGGTCGGTGGCACCGTCACGGTGCAGCGGCTCGCCACGGTGCAGATCACCAGCCTCCACAAGGTCCAGGCACCGAAGTACGCCGAGCCCGGGCTGACCCGATAGCCTCAGCGAACCCCAGCCAACCTCAGCCGACATCAGCGGGCGGGCCACCCCGATCTGCGGCGCTGACCAGTCCCACCCGAGACAGAGGAGAGCCGTGTTCCCCGACGACCTCAAGTACACCGCCGAGCACGAGTGGCTTCGCCGCCCGGGCGCCGCCGAGTCCTCGGTGCGGGTGGGCATCACCGACTACGCCCAGGAGGCGCTGGGGGACATCGTCTACGTCTCGCTGCCCGAGGTGGGCGCCGAGCTGGAGAGCGGGACAGCGGTCGGGGAGCTGGAGTCGACCAAGTCGGTGAGCGACGTCTACGCACCGGTGGCGGGCACCGTGGCAGCGGTCAACGAGGCCCTGGAGGGCACCCCGGAGCTGGTCAACTCCGACCCCTACGGGGAGGGCTGGCTCTTCGAGCTGGTGCCCTCGGACCCCGCGACGGTCGAGGCCCTGATGGACGCCGCCACCTACCAGGCCGGCCTGGAGTCCTGACCGGCCGGTCGCCCCTTGACCCCGACTCCGGCGCTGGTAGGTTCGTGCCCAAGCAACCGTGAACCTCGACTGAGCCTTGAGGGTTGTGGAACGTGGCGGTTGCGGGTCAGTGACACCCTGGGACGAAGCCGAGTGAGCCGGGAGGCCAAGCATGCCGTTCTGCACCCAGTGCGGACACCAGAACCCCGACGGGGCTCGTTTCTGCTCGCAGTGCGGAAACCGCCTCGTGGCGGCCGCCGGCAGCGACGGGCCGACGACACCCGCAGCCGTCGAGGGCCACGGCGAGACCACGGCGACCATCACGTTCGGGGCGCCTGCCAAGGACGCATCCGAGCTCCGCGACGAGGGGTCGCTCAACGAGGCGGACGCGACGGCCGTCGACGCCCTGCCGGCCGGCAGCGCCCTGCTCGTCGTGCAGCGTGGCCCCAGCGCCGGCAGCCGGTTCCTGTTGGACACCGACGTGGTCTCTGCCGGCCGCCACCCGGACAGCGAGATCTTCCTCGACGACGTCACGGTGTCTCGTCGGCACGCCGAGTTCAGGCGCACGGCGGACGGCTTCACGGTCGCCGACGTCGGCAGTCTCAACGGCACCTACGTCAACCGCGACCGGATCGACGAGGTGACCCTGCAGGGCGGCGACGAGGTGCAGATCGGGAAGTACCGGCTGGTCTACTTCGCCAGCCACGCCGGAGTGGGCCGGTAGGGCCGGTGAGGCCGTCCGCCTCGTCGCGGGCACGGCTGAGCATCGGTGAGGTGCTGGGCCAGCTGCGTGGGGACTTTCCGGGGCTGAACATCTCCAAGATCCGGTTCCTCGAGGCAGAGGGCCTCATCGAGCCGGAGCGGACCCCCTCCGGCTACCGCAAGTTCTCCCACCGTGACGTGGACCGGCTGCGCTACGTGCTGACCTGCCAGCGGGAGCACTACCTGCCTTTGAAGGTGATCCGCGAACACCTCGACGCCATCGACCGGGGCCTCGAGCCGCCCAGCCTCAACGGAGCCAGCAGCCCGCAGGTGCCCCGGGTGGTGCTCGACGGCGACGGATACCCCGCGGCCGCATCCTTCGGGCAGCTCGGCGAAGGCGCCGAGCTGCGCCTGTCCCGCAACGAGCTGCTGACCGCGGCGCAGATCGAGGACCCTCTGCTGGAGCAGCTCGAGACCTACGGCCTCATCCGGCCGCGGCACAGCTCGGCGCCGTACGACGGGGACGCGTTGATGATCGCGAAGACCGCGGGTGAGATGGCGTCGTTCGGGCTCGAGCCCCGTCATCTGCGTGCCTTCAAGACCGCGGCGGACCGGGAGATCGGCCTGGTCGAGCAGGTGGTCTCCACGATGCGGCACGGCCGGGACGCGACCGCCTCGGCGCGGGCTGAGGAGGCGATCGCGCAGCTGGCGGCCCTGTCCGTGCGGCTGCACGCGACTCTCGTCAGAGCCGCGCTCCGCGCCTGAGAGTTGCCAGGTTCCGGTCACGAGTGCGGGGGTACGCTGATGATGTGCGCGAAGTCGACGTGATCGGTGTCCGTGTGGAGATGCCCTCGAACCAGCCCATCGTGTTGCTGCGGGAGGTGTCGGGCGACCGCTACCTGCCCATCTGGATCGGTGCCGTGGAGGCCACCGCCATCGCGTTCGCCCAGCAGGGCGTCGTGCCGCCCAGGCCGCTCACCCACGACCTGATCAAGGACCTCCTCAACGCCACCGGCCAGGACCTCTCCGAGGTCCGGATCACCGAGATGAAGGACGGCATCTTCTACGCGGTGCTGGTCTTCGGCTCCGGCGTAGAGGTCAGCGCTCGCCCCTCGGACTCGATCGCGTTGGCGCTGCGCACCGGCAGCAAGATCGTCTGTGCGGAGCAGGTGCTCGACGAGGCCGGTCTCGAGGTGCCCGACGAGCAGGAGGACGAGGTGGAGAAGTTCCGCGAGTTCCTCGACCACGTCTCACCGGAGGACTTCGAGGCGCTCTGACGGTCAACCCTCAACCTCAGGTCGAGGGTCACGACACGCCGGTCCGATGCCGCGGTGCTCGTTGACCGCCCTGCATGTGGGGCCTACCTTGGGAAGTGTCTTCGCTGTAACTCCACCGTTGTTCTCTGCCCGCGTCCCGGGAACGACGGCTTCCTCCCGGGAGCGACACGCAGAGCGAAGCTGACGAGACGAGGTCACCGGTGAACGGCAAGGATGACGTGGCTGCACGCGATGCAGCCCGCGACACCGCGGCACACGAGGCGGCCCACGCCGCCAGCCAGCAGGGACTGCTCTTCGACGACGACGTCTCCCCGCTCCCCAGCGGCACCGGCTACCGGGGTCCCACCGCGTGCAGTGCCGCCGGCATCACCTACCGCCAGCTCGACTACTGGGCCCGCACCGGGCTGGTGGATCCCACCGTCCGGGGGGCCACCGGCTCCGGCACCCAGCGGCTCTACTCCTTCCGGGACATCTTGCTGCTGAAGGTGATCAAGCGGCTGCTCGACGCGGGCGTCTCGCTCCAGCAGATCCGCACCGCCGTGCAGCACCTGCGCGCGCGGGGCACCGACGACCTCACCGGCGTGACGCTGATGAGCGACGGCGCGACGGTCTACGAGTGCACCAGCAACGACGAGGTCATCGACCTCCTCCAAGGCGGCCAAGGCGTGTTCGGCATCGCCATCGGCGGCGTCTGGCGTGAGATCGAGGGCTCCCTCGCGGAGCTGCCCAGCGAGCGGATCACCGACGACAGCGCCGCTCACACCGCCGACGAGCTCGCCGCCCGTCGCCGGGCCCGCGCCGTCGGCTGACCCGGTTGGTAGAATCTACCGTGCTGCTGACACCGTGCGGGAGAGTCTTCGACTCCTGCTGATCTTGAGCCGGGTCGGAGCGCCGAAGGGGCAACTCCTCCCCAGAACCTCTCAGGCGCCAGGACCGCGCGGGTGAGGCGACTCTGAAGACGACACTGATGTGGGCGTCGCTGACAGAGGGGGAGGCGACCTGACCGCGCTAGCCCAGGAGCCTCCATGTCCGACCACCCCAGTCTCTTCGACCTCGACACCTCCGGCGTCTTCGCCGAGCGGCACATCGGGCCGAGCCCCGCCGAACGGGACACCATGCTCGAGGCGCTGGGCTTCGAGTCCCTAAACGCGCTGATGGATGCGGCGGTCCCCGGGGGGATCCGCTCGGCCGAGGAGCTCGGCCTGCCGGCGCCGGCCACCGAGCAGCAGGCGGCCGGTGAGCTGCGTGCCGCGGCGGCCCGCAACAACCCGCTCGAGCCGATGATCGGCCTGGGCTACTCGGGCACGATCACCCCGTCCGTCATACGTCGCAACGTCCTGGAGGACCCGAGCTGGTACACCGCCTACACGCCGTACCAGCCGGAGATCTCCCAGGGTCGACTCGAGGCGCTGCTGAACTTCCAGACCATGGTCGGTGACCTGACCGGGCTGCCGACCGCGAACGCGTCGCTGCTCGACGAGGCGACGGCCGCGGCCGAGGCGATGACGCTCGTGCGGCGGGCGAACAAGAGGGCGACCGGGCCGTTCGTGGTCGACGCCAACGCGCTGCCGCAGACGATCGCCGTCGTCTCGACCCGGGCCCGGGCGATGGGCATCGAGGTCGTCGTCGCGGACCTGACCGCGGGCCTGCCAGGCGACCTGGACAAGCCGTGCGGGGTCCTGGTGCAGTACCCGGGCTCGGACGGGGCGATCCTCGACCCCCGACCAGTGGTCGAGGCGATGCACGAGCGCGGCGGCCTGGCGGTCGTAGCCGCGGACCTGCTGGCGCTCACCCTGCTGGAGGCACCCGGCACGATGGGGGCCGACGTGGTCGTCGGCTCCTCCCAGCGCTTCGGCGTCCCGCTGTTCTACGGTGGCCCGCATGCCGGCTGCATGTCCGTTCGGGCCGGCCTCGAGCGACACCTGCCCGGCCGGCTGGTCGGCGTCTCGGTCGACGCCGAGGGCCGGACGGCGTACCGGCTCGCGCTCCAGACCCGCGAGCAGCACATCCGCCGTGACAAGGCCACCTCCAACATCTGCACGGCGCAGGTGCTGCTCGCGGTCGTCGCCGCGATGTACGCCGTCTACCACGGACCCGCGGGCCTGCGGACCATCGCGCTCCGCACCCACCGGTACGCCGCGGTGCTGGCCGCCGCGCTGCGGGAGGCCGGTGCCGAGGTGCTCCACGAGCAGCTGTTCGACACGGTGACCGTCCGGGTGCCCGGCGGGGCCGCCTCCGTGGTGGCCGCAGCACGGGAGCGGGGCGTGCACCTGCGGCACAAGGACGACGACACGGTCGGGGTCTCCACGTCGGAGACCACCACCCGCACGCACCTCGAGGCCGTGCTCGAGGCCTTCGGCGCCTCCCGGGTTGACGTGGCGGACGTGGACCTCGACGAGGTCGACGCCCGGGTGGGTGACGAGCTGCCCGGTGACCTCGTCCGGACCACGCCGTACCTGCGGCACGAGGTGTTCAACTCGCACCGGTCCGAGACGTCGATGCTGCGCTACCTGCGCCGGCTCTCGGCGCGGGACTACGCGCTGGACCGGGGGATGATTCCCCTCGGCTCCTGCACCATGAAGCTCAACGCGACCACCGAGATGGAGCCGATCAGCCTGCCCGGCTTCGCGGACCTGCACCCGTTCGCCCCCGCCGAGGATGCGCTCGGCTACGCGCGGTTGATCGGCGAGCTGGAGGGCTGGCTGGCCGACGTCACCGGTTACGACCGGGTCTCGATCCAGCCGAACGCCGGCTCCCAGGGCGAGCTCGCGGGGCTGCTGGCGATCCGCGCCTACCACGTCGCGAACGACCAGCCGGGCCGCGACGTCTGCCTGATCCCGGCCTCCGCGCACGGCACCAACGCCGCCTCCGCGGTGATGGCCGGCATGCGCGTGGTGGTGGTGGACGCAGCGGACGACGGACGCGTCGACATGGATGACCTGCGCGCCAAGTGCGAGAAGCACTCCGCGGAGCTGGCCGCGATCATGGTCACCTACCCCTCGACGCACGGCGCCTACGAGGACGGCATCGGCGACCTGTGCGCCGTGGTCCACGAGCACGGCGGCCAGGTGTACGTCGACGGGGCCAACCTCAACGCGCTGCTCGGCTACGCACGGCCCGGAGAGTTCGGTGGCGACGTCTCACACCTCAACCTGCACAAGACGTTCTGCATCCCGCACGGCGGCGGCGGTCCCGGGGTGGGCCCGGTCGGGGTGCGGGCACACCTGGCGCCGTACCTGCCGTCACACCCGGGACACCCGGACCCTGCGCTGCGGGCGGGCAGCGGGCCGGTCAGTGCGGCGCCGTACGGCTCGGCGGGCATCCTGCCGATCTCATGGGCCTACGTGCGGATGATGGGCGGCGCGGGGCTGACCGACGCGACTGCGGTGGCGGTGCTGTCGGCGAACTACGTCGCGAAGCGGCTGGGCGAGCACTTTCCCGTGCTGTACAAGGGACATGGCGACCTGGTCGCGCACGAGTGCATCCTCGACCTGCGCGAGCTCACCCGTCGCACGGGCGTCACCGTCGACGACGTGGCCAAGCGGCTCGTCGACTACGGCTTCCACGCGCCCACGATGAGCTTCCCCGTCCCGGGCACGCTGATGGTCGAGCCGACCGAGTCCGAGGACCTCGCGGAGATCGACCGGTTCTGCGAGGCGATGATCGCGATCCGCGGTGAGATCGAGCGTGTCGCAGCAGGGGAGTGGACCCCGGAGATGTCCCCACTGCGGGGGGCGCCGCACACGGCCAGGACGCTGGTCGGTGACTGGGACCGTGCCTACTCGCGGGAGGTGGCGGTGTTCCCGACCGGCTACGACCCGGACAAGTACTGGCCGCCCGTGGGCCGCGTCGACCAGGCCTACGGCGACCGCAACCTGGTCTGCGCCTGCCCGCCGCCCGAGGCGTTCACCAGCTCCGAGGCATGAGCGTCCTCCCGTCGACGGCGCGCCGGCTCGAGGTGCTGCTCGCTCGCGAGCAGGTGGCCGGGCGGCTGCCCTCGGTGGTCGCCGCGGTGGTCCGCGACGGCTCCCTGGAGTGGACCGGCTCGGTGAGCGCGCTCGAGGGGTTCGTGGCCGGTCCCGGCGTCCAGTACCGCATCGGGTCGATCACGAAGACCCTGGTCGCGGTGCTCATCCTCCAGCTGCGCGACGAAGGGAGGCTGGACCTCAACGACCCTCTGTCGGCGCACCTGCCGGGGGTCCCGTACGGCGACCGGACGCTGCGCCACCTGCTCACACACTCCTCGGGCATGAACTCCGAGCCGGCCGGGTCGTGGTGGGAGCGAAGCCCGGGTGTCCCGTTCGACGCGCTGGTGGCGGCCCTGGACGACTCGGCGCCGGCGTTCGCACCCGGCGTCACGTTCCACTACTCGAACGTCGCGTTCGCGCTGCTCGGTGAGCTGGTCGCCCGGGTTCGGGGTGCGTCATGGTGGGACCAGGTGACCTCGAGGATCCTTGCGCCGTTGGGGATGACGCGGACGTCGTACCTTCCCGAGCCGCCGCACGCGACCGGCTGGAGCGTGCACCACTATGCCAACACGCTGACCGAGGAGCCTGCGTTCGACGCCGGCGGCATGGCACCGGCGGGTCAGGTGTGGAGCACCGTCGAGGACCTGGCGCGCTACGCCGCGTTCCTGGGTGCCGGACACGACGACGTGCTCTCCCGGGCGACCCTCGAGGAGATGGTGACCCCGCAGTCGGCCAGCCGAGCCGGGGGGATGGCCTCCGCGCATGGTCTCGGGTTCCAGATCGTCCGCGGTGGCTCGGGTCTCGTCTTCGGCCACACCGGCTCCATGCCGGGGTTCCTGGCCGGGTTGTTCGTCGACCCCGTCCGTCGTACGGGTGCGGTGGCGGTGGCCAACGCCACCACCGGGATGCGCAGCGACCGGCTGCCGGTCGAGATGCTCGAGACGCTCGAAGCGTCGGAAGGGACGGTACCGCCGCCGTGGAGGCCGGTCGCGGCTGTGCCGCCTTCCGTCGAGGACGTCCTGGGGGTGTGGCACTGGGGGAACACCGCGTTCGCCTTCGCCTGGGACGGCCGACAGGTGGTCGTGACGAAGGCCGGGAGCGACGTCCGGATGCACGGCTTCGCACCCCAGGAGGACGGCACGTTCGTCGGCACGTTCGGCTACCACCACGGGGAGCGGCTGAGCGTCGTACGCAACGACGACGGGACCGTCAACCACCTGGCGTGCGCGACCTTCGTCTTCACCCGGGTGCCGTACGACCCCGCGGCCCCCATCCCCGGCCGCTGACCCGGCGGGTCTGGCGACCCGGCGTATCTGGCGAGGCCGTGAGGCCGACCCGGCGTATCTGGCGAGGCCGTCGGGCCGACCCGGCGTATCTGGCGGACCCGCTGCCGCCAGACACGCCGGGTCGGCGGGCAGGCGCCGCCAGACACGCCGGGTCGGCGGGCAGGCCGCCGCCAGACACGCCGGGTCAGGTGGCCAGCGAGACGGTGGACATGTTGAAGTCGGGCACCCGCAACGCCGGGGTGGCGGTGCGTGGGAAGGAGTCACCCCACTCACGTGAGAAGCTCGGGACCGTCGCCGAGGCTTGCGTGAAGCGCCGCATGAGGTCGACCGGGCTCTCGTTGAACCGGAAGTTGTTGACCGCACCGGTGACCTCACCGTTCTCGACCAGGTAGACACCGTCGCGGGTCAGCCCGGTGAGCAGCAGCGTCTGTGGGTCCACCTCGCGGATGTACCACAGGCAGGTCAGCAGCAGGCCCCGCTCCACGCCAGCGACCAGGTCCGACGTGCTGCCGGTGGCACCGTCGACGGAGACGACGAGGTTGTCGACGTACGGCGTGACGGGCTGCCCGGTGAGCCGGGCGGAGTACCTGTTCTGCAGCAACGCCGTCAGCACGCCGTTCCTGACCCAGTGCGTACGACCGAGCGGCAGCCCGTTGTCGAAGACGCTCTCGATCTCGTTGCTCGAGCCGGTGCTGACGAACGGCGCCGCCTGCAGCCCGTCGTACGTCGGGTCGGAGATCATCTGCAGGGGCTGGTCGCTGAGCCGCTCCCCGATGCGGGTGCCACCGCCCCGGCGGGAGAAGACCGTCTGGCCGTCATGGGCCGAGCGGGCGGACGCGCTCCAGTAGGCGTAGATCATCAGGTCGGACACGGCCGTCGGCGGCAGAACGGTGTCGTAGCGGCCGGCCGGGAGGTCGACGCGACGCGACGCCCAGCTCAGCCGCTGCACCAGCTCGGCGTCCAACGCCTGCGCGTCGACGCCCACGAAGTCCCGGGTCGCGCCTCCGACCCAGGCGCTCGTGGACAGGTCCGTCGGCTTCGCGGTGCAGCCATAGTGGCCGGTCGGCTGCACGTGCCTGAGCCGGAGCCCGGTGCTGGTGCCGAGGTACGTCGTGGTGACGTCGTGGTCGACGAACCCGTAGAGCAAGCGGCTCTCCGCGTCCGCGCGCCTGAACGCCTCCCCCAGGGCAGGCGCGAAGTCGGCGTAGACGTCGATCGAGGTCTCGCCGGACGGGTCGTACCAGTCGCCGGCTGCCTCACCGGTGGGCAGGTCGGCAGCGTCCTCGGCCGGGCTCCCGGCCCGCGCCGCCGCATCCGCGGCCCCGACGATCCGGTCCACCTGCTCGGTCGAGGCAGCGGTCGCTGAGACCGACCCGGCCGCCATCCCCTCGCGGATGCCGTGCAGGGCGACCACCGTCACGGTCACCTCGTGCATCACGCCGTTGGTGGTCAACGTGTTGTTGGCCCATCGGAGGTTGGCGCTCATCGAGTCGTGCACGATGGCGACGCAGTGGTCGCTGCGCGAGGAGCCGAGCGCGTGCTCGACGAGCTCCTGCGGACTGATGCCGGTCATCGCTGGTCCGCCCCTCAGCTGCCGAACTCGGCGGTGGTGTTCAGGACGTTCACGTTGCGGAACAGGGAGGTGGGACATCCGTGGGACACGGCAGCCACCTGGCCAGGTTGCGCCTTGCCGCAGTTGAACGCACCTCCGAGCTCCCAGGTGGAGGCGCCACCGACCGCCTCCATGGACCCCCAGAAGTCCGTGGTGGTGGCCTGGTAGGCGACGTCACGCAGCTGGCCGGCGAGCTGGCCCTTCTCGATCCGGTAGAAGCGCTGTCCGGTGAACTGGAAGTTGTAGCGCTGCATGTCGATCGACCAGGACTTGTCCCCGACCACGAAGATCCCTCGCTCGACGCGGCTCAGCAGCTCCTCGGTGCTGGGTGCACCGCCCGGGTCCGGGTCCGGCTGCAACGAGACGTTGGCCATTCGCTGGATCGGGATGTGGCCGGGTGAGTCGGCGAAGGCGCACCCGTTGGAGCGCCCGCCGTTGAGCTCCGGCATCATCTGCGACATCGACCGGTCGAGCTGGTAGCCGACCAGGACACCGTCGCGGATGATGTCCCAGCTCTGCGTCGCGACGCCCTCGTCGTCGTACCCCACCGTGGCGAGGCCGTGTGGACGGGTCCGGTCACCGACGACGTTCATGACGGGGGAGCCGTACTGCAGGGTGCCGAGCCTGTCCACGGTGGCGAACGACGTGCCGGCGTAGTTCGCCTCGTAGCCCAGCGCCCGGTCCAGCTCGGTGGCGTGCCCGACCGACTCGTGGATGGTCAGCCACAGGTTCGAGGGATGCACGACGAGGTCGTAGCGGCCGGCCTCTACCGGGGGAGCGACGAGCTTCTCCGCCAGCAACGGCGGCAGCTCGCCCAGCGCGGTGTCCCAGTCGTAGCCGTCGGTGAGGTACTCCCACCCTCGCCCGACCGGAGGCGCGACCGTGCGCATCGAGTCGAACGTCCCGGTCCGGTCATTGGTCCCATAGACCTCGACGTCCGGCTGCAGGCGGACCCGCTGCTGGGTCGTGGTGGTGCCTGCCAGGTCGGCGTAGAACTTGTTCTCCACCACCTGCCGGAGCGAGCCGAAGCTGTGCTCGACGCCGGGGGCGGCCACCAGCGCCGCCGACCAGCCGGACAGCAGGTCGACCTTATCGGCCAGTGGCACGCTGAGAGGGTCGACCTGGTAGTCGGAGACCCAGTGCACGTCGTCGTAGGCTGGTTCCGCGGCCAGCTCGACGGGACGGGACGTCATCGCCGCGGCGACCTGTGCGGTGCGTACGGCGGTCTCGGCGATCCTGACCGCCTCCTGGCTGCTCAGCAGCATCCCGGAGGCGAACCCCCAGGCGCCGTTGAGGATCACCCGCACGGAGAAGCCGACGTTCTCGGAGTCCGAGGCACCCTGCAGCCGGCCGTCGCGGACCCGCACGTCCTGTGACCTGATCCGCTCGAACCGGAAGTCCGCGTGGCTCACGTGGAAGTCCTGGGCGCGGGTCAGCGCGGACTCCGCCAGCCGCCGGTACGGCAGGGCCGTGAACGAGTCGTCGATCTCGTGCCGGGTCATGGGTCGAGGCTAGGTCCCGGTGATCGGACACACCCACGGAGGGTCGGGGTCAGGTGCGGCCGTCGCGCTCCTGCGCCTCGCGCAGCGCCGAGTGCTCGCCCATCCAGGTGGCCGGGAGCACGTCGAACCCGGCCGACCGGGCTGCCTCGACGACCCGCGGGTCATCGTCGACGAGCACCACGACGGTCCGGGTCTCCGCCAGGTGCCGGAGAGCCTCGACCTTGAAGAAGCGGGCAGGTCGGTGGTCGTCCCGGGGCCGAAGCAGCAGCGGCCCCGCCGGAAGGTCGTGCCGGCGCAACCACCGCTCGGTCACGTGCCGGAGCCGTTCGGGCCGACCGGACAGGTAGACGACGTCGTAGACCTCCGCGAGCTTGCGCACGGTCTCCTCGCCCTCGAGCAACAGCGGGTCGTCCGCGGCTCCGTCGAAGAACGCCCGCCAGTCCTTCGGCCGTTCGGTGACGTGCCGCAGACGATGGCGTACGTCGGCCACCACGCCGTCGACGTCGACGACGGCAACCATCGGGCCGGCGGGATCGCTCATGGCAGCATCATGCCGGGCAGGCCTCTGGACGCCCCGGCCCGGATAGGCACGGCACCTCCCATGGGCGGCGCCTCATCCCACGAGGGTCCGCACGCGGACCGTCGAACCGGCGCGCCCCTTGTCGACCTGGACCTGGGTCGGGATCCTGCTGCGCAGCTCCGTGACGTGGGAGACGATGCCGACCGTCCGGCCGCCGGCGCGCAGCCCGTCCAGCCGGTCCATCACGTCGTCGAGGGTATCCGCGTCGAGGGTGCCGAACCCCTCGTCGACGAACAGCGTCTCGACCTCCGTGCCACCGGCCTCGTGGGTGACGACGTCCGCCAGGCCGAGGGCGAGCGACAACGAGACGACGAACGTCTCGCCCCCGGACAACGTGGAGGGGGACCGCGTGTCACCGGTCCACTGGTCGACGATCTCGAGCCCCAGCCCGGCCTGCGCGCTGCGGCGTTCGGCGCGACCGGTGCGCTGCAGCAGATAACGCTGGTCCCGCATGTGACCGAGGCGCTCGTTGGCCGCGGCCACCACCTGGTCGAGCCGGGTGGCCAGGACATAGGCCGAGAGCCGCATCTGGAGCCGGTTGTCGTGGCCCATCCCGCGAACCAGCCTCGAGATCGCCTCGGCCCGGATCGACTCGTCGCGCATCGGGGCCCATCCCTCGAGTGCGGCCCCGAGCCGGTCGAGCAGCACCCTTCCGCCGGCGACCCGGTCCTCGTGGAGCGCCAGCAGCCGGGTCGCCTCGGCGTCCGCAGACTCCGCCTCGGCGAGCGCGAGGGTCAACGTCCGGAGGTGCTCGGGCGCGTCGGCCGGCCCGGGGTCGTCCCGCAGGACCGGGTCGTCGAGGACGGCGCGGGCGCGAGCCTCGGCCTCATCCCGCTCGCGCAGACGTGTCAGCAGGCGCTCGTGGGTCGGTGTCGGCAGCAGGGCCGCCTCGACGTCGGTGAGGGAGCCGAACCCCTGGTCGAGGGCCGCGGCGACAGCCAGGTCGGTCACCTCTGCCAGCCGGGCCTCGGCGGCGTCGAGCGCCGCGACGGCTGCCCGCGTGTCGGAGAGCGGTCCGCACCAGGAGGACAGCCGGCGGAGGGCGTCGGCGACCGAGGCGACCGCGGGTCGGTCGCCGAGTTCGTCGCTGATCTCGGCACTCAGAGCGGTGAGGGTGCGGTCGTGGGCCGCCGCCGATCCTCGCAACGCCGCGGCCTCAGCGATCCCGGCTGACTGTCGACGGCCGAGGTCTGCCTGCTCCGCCCGCAGGGCCGTCAGCTGGGTCTTCAGCTCCTTGCACAGCCGCGCCGCAGCGACCGCGTCGGCGAGGTCCGCCTCGAGGTGCGCGACCTCCTCTGCGGCCTGCTGCGCGGACCGGCCGCCGCTGGCCGAGGCGAGGGCGTCGTGGCGATGCTGAGCCGCGCGGACGGCCTCACCCGCGGCCTCGAGGGCCGACGTCGCGTCGACCACGCGCTGGTCGGCCGCCTGGTGGTCGCGGTCGCCGACCGCGCCGACCTCGGGAGTGGCTCGCCGGGGGTGCTCGACGCTGCCGCACACGTGGCACGGCGCGCCGTCCACCAGCGCGCCGGCGAGCTCGGCGGCCATCCCCGCGAGCCGCTGCGCCACCACGGTGTGCAGGTCCTCGCGGGCGTCCTGCATCCGGTCGCGCGCGTCCCGTCGGGCGTCGTCGAGCGCTGCGAGCCGGTGTCGCGCCTGGTCGAGGCGTGCGGCGGCGTCCTGGCGGCTGCGCGCCGCGGTCAGCGCCGACGTGAGCGTCTCGTGCCGAGCGGCCAGGGCAGCCGCAGAGATGAGCGACGAGCCGAGGCGGTCTGCCTGGGCCGGGAGCGCCTCGGCACGCGCCACGGCGTCCTCGAGCGTCCTCTCGACGACTGCCAACCGGGCCAGGTCGCCGTCCAGGTCACGCCGCACCTCGGCGGCCGCCTGCTCGCGCGGCACCAGCGCCTCCAACCGGGCGGCACGGCTGCGCAGCCGCTCGAGCAGCGCCGAGACGGCCTGCTCGGTCGGGTCGTGCAGGTCGATGGGACCGGTGGCGGCGGTCAGATCGACCGGGCCGGCCCGGTCGGACGAGGGCAGCAGCTCGTCGAGTCCCAAGGCCCCTGCAGGGAGCGCGGCGACCAGGGTCTGCACGGCGCGGTCGCGGCAGCTGGCGGCATCCCCTCGCGCGGCGAGCGCCTGGGCGCGAAGGTCGAGCACCGGCGTGCACCTGCTCGCGCGGTCGTGCGCCGCGAGCCGCGACCGGTCCTCGCCGGCGGCCGGCTCCGATTCCACGAGCTCGGCCAGCACCCGCAGCGCGGAGTCTCTGCGGCTGGCCTGCTCGGCACGACGAGCGGCCTCCTGGTAGCGGTGTCGCGCCTCGCGGGCCCGGGCCGCCGCCCAGCGGACCGCCTCCCGGGCGTGTGCCGCGTCGGCCTCCGCCCGGACCAGGACACCGCTGACCCAGGTCTCGACGCGGCCCTCGGCAGTTGCAGGCGCCAGGTCGTCCCCGCACAGCCCGGAGGGAACGGGCGAACCGAACCGGTCCGACACGGTGTCCAGGATGCGTTGCACGCCGGAGCGTCCGGCCTCGGCCTGCTCCTTGACCCGACGGCTGTGCTCGCCCACCCAGTCCTCGATGCGGGCGAAGCGGTCCGTGCCGAACAGCTGCTGGAGGACGGTATGGCGGTCCTGGGACGACGCTCGGAGGAACGTCTGGAACTCGCCCTGGGGCAGCAGGGCGACCTGGACGAACTGACCGGCGTTCATCCCCATCAGGTCGCTGACCAGCAGCCCGACCTCAGCGGCCCGCGCCGACCGCAGGCATTCCACGCCGCCCGTCCTCTCGACCACCGACGCCGACGCCTTCTCGGTCACCACCCCGCTGCCTCGGTGCTTGGGGCGGGTCCACTCCGGCGAGCGGCGTACGACGAACCGGCGACCCTGCACGGTGAAGTCGAGCAGCACCTCGGGCCTGGCAGTCGCAGGTGCGTGCTGGGACTTGAGGGTCTTGACGCCTCGCACCCCGGGGACCGTGCCGTAGAGCGCGAAGCACACCGCGTCGAGCAGGCTGCTCTTGCCGGCACCGGTGGCCCCGGTGAGCAGGAACAGCCCGGCCTCGTTGAGCTGGTCGAAGTCGACGTGCTCGGTGCCGGCGAAGGGACCGAACGCGGTCACCGTCAGCCTGTGCAGCCGCATCAGCCCACGTCCCCGCCGAGCAGCATCTGCGGGGTGACCTGGAAGTCGGCGTCCCGGTCGTCGTTGATCCGGCAGGAGTCGCAGGCCAGCTGGAGCAGCAGCTCCTCCTCGGTAGTGGCCTCCAGCGCCCGGACCTCCGCCACGAAGCCGAGCGCGATGTCGAGGTCGCTGCGCCGGCCCACCCGTGGCTGCACCGGGCCACGCGTCGGCGCACCGTCTCGAGGGTCGAACGCCAGCATCAGGGTGTGCGGGAACCGGGCGCGGAGCCGCTCCATGGCCTGCAGCGGACGGTTCCGGTCGGTCAGCGTCACCTGCAGCCACGCGTCCTCGTGCGCGGTGAGCGCCGCGTCGGATAGCAGGTCCTCGAGGGGGCCACGCAGGGTGGCCAGCCGCCGGGGCACCGGAGCGGCCAGGAACTGGGCGGCGTCCACCCCCCCGGGTCCGAGGTCGACGAGCCAGGATCCCTTGGTCTGGGCCGCCTCCGAGAACGAGTAGGCCAGCGGGGACCCGCTGTAGCGGACGGTCGGGGTCAGGGTCTGGCGACCGTGCAGGTGCCCGAGAGCGGCGTAGTCGACGCGGGTGAACAGCCGCGTGGAGGCGATCTGGATGCCACCGACGGAGATGTCACGCTCGCTGTCGCAGGACATCCGGCCGATGTCGTCCGGGCCGCCGGCCACGAACGCGTGCGCGAGGACCACCGAGCGCGCCCCGGACCGCGTCGAGAGGTCCTGGTGCACCCGGGCCATCGCTGCCGTGAGCGCTGCCTGGTGGCTGCGCTCCGGGAGCCCCCATGCTGCTCGGACCGCGTCCGGCTCGAGGTAGGGGAGGGCGTAGACGGCCACCGGTCCGTGAGCATCCCGGAGGATCACCGGTGAGCCGACGTCCTGCCACCGGGTGCGCAGGTGGACGCCGGCGGTGTCGGCGAGGCGGGCGTTGAAGCCCAGCCTGGCCGAGGAGTCGTGGTTGCCGCTCGAGACGACCACGGACGCCCTCGAGGAGGCCAGCCGCGCGAACGTGTCGTCGGCCAGCTCCACAGCGTCCACCGGAGGCAGCGCGCGGTCGTAGACGTCACCCGCGACCACCAGCAGGTCGACCCGCTCGGACTCCACCACCTCGAGGAGGTGGTCGACGAAGGCCGCCTGCGCGGCCAGCATCCCGACACCGTGGAAGGAGCGGCCCAGATGCCAGTCGGAGGTGTGCAGGATGCGCATGCCCTGACGGTAGGACCCGGCACCGACAGAACCGTTCCTACACGCCGACCCGCTCGGCGGCCGAGTAGACGACGTACCGGTGGTCGCGCACGAACCCGGCGGTGCACAGCCCCGCCTCGCCGGCCAGGTGGACGGCCAGGCTCGAGGGCGCGCCGACCGCGGCCAGCACCCCGACGTCGGCAACGACCGCTTTCTGGACGATCTCGAACCCGATCCGGCCGCTCACGCAGAGCACGGGCGCTGCGGGGGACGTGCCGGCCAGGAGGCGGGCGCCGACCACCTTGTCCACGGCGTTGTGCCGTCCGATGTCCTCCCGCACAACCAGCGGGCTCCCCAGCTCGTCGAACAGCCCGGCGGCATGCAACCCGCCCGTGGAGTCGAAGACCCGCTGCTCGGCGCGCAGCCGGTCCGGCAGGCTGAGGAGTACGGCGGGAGGTACTCGCAGCCGCGACCAGCGGGAGGACCCGGTGACCCGGCAGAGCGCGAGGACGTCCTCGATGCTCTCGGTGCCGCAGACGCCGCACGCCGACGAGGCTGACGAGAGACCTGCGTACCGCTCCGCGGGTGCGCGTCCGGGCGGCCGGCCCAGCTCGACGGTCACCACGTTGAACTCCTCCTCGGGCGCCAGTGCGACGTCCGTGCAGTAGGCGACCCTGCGCAGGTCCTCGGCCGACCCGAGCACCCCCTCGCCGTACAGGAAGCCGGTGGCGAGCTCGAAGTCGTGTCCCGGGGTCCGCATCGTGACCGCGACCCGCTCCGCGGGCCGGCCCGGCCACGCCAGCCGGATCTCCAGCGGCTCCTCGGTCGCGAGCCGGTCCTCGTGCCGCACCACCGCCGGCGGGCTCGCCGCAGGTGCCGGCCCAAGGGTCACCTCCTGCACCCGGACCCGGGTGCTCGACCCGGGTCGACGGCTGCGGCTCATGTGCCCAGCGTAGTGGCGCCGTCGGGGGGTGCCCGCGGCCGTGGCCGACCGGCCCATTGCCAACGCGGCACGTGGGCCGCACACTGGGGTCAGAGGCGCGGGGGCGCCTCGTTTCAGCAAACCGGGGGAACGATGCAGACAGCCAGGACAGCAACGAGCATGCCCGAACGCGTGAGCGTGGTCGGGATGACTGCGAGGACCGACGGGTCCGTGCGTCGCTGATGACGAAGCGGTACACCACCTACTGCGTGTTCGAGGACGCCACGGGCACCCGCGACATGATCAAGGCCGGCGGCGGGACGGTCATCAGCTCGAGACCCACGCTGGTCATCGACGCCGACGGGAACAAGGTCGCCGGGTTCGCCGTGGGCTACGACCTGCCGGTGCTGGAGCCGTCCGCGTAGAGGCCGCGCCGCGGGGCTACCTGATGTCGCTGGGTTTCCTCGGCCTCCTGATCGAGGTCACCTGGGCGTGCACGCCCCACTCGTCCTTGCCCAGCCGGGCCAGCGGGTCGAGCAGGTCGTAGTCGGGATGGCCGTCGACCAGCACCTCGTCGGCGACGGTGAACAGGACCACGTCGCCGAGCACGACGGTGGAGTCGCCGAGCTGGTTCGTGCTGTGCAGGGTGCACTCGATCGAGACGGGGGAGTCCTTCACCCGCGGCGGTCGGACGGCGATGCTCGGCTCCATGGTGATGCCGAGCTCCTCGGGCTCGCTGCTCTCGGGCGCGAACGCGGCCGAGCTGTTGTTGACCGCGGTCAGGAGGGGACCGTAGGCGAGGTTGACCACCAGCTCGCCGGTCTCCAGCACGTTGCGGAGCGTGTCCTTGGCGCCGACCGAGGTGAACTGCACGATCGGCGGGTTCGCGCAGGCGACCGTGTAGAAGGAGTGCGGCGCGAGGTTCACGACGCCGTCCGCGGACAGCGAGGACACCCACGCGATCGGCCGCGGTACGACGACCGCGGTCATCAGCCGGTAGGCGTTGACGCCCTCGTCGGCGGCGCGGAAGACGGTGCGATGGTCGAAGGGCATGGACCGATCGTAGGCACGGGCTATCCGGTGCCGGCCACCGTGGAGCCGTTGCGTGGCTGGAGGAGCCCCCGGTCGGCGAGCTGGCGGTCCACCTGCTGGCGCTGCACCAGCTCCTCGGCGATCTCTCGCAACGTCATGTTGCTGTGGGAGGCCGCCCGGACCAGGAAGGCGAAGGCCCGCTCGGCGCTCATCTGGTAGCGCTCGGCGACGATGCCGGTGGCCTGGCCGACGACCTCGCGGGCCCGCAGCGCGTCGAGCAGCCCGGCCGTGTCACTGCTCAGCAGCACCGCGGCATGGCCGGCGAACAGCCGAGCGACGGTCTCCGCGTCGGGATGGATCTGCTCGGTGCCCAGGGAGCAGAGGTCCAGGACCACCGTCGTGCTGGCGTCGTTCACAGGCACCGGCACGACCAGCTCCGCCTGCACCCCGACGGTCGCAGCAGCGTCGGCGTAGCCGGGCCACCGCTGCTCGCGGCGCAGCCAGGGGATCGCCACCGGGTGCGGGTCGGACCTGAGGTCGAGCACGGGGCCGGCGCCCAGCCGCTGCTGCGCTGCGTGCAGGCGGCGCACCAGGTCGCTGGTGGCCGCGCGTGTCGCGACGTGCCCGAGGGCGTCGACCTCACAGAGCCCGACCTCGTCCACGCCCGGGACCCGCTCGCGTGCTGCCTCGGCGATCGTCTGGAGGGTCGGCCCAGGACTCCTCGGTCCCCCGGTGACGGGGGACGGGTCCCGGTCGGCGGGGCCGGTCATAGGCTTCCTCGGAGGCGGGCCACAGGTGCCGCAGGGGTGGCGCACGACGGGCGGGTGAGGCGGCCGAGTGCTGGACCGCGCACGGACGTGCAGGATCCTATATCTGCGGGGACCCCCCGTCACGATCAGCTCGCTCGCCGCCGAGCGTCCGTCCCGGGCAGGCGTCTGGGCGGGCGGCTGGGCGGGCGGCTGGGCGGGCGGCTGGGCGGCTGGGCGGGCGGCTGAGGTGTCCGACCCGGTCGTCAGTCGGCGGGGGTCTGCACGACGCCGGCGAGCCGAGTTGCCCGAGCCGACTCCAGCACGTCCTCGAGCAGCAGCGGCCGCTCGTCGGGTCCGGACAGCGGCACCCGCCAGTTCGGGTACTCGTCCGTCGTGCCCGGCTGGTTCTGGGTCCTCCGGTCGCCGACCGCGTCGGTGAGGGCCACGCACAGCAGCCGGGCCGGGGTCAGCGTGAGGTAGCGGTGCAGCGCCTCGACGGTCCGCTCGATGCCCGCCTCGTCCGGCAGCAGGCCACGTGCGCGGATCTCGCCCAGCCACGACTCGCGTTCCTCGTCGTCGGCCGCGGCCTCCTCCGCCAGCGGCCGGGTGAGCAGCCCCAGCCGGTCACGGAGCTTGACGTGCTCCCCGGTCAGGTACCCGGCGGTCGGCGGCAGGTCGTGGGTGGTGACCGAGGCCATGGCGTACTCGCGCCACCTCTCCGCCGGGAGCGGCCGACCCTCCTCATCGCGCTCCCACCACAGGATCGAGGTGCCGAAGACACCGCGGGAGGCGAGGTACTCACGGGCGGAGGGCTCGACCACGCCGAGGTCCTCCCCGACAACGACCGCACCGGCGCGCTGCGCCTCGAGGGCCAGCACGCCGATCATCGCCTCGTGGTCGTAACGCACGTAGGTGCCCTCCGAGGGCGGCCGACCCTCCGGTATCCACCAGAGCCGGAACAGCCCGATGATGTGGTCGACGCGGACCCCGCCCGAGTGTCGGAGCACGGCGGCGATCAGGTCGCGGAACGGCGCGTAGCCCAGCTCCTGCAGGCGGTCGGGCCGCCACGGCGGCTGGCTCCAGTTCTGCCCCACCTGGTTGAACGGGTCCGGCGGGGCGCCGACCTGGATCCCCGAGGCGTACGTCGACTTCAGCCGCCAGACGTCGGCTCCGCCGGGGTGCACGCCCACCGCGAGGTCGTGCATCGTGCCCAGCGACATGCCCGCGGCGACGGCCTTGGCCTGCGCGGTCTGGAGCTGCTCGTCGAGCACCCACTGCAGCCACATCTCGAACCCGAGGTCCGCTGCGTGCCCGACGGCCCAGTCCGCCACCTCCGGGGAGGCCACGTCCTGCAGCTCGTGCGGCCAGGTGCGGAAGTCGCTGCCGTGGTCGCTCGCGATCACGCTCCACAACGCGAAGTCCCGCAGGGCCGAGCCGTGCCGGGCACAGTAGGCGCGGAAGTCGACCTCGCGGCCGGCCGAGCGGGGGACGTCGTGCACGAGACGCAGGGCCGCGCGCTTGGCCGTCCACGAGGTGTCCCGGTCGATGACGTCGGCCCCGTCGAGCTTCGTGTGCACGCCGTGGGCCAGGTCCTCGACGGCTGCGCGGTCGGCGGCCGGCAGGTCGACGTACTCCGGGATGCGCTCGACCCGGATGTAGAGCGGGTTGAAGAACCGCCGCGACGTCGGCAGGTACGGCGAGGGCTCCATCGGGGCCACCGGCTCGGCGGCGTGCAGCGGGTTCACCAGCAGGTAGTCGGCGCCGAGCCGGGCCGCGGACCACACGGCGAGGTCGCAGAGGTCGGTCAGGTCGCCGCCCCCCCAGGACTGCCTCGAGCGCACGCTGTAGAGCTGGGCGGCCAAGCCCCACGACCGGTGCTCGCCCATCGACGCGGGCACGCCGAGCCAGTCGGGGGTGACGACGAGGGTGGCCTCCACCTCGCGGCCACCGCAGCGCGCCAGCATCGCGTGGTACCCGAGCGGCAGCCCGTCCGGGATCTCGAAGGCGACCTCGACGAGCTCCTGTCCGTCGACCTGTCGGGCTTCGCCGCGTGGCTGCTGGTGGTGCAGCGACAGCTCGCCGCCCGTCTCGAGCCGCAGGTGCAGCTGAGGTGCGTCCCCTCGAGGGGCGTGCACGGCCACCGACCGTTGCTCGCTCCGGCGCACCACGACGCAGGCCGGGAGCATCCGGCGCCACACCTCGTCCTGCCGGTGCGTGAGAGCGGCCCGCGGGTCGGAGACGTCGACATCCATGGCGCGGAGCACCTCCGTGACCGCCTCGGCCGGCACGTCGACCTGGCGGCCACGCCAGTCGGTGTAGCCGGTGGCGATGCCGTAGGTCTGGGCGAGCTCGACGAGGGCCGGGGAGGACATGGTCACGCGGGGCATCATCGCGCACGGCACCGGCGCGGCTGCCGGCTACCCCGTCGGCCTCTGCTGCGTCAATGTCCGGGCATCCCGGCCGAAACGCTCGAGGCGGTGGGTCGCACTAGGTTGGGACCAGTGCCCGAGAGCAGACACCAGGGAGGTGCGCGTGGATCTCACCGACTATCGGGCCGAGACCGACCGGATGCTGCTGCGTCCTTACACCCTGGCCGACCTCGCGACCTTCCACGACCTGCACAGCAGACCCGAGGTGGCGCGCTACCTGCCGTGGGCGACCCGCGACGAGACCGCCTCACGCACGGCACTGGACCGGCACCAGAGCCTTCGCCTCGGGCAGGACGGCGACGGCGTGACACTGGCCGGGTTCGACAAGGCGGGCGGCCGTCTGGTCGGCGAGTTCGTGCTGTTCCTGCGAAGCGTGCAGCACGGCGGTGGAGAGATCGGCTACGTGCTGCACCCGGACTTCTCCGGCCGGGGCCTGGCGACGGAGGGTGCCAGGCACCTGCTCGAGCTCGCCTTCGAGGTGCTGGGGCTACGGCGCGTGGTGGCTCGGCTCGACGCCCGCAACGCCGCGTCTGCGGCGGTGCTGACCAGGCTCGGCATGCGGCATGAGGCGCACCTGGTGAAGAACGAGCTGTTCAAGGGTGAGTGGGCGGACGAGGACCAGTACGCGATCCTGCAGTCGGAGTGGCACGAGCAGTTTCGCTCCGGGGGTGCGGGGTACCCGCGGGCCATGGTTTCCACGAGTAGGGTCACGTACACCGTTCCCGGCATCGACACCGACGATGCGGAGCAGGTCATCGCTCTGCTGCAGTCCCGGCTGCACGCGACCAACGACCTGCAGCTCACCCTCAAGCACGTGCACTGGAACGTCGTCGGCCCGCACTTCATCGCGGTGCACGAGATGATCGACCCGCAGGTGGACGCGGTGCGGGCGATGGCCGACGACACCGCGGAGAGGATCGCCACCTTGGGCGGCTCCCCGAAGGGCACGCCCGGCTCCCTGGTCGCCGAGCGCACCTGGGACGACTACAGCATCGGCCGGGCCACCACCCAGGAGCACCTCGGCGCACTGGACCTGGTCTACCGCGGCGTGATCGAGGAGACCCGCGCCGCCGTCGCCACGATCAGCGACCTCGACCCGGTCACCGAGGACATGCTGATCGGTCACCTCGAGAAGCTGGAGCTGTTCCACTGGTTCATCCGGGCCCACCTGGAGAACGCCGGTGGCGAGATCGTCACGTCGGAGACGAGCACCGAGACGGGGGCGGCCGCAGCGGGCGCCGGGACCGACCACTAGCAGTCCGGCACGCCGTCGACCAGCAGCAGGTCGGCCAGGTCGGTCATCGCCTCGAAGACCACCGCACCGGCGCTCTGCAGGGTCTCAGGTGCGCTGAGCCCTCCGCCGAATCCGAAGACGGTCATGCCGGCGGCGACCCCGGCCTGCACGCCGTGGACGCTGTCCTCGACGACCGCGCACCGTGACGGCTCGACCGCCATGGAGCGTGCCGCGTGCAGGAACAGGTCCGGCTCCGGCTTGCCGCGAGGCACAACGCCGCGAGCAGCTCGGCCGTCATCACCTCGTCGAAGCGGCGAGCGGCCTCGGCCCCCAGCCGCGCACCGACCTCGACCAGCTGGGCCGCCGAGGAGCGTCCCATCCAGCGGTCGACCACCTCCTGCGTGGTGTGCGGCCACCCCATCTCGATCAGCACCCGCGCCTCCACGTGCACGGTGAGCCGCTCGGTGTCGACGAGCACGCCGTCGCAGTCGAGCACCACGAGCTCGAACCCGGTCACGTGTTCGCTCCTCGGGCGGCCACCGGCCACGAGCTGCCGTCCCGGAGCACCAGCTCGTCGGCGAGGTTGACCGCGGTGCACACGTGGTTGGGTACGACGCGCAGCCGGCTGCCCAGCGTCGGGAGCGGTGAGGTGTCCCAGGTCACCACCGCGTGATGCTCCGCGAGCAGCACCACCCGGGCGTCGGGATGGTCCAGCAGCCGGCCGTACCCGGACGCGTAGCCCGGGCGGTCCGCACCGAGCGCCTTGCTGCCGGCATCCAGCACGACGTTTCCCCCGGCCCGGCTGACGACCGTGGCCACGCAGGTCAGGGCGATCCGGCCCGGGGTCGTGGTCATCAGCTCCCACTGCTGGGCGTCCCCGAAGGGATAGACCCCCGGCCGGATCTCGGTGAGCACCTCGGCGTCCGCCTCCGCCACGCTCGGGGTGCTGCCACCGCTGACCACGTGCGCCTCGATGCCGCGCTGCGCCAGGGACTCGACCGCCGTACGCAAGGTGGCGGCTTCCTCAGCGGCCACCGTGGCGGCGGCTCCAGGGGCATAGCTGTGGCCGGGGAACGTGAACAAGCCGCGCACGTCGAGGCCGGCTCGTTGTGAGCACTCGGCCAGCACGCCGGCGGACGCCGGCTGCACCCCCGAGCGGTGTTGGCCGGAGTCCACCTCGATCAGCACGGGACAGCCCGGGACCTGCGCGGCGAGCGCGCGTGCTCCCTCGAGCGAGTCGATGCCGACCCGCACGCCGGCTCGGGTGGCCAGGTCACGGATCCGGTGCCCCTTGGCCGGGTCGACCCACAGCGGGTAGGCGATGAACAGGTCGTCGAACCCGGCCGCGGCGAAGACCTCCGCCTCGGCCACGGTGGCGACCGTCAGCCCGACCGCGCCGGCCTCCTTCTGCAGCCGTCCCACCTGTGTGCACTTGTGCGTCTTGACGTGCGGTCGCAGCGCCAGCCCCCGGTCGGCGGCGAGCCGTGCCATCGCGCGGATGTTGTCGGTGAGCAGCTCGAGGTCGACCAGCAGGAACGGGGTGGCACGGGCCAGCACCGGTTCTCCGGTGCGCGGCGCTGGAGGCGGGTCGATGCCGCCGGTCGTGGAGGTCACCCGATGACGGGAGGTTCTGCCATGGGTGCCCCCTGTGCACGGTGTGCGGGTCGAACGGGTGTCACGCTACCGCGCTCTGCGTGCTCGGATGCCTGGGAGTGGCTCAGAGGTCGTTCTCTGCCTGCGTGTCGGGGAGCCGTCGGCGTGCCGATCGCGGCCGAGGCGGGTGCGGCAGCCTCCGGCGTGGTCCCATGAGCAGGTGCATGAGCAGAGTGCTGAACCGGACCGCAGCGTGCTGCCGGTCGACGTACGCACCGCCACCTCGGACGCCCGGGCCACGGTGCAGCCCACCGTCGCGGCGACCGGGGGGGTGCCGTTGACGCAGGCGCGCGAGCCGATCCGGCCGGTGCGTCCCCCGGCCGGCGCGCCCAACGTGCTGGTGGTGCTGGTCGACGACATGGGGTTCGGGGCCTCCAGCGCGTACGGCGGCCCGTGCCGGATGCCGACGGCCGATCGGCTGGCCGGCGGGGGAGTGCGGATGAGCCGCTTCCACGTCACGGCGCTGTGCTCCCCGACCCGGGCGGCACTGATGACCGGACGCAACCACCACTCCGTCGGCATGGGTGTCACCTCGGAGATGTCCACGCTGGAGCCGGGCTACAGCGGCTACCGGCCGGCGAGCGCTGCGACGATGGCGCAGATCCTGGGCGGCAACGGCTACAGCACGGCGGCCTTCGGGAAGTGGCACCAGACGCCGCCGGTGGAGGTGAACGCCTCGGGACCGTTCACCCGCTGGCCGACCGGCGAGGGCTTCGACGCGTTCTACGGGTTCATGGGCGCCGAGATGAACCACTGGTACCCGCAGCTCTACGACGGCACGACACCGGTCGAGCCGGTCCGCACCCCGGCCGACGGCTACCACCTGAGCGAGGACCTCGTGGACCATGCCGTCGACTGGGTGCGCACCCAGCAGGCGCTGACGCCGGACAAGCCGTTCTTCGCCTACCTGGCGCTCGGGGCGACGCACGCGCCGTTCCACGTGCCGCGCGCCTGGGTGGACAGGTACGAGGGGCGCTTCGACGCCGGCTGGGACGCCCAGCGGGAGGCGACGCTCCGACGTCAGCAGCAGCTCGGGATCGTGCCGACCGGGGCCGACCTGGCGCCGTGGGCGGCCGGGGTGCCGCACTGGGACGAGCTGGACCCGGTGGAGCGACGGGTGGCGGCGCGGTTCATGGAGACCTACGCGGGGTTCGCCGAGCACGCCGACCACCACGTCGGGCGGCTGGTCGCCGCGCTGGAGGAGATGGGGGTGCTCGAGGACACCCTGCTGCTGTACCTGCTCGGCGACAACGGCGCGTCCGGCGAGGGCGGGCCGCTGGGCACCCTGCGCGAGCACCTGGTCGGGCACGGCATCGCCGACGACACCGCCTCCATGGACGAGGCGCGGGACAGCTTCGGTGACGAGACGACCTACGGCATCTACCCGGTCGGCTGGGCGCTGGCGATGAACACGCCGTACCAGTGGACCAAGCAGGTCGCCTCGCACTACGGCGGCACCCGCGACGGGCTCGTCGTGCACTGGCCGAACGGCATCGCGGCCAGGGGAGTGGTGCGCCACCAGTGGCACCACGTGATCGACGTGCTCCCGACCGTGCTCGAGGCCGCCGGGCTGCCGCACCCGACCCTCGTCAACGGCGTGGATCAGCAGGTCATCGAGGGGACCAGCATGTGCTACTGCTTCGACGACCCGGACGCGGCGGAGCGGCGCACGACGCAGTACTTCGAGATGGTCGGCAACCGGGGGATCTACCACGAGGGCTGGACCGCGGTGACCCGGCACGGCACCCCGTGGCTGATGGTCGACGCGGGAGACCGGCCCTTCGAGGACGACGTCTGGGAGCTCTACGACACCACCACCGACTGGACGCAGGCCCACGATCTCGCGGACGCCGACCCCGAGCGGCTCGCAGCCCTGCGCGAGCTGTTCGTCATCGAGGCCGGACGCCATCAGGTGTTCCCTCTCGACGACCGGGTCACCGAGCGCGAGAACCCTGCGGTCGCGGGGCGTCTGGACCTGCACCACGGCCGTACGTCGATCGAGCTCGGGCCGCACACCGGACGGCTGACGGAGGAGGCCGCACCCAACCTCAAGAACCGCTCGCACACCGTCACGGTGCGGCTCGAGGCCACCGAGGGCGATGACGGTGTGCTGGTCGCGCAGGGCGGCCGGTTCGGTGGCTGGTCGCTGTACTGCCGCGGCGGCAGGCCGGCGTACGCCTACAACCTGCACGGACGTGACCTCACCACGGTGCGGGCCGAGCGGGTGCTGGGCACCGGACGGCACGAGGTCCGGATGCGGTTCGACTACGCCGGCGGCCCACCGGGAGACGCCGCCCGCATCACGCTGGTCGTCGACGGCGAGCAGGTCGGCACCGGGGAGCTGCCGGCGACGACGGCCTTCTACTTCGCGTTCGACGAGACGCTCAACGTCGGGGTGGACCGGGGGAGCCCGGTCACCGACGACTACCCGGCCCGGGACAACGCCTTCCAGGGGACGGTGCACGCGGTCCGCTTCGACCTGGACCCTCAGTCGCAGCTGGGCGCGCAGGCCAGGGCGCGGCTGACCCGGATGGTGAACGACTGAGGGTGGCCGGCGCCGGGACGCGTCCGGCCCGTCACTCGTGCAGGGCCGCGGCGGACACGATCAGCCCGACCAGCGAGAGCAGCAGCACCAGGGTGCCGACGATCGGGATGGCGGCTGGTTCGTCGGCGAGTGAGCTGAGGTAGGCCACGGCGCCCGGCAGCCCGGCCGCGGAGGCGATGGCCACCGACCCGAGCGCGCGCGAGCCCGGCGGCCTCCGCATCCACCTGGCCGCGAGAATCACCACGGCCAACGTGGAGGCCACCAGCATGGCCACCAGCACCGGTCGCACCACGGAGGGGACGACCAGGAACCCGACGAAGCTGGCCAGCGCCACGACGCACGCGGTCCGAACGTTCCTGGCACGAGGCTGCGGCATCGAGATCTCCATGCCTCCACTGTGAGGGGTGCGGAGGACCCAGGTCGTGAGCCCGGATACTCACATCTGGTCCCCTGGGGACGCACCTGTCGACCCAGGTGATTCGGGCACCACGCAAGCCCCCGGTGCAGGAGGATGAGGGCATCCCGGAGTCGGGCGAGTGCCCGGCGCCCGAACAGCCCGGTCCGGGCGGCACGGCGTACGGGATGCGAACGAAGTGGGGAGGCGACGTAAGAAGTGCCTCGGACGAGCGCCGGTGACCCGGCCCGCGCGCTGAGGGCGCACGCAGACATCGCCGTGGCCGCTCCGAGCCACGCGCCGGGCTCGCGCCCGGGACCGGCGCGGCTTCACCGTCGGGGGCGGCTACCTGAGTGTGCGACGCTGCTGGTGATCCTCGTCGTGGCCGCCGCGTCGTTCGTGGCCAGCGTGGCCACCGGAGCCCTGCTGCCACAGAACGACGACTGGTCCTTCATGCGGTCCGCGTTCGACCTGCACCGCACCGGTCACCTCCGGTTGCAGGGCTGGGGACAGATGTTCCTGGTCGGACAGCTGGCCACTGCGCAGCCGTTCCTGACCGTCTTCGGGGACCACGTGGCGAGCCTCAAGCTGTACGGCGTCACGGCCGCCGCACTGTGGATGTGGTGCGCGTTCGCCGTCGCCCGACGGTGTGTCGGTCCGGCCCGTGCCGTCGCCGTGCCGGTCGTGCTGGCCCTGTGGCCCGGGCTTCCGCTGCTGGCCAGCTCGTTCATGACCGACCTGCCCGCGGCAGCGATGTCGCTGCTCACGGTGCTGGTCGCTGCGCGGGCCGTGGACGAGCAGAGCAGACCGCGGTTCCTGCTGGCCGTCGCGGCCGGGATCGTCGCTTTCACGATCCGCGAGCAGGCGGTCGCCGGTCTCGGCGCCGTGCTCGTCGGGGCCCTGGTGCACGGAGGGACCGGTCCGCGGTGGCGGCGGTTCCGGCGGTTCGCGGTGACCGCCACCGTGGCCGCTGCGGTCGCCTGCGTGGTCCTGGAGCAGCTGCGGCACCAGCTCGGGCACCCCGACATCCCGCCGTTCGGCCTCCGTCTGCACGCGGCCGGCACCTGGCGCAGCGGTCTGCGCGTGCCGTACACCCTGGGCCTGGTCCTCTCGCCACTGTCCGGTTGGTCGCTGTGGCGCGCGTGGTCGCGCCGGTCGTCGGACGGGTCGGCTCGCGGGGCACCTCCCCGGATGCACGGCTGGCGCAGGAGGCCCGGTCGAGGCCGGGTCTGCGGCTGGGTGCTCGGCGTGTGCGGGGTGGCTGCGCTCGCCGGCGGCCACCTGCCGCACCTGCCACGGGTCCTGCTGTCGAACTACACCACCGCCATGGGCGGGTTCCGGGTCGCCACCGTCGGATATGCGCCGTCGTCGGTCGAGCCCTGGCTGTGGGACATCGCCCAGGTGCTGGGCGCCGTCGCCGGCATCGTGCTCCTCGGGGAGATCGGCGCGCGTGCGCCGCGGACGCCGAGGACCGCGGTCGCCAAGGCCCGGGCCGCGGACCCGGCGGTGACGATGCTCGCTGCCTACACCGGGCTCCTGGCCTGCTTCGGTCTGGTGCTGTGCCTGGCAGGACAGTTCCAGGTCGACCGGTACCACGTCCCGATGCTTCCCGGCCTCGCCGTGCTGCTGCTGACCCCGGTCAGGGCTGCCCGTGCCCCGGACGCGAGCTCGGCCGCGGGCGGAGGAGGACTGTCTCTGCGCCCCGCGCACCTGGTGTACGGCGCCGTGGCCGCGGCCCTGGCCGCGATCCTGCTGACGCTGTCGGTGACGAACACCTTGCTCACGGACCGTCGCGACCACGCGGTGTGGGAGGCCGCGCGTCGGCTCACGCACGCAGGTGTACCGGCTACTGCCATCAACGCCGGGCTGGACTGGAACGGGATGCATGCCACAGCGCGGTTGGACCGGCACCACTCCAGCTCCCACGGCTACCGCGGACAGCAGTGGATGTACCTGTTCCCGGCGGCCACCGACTGCTACGTCGTGGCGGCGTCCGAGCTGCACCGGGGCTTCCTGCTGGAGCTGCCGGTGGCCCCGGACGCCGCGCGCCGCGGCGTGCACGTCTACCGGAACATCCGCTGCCGGCCGCCCGTAGTTGACATAATGTAGATTATCGGCGATCGGGCTCTCAAGGCGGGTCAGGCGCCGACGTAGGCCGCCAGGTGCTCACCGGTCAGCGTGGACCGGGCGGCGACCAGGTCGGCGGGCGTGCCCTCGAAGACCACCCGGCCGCCGTCGTGGCCGGCGCCCGGCCCGAGGTCGATGATCCAGTCGGCGTGCGCCATCACCGCCTGGTGGTGCTCGATGACGACCACCGACTTCCCGGAGTCGACCAGCCGGTCCACCAGCCCGAGGAGCTGCTCGACGTCGGCCAGGTGCAGGCCGCTGGTGGGCTCGTCCAGGACGAAGACCGCACCCTTGTCGCCGAGGTGGGTGGCCAGCTTGATCCGCTGCCGCTCGCCGCCGGACAGCGTGGTGAGCGGCTGCCCCAGGGTGAGGTAGCCGAGCCCGACGTCGGCGAGCCGCTCGAGGATCTTGTGCGCGGCCGGAATCCTCGCCTGGCCCGGCCCGAAGAACCTCTCGGCCTCGGCGACCGGCATGGCCAGCACCTGGCTGATGTCCCGGTCCGCGAGCCGGTACTCCAGGACCGACGCCTCGAACCGCTTCCCGTCGCACACCTCGCACTGGACGGCGACCCCCGCCATCATCGCGAGGTCGGTGTAGATGACGCCGGCGCCGTTGCAGTTCGGGCAGGCACCCTCCGAGTTGGCGCTGAACAGCGCCGGCTTCACACCGTTCTCCTTGGCGAACGCCTTGCGGATCGGGTCGAGCAGTCCGGTGTACGTCGCGGGGTTGCTGCGTCGCGAGCCACGGATGGCGCCCTGGTCGACCGAGACCACCCCGTCGCGGCCGGCCACCGAGCCGTGGATGAGCGAGCTCTTGCCCGACCCGGCCACACCGGTGATGACGACCAGCTGCCCGAGCGGGATGTCGACGTCGACGTCGCGCAGGTTGTGGGTGGCGGCGCCGCGCACCTGCAGGACACCGGACGGCGTCCGCACCTTGTCCTTGAGGGCGGCCCGGTCGTCGAGGTGCCGGCCGGTGAGGGTGTCGCTGCGGCGCAGACCCTCGACGGTGCCCTCGAAGACCAGCCGGCCCCCGTCGCTGCCGGCCCCGGGGCCGAGGTCGACGACGTGGTCGGCGATCGCGATGGCCTCCGGCTTGTGCTCCACGACGAGCACCGTGTTGCCCTTGTCACGCAGCCGCAGCAGCAGGGCGTTCATCCGCACGATGTCGTGCGGGTGCATCCCGATCGTGGGCTCGTCGAAGACGTAGGTGACATCGGTGAGCGACGACCCGAGGTGGCGGATCATCTTGGTGCGTTGTGCCTCGCCACCGGAGAGCGTTCCCGACGGGCGGTCCAGGCTGAGGTATCCCAGCCCGATGTCGACGAACGAGGCCAGCGTGTGGTGCAGGGACTCCAGCAGCGGCGCCACCGACGGCTCGTGCAGACCAGTCACCCACTCGGTGAGGTCGCTGATCTGCATGGCGCTCGCGTCGGCGATGTTGGTCCCGTCGATCTTCGAGGACCGGGCCTCCTTGCTGAGCCGGGTGCCGTCGCACTCCGGACACGTGCTGAAGGTGACCGCCCGCTGCACGAAGGCGCGGATGTGCGGCTGCAGCGAGTCGACGTCCTTGGAGAGCATGGACTTCGCAATCTTCGGGACCAGCCCCTCGTAGGTGAGGTTGATGCCCTCGACCTTGATCCTGGTCGGCTCCTTGTAGAGCAGGTCGTTGAGCTCCCTCTTCGTGTACCTCCTGATCGGCTTGTCGGTGTCGAAGTAGCCGCAGCCGGTGAAGATCCGGCCGAACCAGCCCTCCATGCTGTATCCGGGGACCCGGAGGGCGCCCTCGTTGAGCGACAGGGTCTCGTCGTACAGCTGGGTGAGGTCGATGTCGTTGATGGACCCGCGACCCTCGCACCGAGGGCACATGCCGCCGAGGATGCTGAAGCTCCGCCGCTCCTTCGTCGTCCGGCCACCGCGTTCCATGGTCACCGCACCGGCGCCGCTGATCGAGGCGACGTTGAAGGAGAACGCCTGGGGGGAGCCGATGTGCGGCTTCCCGAGCCGGCTGAACAGGATGCGCAGCATCGCGTAGGCGTCGGTGGCGGTCCCCACCGTCGAGCGCGGGTCGCTTCCCATCCGCTCCTGGTCGACGATGATGGCGGTGGTGAGCCCGTCGAGCACGTCGACCTCGGGCCGAGCCAGCGTCGGCATGAACCCCTGCACGAACGCGCTGTAGGTCTCGTTGATCAGCCGCTGCGACTCCGCCGCGATCGTGCCGAACACGAGCGAGCTCTTGCCCGAGCCGGACACACCGGTGAACACCGTCAGCCTTCGCTTGGGGATCTCGAGGTGCACGTCCTTGAGGTTGTTCACCCTCGCTCCGTGCACCCGGATCAGGTCGTGGCTGTCCGCCGGGTGCAGCGCCGCCGACTGCGCGTGCGTCTCGGTGGCAATGCTCATCGTCTCTCCATCCCTGCCGGTGGGGGTGCTCATTGCACCTCTTGGATGCGGACCATGTTGCCCGCAGGGTCGCGGAAGGCGCAGTCACGGACGCCGTACGGCTGCTCGGTCGGCTCCTGGACGACCTCGGCGTCGGTGGCCTGGAGCTTGTCGAAGGTGCCGTCGAGGTCCGTGGTGGCCAGCAGGATCCAGCCATAGGTGCCCTTCGCCATCATCTCGTCGATGGTGCGACGCTCGTCCTCGGTGATGCCGGGGTCGGCGGCCGGCGGCGCCAGGAGGATGGACGTGTCCGGCTGCTCGGGCGCCCCGACGGTGATCCAGCGCATCCTCCCCTGCCCGACGTCGGTGCGGACCTCGAAGCCGAGGTTGTCCCGGTAGAACGCCACGGAGGCGTCCGGGTCGTCGTGCGGAAGAACGGTGGTGTGAATGGTGATGTCCATGGCGCTCAGGGTAGGTGCGGCTCGCGGTGCCGGGCTTCTCGATTCCTGACCGGTCTGCTGACCTGCTTCTCCATGCACGACGGCAGCCCCGCGCCGGACCGCGCCGTGTCCCGTCGGTAGGCGCTGGGCGGCATCCCGACCAGCTCGGAGAAGCGAGTGCTGAACGTGCCCAGCGAGGAGCAGCCGACCGCGAAGCAGACATCGGTCACGCTGAGGTCGCCCTGGCGGAGCAGTGCCATGGCGCGCTCGATACGCCGTGTCATCAGATAGCCGTACGGCGACTCACCGTAGGCCTGCTTGAACGCGCGGCTCAGGTGCCCGGCCGACATGTGCGCGCCACGGGCGAGCGCCTCGACGTCCAAGGGCTGCGCGTACTCCCGGTCGATGCGGTCCCGGACCCGACGCAGCCGGGCGAGGTCACGCAGGCGCTCACTCTCGGGAGGTCTGCTGGTCACCCATCGATGGTGCCATGTCGCGGTGCAGCTGCGCAGCGCCGAGGAAGCTAGGTCGTGCGCCAGACCGAGACGTGGCTCTCGCTCTCGGAGGTGAACGGGCTCCGGTCCCAGTCGGCGAACCGCTGCTCGAGCTCGAGCCCGGCCAGCTGGGCCATCAGGTCGCACTCGGCCGGCCAGATGTAGCGGAAGCTGCCGTGGCTGTAGCGGGTCGACCCGTCGGCCTCGCGCCGGTAGTGGTGGGAGGTGCATCGCTGGGTGGTGAGGTCGTAGGTGTCGAAGGCGAGGTGCCCATCGGTCACCGTCATCGGCACGGCGGACTGTCCGGGAGGCAGCCGGCGAACCGGCGGGACCCAGAGCTCGATGACGAACCGTCCTCCCGGAGCCAGGTGCCGGGCGGCGTTGCGAAAGCATGCGACCTGTTCGCGCTGGGTGCAGAGGTTGGAGATGCTGTTCCACACGAGGTAGACGAGCGAGAACGCCCCGGCGACCTCGGTGGTCGCCATGTCCCCGACCACGACCGGGAGGGTGGGCTCGTCGACCTTGCGTCGCAGCTGCGCCACCATCGACGCGGAGAGCTCGACCCCGACGACCGGCACGCCGCGGGCGAGGAGCGGGACGGCGACCCGGCCGGTGCCCACCGCGAGCTCGAGGGCCGGTCCAGGACCGGCCAGCCGGGCGAGGAAGTCGACCGTCGGCTCGAGCACCTCCGGTGCGAACTTCTCAGCCGCATCCGCGTCGTAGTGCCGCGCGGTCTCGTCGTCCCATACGTCGCTGCTGGTCATTTCACCTCGGAGCCTGACGGCGGGGCCGCCCGTTGTCGACCCCTTTCTTCGACAGGTGTCGGAAGGCCCGAGCGGTGCCGGCCGAAGGACCGACCAGGTGCAGTACCCTCCCGCCATGGCAGCCACCCCAGCAGGACACCCGTTCGGCATCGACTTCGGCGGCAGTGGCATCAAGGGCGCACCCGTGGACCTGGCCTCCGGCGAGTTCGCGGCCGAGCGGACCCGCATCGAGACGCCGGCCGGCGGCCGACCCGAGGACGTTGCCGGCGTCGTCGCCCGGCTGGTGGCCGACGGAGCACCGGGCAACGGACCGGTCGGCATCACCGTGCCGGGCGTGGTGGTCCGCGGAGTGGTGAGGTCCGCGGCCAACATCGACAAGTCGTGGATCGGCACCGACGCCGTCGAGCTGTTCACCGAGCAGCTGGACCGTCCTGTCGTGGTCGTCAACGACGCGGACGCAGCCGGGCTCGCTGAGGCTCGTTACGGCGCCGCGAAGGACCAGGCCGGTCTGGTGGTGCTGACCACGCTGGGCACCGGCATCGGGACCGCCCTGGTCCACGAGGGCGTCCTGGTCCCGAACTCCGAGCTCGGCCACCTCGAGATCAACGGCAAGGACGCCGAGACGCAGGCCGCGAACAGCGTCCGGGAGAAGAAGGACCTGTCCTGGAAGGAGTGGGCGAAGCTGCTCAGCCGCTACTACCACACCCTCGAGCGGCTGCTCTCCCCCGACCTGTTCGTCGTCGGCGGCGGCGTCAGCAAGCACGGCGCCAAGTTCCTGCCCCTGCTGGAGATCGACACCCCCATCGTGCCGGCCACGCTGCGCAACACGGCCGGGATCGTCGGGGCCGCCGTGCTCGCCGCCGAGTCGACCCGCTGACGGGACCCGCACCCGCCGGCGCCGGTCAGTCCTGCCCCCGACCGGTCTTGGACTGCAGCCGGTCGATGTGCTCGGAGGCCTCCGCCTTGGTGAGATCGGGGCTCAGCTGCTCGCCGGCCTCGCGGGCCAAGGTGTCGAGATAGCTGCGCTGCGCGCCGGTCATCGGCTCGTCCCCGGTGACCCACTGCTCGGGGTCCTTCTCCGTGGTGCCGCTGTCACCCGGCCGAGGGGCGCCCAGCATCTCCTGGTCGGTCGAGTCGTTCGAATGCGTGTTCGAGTCGGTCATGTGTGCTGGTTACCCGACTCCGCCCGGCTCAAACCCGGCGGGGTGGCCTCACCGACCGCCGTCGCAGTCGCGGTGGATGACGCCCATCAGCCGGTCGCGCTCGCGGGTGCTCAGGGGCAGCACGACGCGGAGCGGGGGCCGGTCGCCGAGACGGACGAAGGCGCTCATCAGGAACGTCTGGGAGCTCTGGCCGAGCGCGTGCGCGTCACACCGGTGCGCCGAGCCGAACAGCACCGGGAACGCCGTGCTCGCGCTCCCAGGGCCCAGCTCACCGGGGAGGGCCCCGCGGCCGCCCCGCGGCAGCAGCTGGATCAGCACGCTGCCGGACAGGTCGACGATCCGCACCCGCCCGGTCGCGCCCGGACGGTGGCGCAGGACGATGTCGGCGGGCAGGTACTCCTCACCGTCGATCTCCTCGGTCCGGGTGGCGACCCGCAGGTGGACGCCGGCGACCGTCGCGAGCCGCTGCTCGGCGCACGCCTTGGCGTGCAGCCGGACCAGCAGGCCGGGGTCGTCCACGTGCAGTGGCAGTCGCCGGGTCTGGCCGTTCACGGTGGCGACCAGGACCGGGGCGGTCGCCGGGGAGCCGGCACATCGAGGTGCGCCGTAGGTGATCACGAAGGCCGCGGTCTGCCCGGGGCGGATGGTCTCCTCCGGCAGCCGGACCACCGGAAAGGCCAGCGGCGCCCAGAGGATGGTCGCCCGCGTGACCCGGATGTCGCCGGTGCCGTCGTTGGAGACGCCGTAGTGGAAGCCGTGCCCCGGCTGGCCCACCAGCGGCAGGCCGGCGAGGCGCGGGATCCAGTCCTCGGCCGCCACGCGGCTGTCGATGGGCCCGCCCAGCATGTCGGCGTAGGCGGCGCCCAGCGGCCCGCGCCAGAAGCTGCCGTAGGTGAAGCCCGCCCGATGGGTCAGCAGATCCTCGAAGGTGATCGCCCGCTCGGCCGGATCGCTCTCGTGCAGCGGGCCGTCTGGCGAGCGCAGCACCCGCATCTGCTCGAACTCCGGCGCGATGCGGGTGATCGGTTCGTCGAGGGCGAAACCGCCCTCTTCCATCAGCGAGAGCGCCGCCACCGAGGTGATCGGCTTGCTCAGCGAAGCGATGCGGAAGATTGCATCGGTCGTCATCGGCGCGCCGGCCTCCCGGTCGCGCCAGCC